>QCFD01000001.1 GCA_003278445.1 Prochlorococcus sp. AG-363-B05
TCAAAGCTCCTATTTTAATTAGTCGACTAATTAAAATAGGAGCAGAAGTCAAATGCGTAATAACTCCAAGTGCTGCAAAATTAGTTAGCCCCTTATCTTTATCCACCTTAAGCAGAAATAAATGTTATCAAAATCAAGATCAGTGGGAGGACTATCAAACAAAACCTTTGCATATTGCTTTAGCGGAGTGGGCAGAACTAATAATAGTTGCCCCAATGAGCGCAACATCATTATCAAAATTTACCAATGGAAATGCTGATGGACTTTTGGCAAGCATTCTTTTAGCCGCTCAATCACAAATAGTAATTGCTCCAGCAATGAACACTTCAATGTGGTCAAATCAATCAGTAAAAAAGAATTGGAATGACTTAAAAAATATAAATCAAGTTATTAGCCTAGAACCTAGTGAAGGCCTTTTAGCTTGCGACAGGATTGGTGACGGAAAAATGATCAATTTAGATTTGATTGAATTAGCTTCTACTAACTTACTGCTTATTTCTATTTCTCTATTGACTGGACCAGGATGTAGAACAGGAGCTTTTTTCTTACACCATTTTAGACTTTGATGTGTAATTCCATATTGTTCATGATAAGTATCTAGATCGGTAAGCATATTTTGCTGCATTCTCTCTTTCTGAATTCGAAGTGTCATGACAGCATCGGCATTTCTTAAAGCATCTTTTAGAGATCTTTCTATGCAAACAATCCCTCGCTTATTGACTGGATCAATTTTCTGTCCTGGCGGAGGATTTAAAACAAAATCATTAAATTCATCTGGAAGTAGACTTGGAGGACCACAAAGTGTTACGTCAGCACCACACGCAGTCAGTGCCCAAAGGTTGGATCTAGCAACTCGAGAATGAAGAATATCTCCAACTATTGTTATCTTTTTCTTTAAAAGACTGTTTGTAGATACTTCTTTGGGATTAAAGAAAGAAGCAAGTGTAAATAAATCCAATAGTCCTTGACTTGGATGACTGTGATATCCATCCCCTGCATTAAGAATAGATATATTAATATTATTTGTGTCTACGTAATTAGCTAAATCGGCGGGTACATTAGTTGATTCATGCCTAATTACTAAAATATCAGCTCCCATTGAGATATAAGTCAGAATAGTATCTAAAGGGGTCTCCCCTTTGCTTAAAGAACTTGAAGATACAGAAAAATTTTGAACATCAGCAGATAGTCTCTTGGCTGCAAGTTCAAAGCTAGAACGTGTTCTTGTGCTTGGCTCGAAAAATAAGTTGGTAATTAATTTTCCTTGAAGAGCTGGAAGCTTTCTAGAACTTGATTTATGTACATCTTTAAATCTTGTTGTTAGTTCTAAAACTGTTTTGTAGTCATCTAAAGAAAAAGTAGATAGATCAAGAATGTGATTATGGTTCCAATTATTCATAATCCCTCAAATGAGGATGGGCGCCAACATTGACTTATTGGAGGAGTTTTATCTCCTTTAACCCTTTTACTAACACTTCTACTACTTTCTAGATACCATCGCCAAGGTATATCTTTAGCTTGAGATATGCCGATTCTAGTTGTTTGTATAATTTTCCCTATATTTTTTAAACTTTCCCCCTCAGTCAACCAAAAATCATTTTTAGGTGACAAAAGTAAATTGTTATGATTTCTATTCAATCCAAATCTTTTTGCTAATAATCCTGGACCAGAGGCTATTCGCTCATCTTCCCCTTTAATTGCGATCGATCTAAGAAGAACACCATTTGCCCAATTTTTCTTACCAGTAACAATATTTACGCAATTATAAATACCGTATGAAAGGTATATATACAAATTACCAGGCTCCCCAAATAAGGTTTCGTTCCTTTGAGTTTTACCTGAGAAACCATGGCATGAGGCTTCCTCCTCTGAATATGCTTCTGTTTCAACAATGACGCCAGAATAGTATTTGTTTTTGGAAATTCGCTTTATTAAAAAGCAACCTATTAAATTTGGAGCTACCAAATGGGATGGTCTAGAAAAAAATTCTTTTTTAAGAAGTGAGATTGCTGTACTCTTTATTTACAGCCTATATTAGTTAGTGATGCCAACCTTTTGCTTATTCTGGTTGGCGGAAGATTACTAACTTTGAAAATTCCCGAACATAATCATGACTAAAATCTCCTCATCAGATGTACGTAAGGTTGCTCAGTTAGCCCGGTTAGAACTGCCAGAAGATCAGATTGAAATGTATACATCTCAACTAGAAGAAATTCTTTCTTATGTTGATCACTTGCAAGAAATAGATACTCAAAATGTACCTCCAACTACTAGAGCTGTAGAAGTGGTTAATGAAATGAGAGAAGATTTGGTTGATGTTAAATGTTCAAGAGAGGAGATTCTGAATCAAGCTCCACATAGAGAAGGCGATTTTTTTAGAGTTCCGAAAATACTTTAAATTTCAATACTAATTTCTTTTGTTATCAGTTCTAATAGCAGTTTTATTGATTAATTTTATATAGCTTTTTCTCAAATTATTGCTAGGTAATATTCTTGCTATTGATCTCATTTTACTTCTTCTTTTTTTATGACTTCTAATTCCAAGAATTACATCATAAAGAAAATTAAGACTATCTTGTTTAGTTTCAAAAATCCCAATTCTCTGAGGAGACCCCTTTTTATCTAAAAGTGGTTTTGTTGCCTCGTAAGCTGGTTTATATTCAAACCATGGAATAGATGGCCATAAATGGTGAACTAAATGATAGTTTTGTCCCATTATTAATAAGTTCATTAATTTACTTGGATAAACTCTTGCGTTTTTCCATCTATTCCTTGATTGGAAAGGTCGATGTGGTAGATAATCAAAAAATATTCCTAAAGTTACACCAACCATTAGTGCTGGTCCAAACCATAAGTTGTAAATTACATTCATAAAATTATATTTAATTCCTGCAATGATAATGCAAACAAATATTCCTCTCTCTATTCCCCATTGCATTAATTCGTATCTTCTCCAAAGTTTTCGCTCAAAGAAAAAATATTCATGATAAAAAAATCTTGGAGCAATCAACCAAACAGGTCCAAAAGTGCTAACTATGTGATCTGGGTCATTTTTGGGGTCATTAACGTATTTGTGATGCTCCAGATGAACTCGAGTAAATACTGGAAAACTAAAACCTAATAATATTGCTGCTCCATGCCCCATTAATTGATTAATCCATTTATTGGGATGCGCAGCGTTGTGACAGGCGTCATGAATAACTGTGCCCTCCATATGCAGAGCCAAAAAAGATAATGCAACTAAAATAGGTAACGGCCAATTACCTTGATACCACTGCCAGACACTAAGTATTGCAAGCAAATATCCACCAAAGAAAAGACTTAAAGTTACATTTAAAGGCTTTGGGGGATCAAGATATTCTTGTATTTCATTTTGCCAGTCGCTTAATGACTTCAGCTTTCTCTTTGCTTCATTTTTGTCCGACCTCGATAAGCATTGGGTCATTGCATGATGTGATTGAGATTAGGTTAAACCTGTAACAGCTTAAGTAAAAAATGCCCACCGGGAGACTTGAACTCCCACGACCGAAGTCACTGGTACCTAAAACCAGCGCGTCTACCAATTCCGCCAGGTGGGCCAAAGGTTTTGACCTTTTGTTAGCAGATTCTAGCAGCTCGTTGATGGCGATTTGAAGAGTATTTTGATTAGTGATCGTAAAAGATTAATGTAATTTTTATATTTATCAATTAGAAATTTGGAATGTGCTTTTATGACGCATGATTTTTAGTTTTTTCAATGAGCCTCGAGTAGGGCAAAATAAACTCATATTGTCAAAAACATGCTTATTTCTATTTTTGGATACTTTTTTCTTTTTGTGGGGTTGTTGATATTGGCTTTACCTTTGATTCTTGTCGAATTAAGTAGGCCGCGAGACTGGTTAATAGGTGGACTTTTTTTATTTCAAGGATTATTTCTTTTAGTTGAGAGCGATCTTTTGAGAGGTTCTATCAATGTACTTGTGATTTCCATGTCAATTTTGTACGGAATAATGGTGTTAGAAATTATTCAAAATAGATGGTATCAATTAAGTTTTGAAGAAAAAAAGCGGATTTCATCTTTTGAGCGATGGTATGAATCTTTTAAACAGTTGGGCCAAATTTTTGCTCTGTTAGGAGGTGGCTTATTAAAGTTTTTAGAAAGCTTTAGGACTGCATCTGAAAAACCTTTAACCGAAAAGAAATGGATTCGCCCAGAAGTTCAAGGGGAAATCAAGAAAGTAGTTGCTAAATCTGATCCAACGACTTCCAATAAGGTTAGCAATCAAGAATTAACTGAAAATGAAGAGACTTCTTGATAAGGTTAAAGGGCCTAAGGCACCTTTGATGATTATTGAATATTTCTCCAAGTGAATAAGGTCAATCAAGCTTCTCAAAAGGATGGTCCCTCTTACAAAGAAACTCTCAACCTTTTGCAGACTAAGTTTGGGATGAGGGCAAATGCAACTCTTAGAGAACCAGAGTTGCAAGATTTTTGGAGTGAAAAAAAAATTAATTTCGACTTAGGCCTAAATAATTCTGGTGAAACTTTTACTTTGCATGATGGTCCCCCATACGCCAATGGGAAACTTCATATGGGACATGCACTTAACAAGGTCTTGAAGGACATCATAAATAAATTTCAAACAATGCAAGGAAAAAAAGTTTGTTATGTGCCTGGATGGGATTGCCATGGATTACCTATTGAATTGAAAGTTCTTCAAGCTTTAGATAAATCTCAACGAGCTGAATTAACCCCTATTAAGTTGAGGAAAAAAGCTGCTGTTTATGCGAAAAAGCAAGTTTCTAATCAAATGGATGGGTTTAAAAGATGGGGAATATGGGGTGATTGGAATAATCCCTATCTAACCTTGGATAAACAATTTGAAGCTTCGCAGGTCAAATTGTTTGGCGAAATGTTTTTTAAAGGATATATATATAGAGGGTTAAAACCAGTTCATTGGAGTCCAAGCTCTCAAACTGCATTGGCTGAGGCGGAATTGGAATATCCGAGAGGTCATGTTAGCCAAAGTATTTATGTGGGATTTCATGTTGATCAAATACCAAAAATATTAAAGCAAGAAATTTATGACCAGGCTGCAGATCTGTTTGATTTTGAAGGGACATTAAAACAAATTAAACTTGTTATTTGGACGACTACTCCTTGGACAATTCCTGCAAATCAAGCTATATCTGTTAATCAAAAACTAGATTATGTAATTGCTGAAGGTTCTGATCAATCATTTATAATTACTGCTAGTGATCTTTTAGAAAAAGTTTCTAAGAGTGTAGGAATTGATTTTAAAAGAAGAGTGTTAATTAAAGGATATCTACTAGATGGAATTATATATAAAAACCCTTTATTCGATAGAAATAGTCCTGTTGTTTTAGGTGGAGATTATATAACAACTGAATCAGGGACTGGGTTGGTTCATACTGCTCCTGGTCACGGTGTTGATGATTTTAAAACTGGTAAGAAATATAATTTACCTATTTCATGTCCAGTTGATGAAAAAGGATTTTTAACTAGTGAAGCCGGTAAGTTCGAAGGCTTAAATGTATTAAAAGATGCGAATAATAGGATAATTAATGATCTTATTCATGCAAAAGCTCTGCTTAAGGAAATTCCATATGAGCATAAATATCCGTATGATTGGAGAACTAAAAAACCAACCATTTTTAGAGCAACAGAGCAGTGGTTCGCATCTATCGAAGGCTTTAGAGAAAAGGCATTATCTGCAATAGAAGATGTTACTTGGATGCCCGAATCTGGGAAGAATCGAATCGATTCAATGGTTCGAGAAAGAGGGGATTGGTGTATCTCTAGACAAAGGACTTGGGGTGTACCAATACCAGTATTTTATGAAGAGACTGGTAAGGAAATTTTGCTAAATAAAGAAACTATTTCTCATATTGTAGATTTATTTGCTACTCATGGAGCAGATATTTGGTGGGAATATGAAGTCTCAAAGCTTTTACCTCCTTCTTACTTAGGTGATGCAAGTAGATGGAAAAAAGGAACTGATACGATGGATGTTTGGTTTGATTCTGGATCTAGTTGGTCTTCAGTCATCTCTAAAAAAAATAATTTAAATTATCCAGCAGATCTATACTTGGAGGGATCTGATCAACATCGTGGTTGGTTCCAATCTTCTTTATTAACCTCTGTTGCAGTAAATGATCATGCACCTTTTAAAAAAGTCCTTACGCATGGTTTTGCTTTAGATGAAAAAGGTAGGAAAATGAGTAAATCCTTAGGAAATATTATCGATCCTCTAGTTATAATTAATGGTGGTTCAAATAAGAAGACAGATCCTGCTTATGGGGCTGATGTTTTGAGGCTTTGGGTTAGTTCTGTTGATTATTCTGCCGATGTGCCTATTGGATCAAACATCTTAAAACAAATCTCTGATGTTTATCGTAAGGTTAGAAATACTTCTAGGTATCTGTTAGGTAATCTTTATGATTTTGATTATCAAAATGATGCTATTGATATTTCAGAATTACCCTTATTAGATAAATGGATGTTGAATAGAACGGCTGAAGTGATAGATGAGATAACTTATGCATTCTCTAATTTTGAATTTTCAAGGTTTTTCCAAACAATCCAAAACTTTTGTGTAGTAGATTTATCTAATTTTTACTTAGATATAGCAAAAGATAGGTTATACGTGAGCTCGAAATCTGACTTTAGAAGAAGAAGTTGCCAGACAGTTTTATCCTTGGTGATTGAGAAAATATCTGGCTTAATTGCACCTGTTTTATGTCATATGGCAGAAGATATCTGGCAGAATATTCCATATAAATTAGAAGAAGTCTCTGTATTCCAAAGAGGTTGGCCTAAACCACCAGAAGAATGGAGAAATAATAGTCTTAATAATCATATTAGTGAACTTAGAAAACTCAGAACAGTTATTAATCGTATGTTGGAAAGTTGCCGAAATGATAAAGAACTAGGTTCTTCTTTAGAAGCATCAGTTCGAGTTGATATTACTGATAAAAAAGTTCAATCTGCTATCGAATGGTTATCTCAAAGTGAATCTAATAAGGTGGATATTTTGAGAGATTGGTTTCTTGTCTCATCCTTACAAATTGGTGGTGAACCTTGGGCTGAAGTTTTAGTTAGTGAGGACAATGATATTGCTTCAGTCGATATTGCAAAAGCAAAAGGGTTAAAGTGTGAAAGATGTTGGCATTACGAAGTTGAAATGAGTAAGAATCAAAAACATCCAAATATTTGTAATAGGTGTGAAAAAGTTGTTTTATCTATTTAATTAGTATTTTAATTGAATATAACATTAATCATTTTTAGAATTTACCAGCAAAACGACCGTTTTTTGGGAATTGCATAATTAGCCATTGAATTAAACCTATTGAATACAATATTAAAGTTAAATATGCTAGAAAAGTCGCAAATGTGGTAGTCCAATTACCACCTAAAATAAATTTGATAATTATTTTTGTAGTTATAAATGAGTTATATGGAATTTCTCTCCAAGTATCACAATAGTTACTACTAATTGAATTCAAACACCTCCAGCTAATCAAATGAAGTCCAGTATTTAGTATTCCCCAAAAAGATAAACTCCAACGCCAAATTCTTGTGGTTAATGAAATCGGCTTGAAAACAAACATTTCATCAATCTCTTGGTTGAGATCAACCCAAAACCAAGTAGAACCAACCATAATTATTGGTGCGATGAATGAAATTAATTGACCTAATTGGCTATCACCGCTGAGAAATAAAAGATTTATTGCGTAAAGACTAGAAACTTTCCAGTAAATTGATAAAAGTCGATAAATACAGCTTGCATTTGAAATCTTTGCCCAAATGAATAGAAATAATGGAAGTCCAAATGCAAAGGTGGCAGCAATTCGATATGAAAGCCATACTAGAACTTGGAATTGAGGTTCAGTCAAGAAAAAAAGCTTATTTATAGTTATTATCAGGCTTAATGTATTCTTTTCATCATTCTTTTTAATTATTAAAGAGTTTTCTCTATATTTGAAAAATTCTTAAGCTAATAATTAAATTTATTCTTGTTGATATTTCTTTTTGAGATTTGAAATCAACTTGTTAGGATAATAATTTGACTTATTAATTTTAGGTTTAATACTTTGAGACAGCATGTAAACCCTCTAAGCCGATTTTTTCAACTACCTTTATCACTTCCTTGTAAGTCTATTCTTTTTAGACATTCTCATTACCCAATTCATATAGATATTGGATCTGCTAAAGGTGAATTCTTATTTGAATTGGCATCAAAATATTCAGAGTGGAATTTTTTAGGGTTAGAGATAAGAGAGCCTCTTGTTAGTTCATCTGAAAGAAAAAGAAAAGAATTAGGATTGGAAAATTTAAAATTCCTATTTTGCAATGTGAATGTAAGCTTGGACGAATGGTTGTCAGACTTAGATTATAATCAATTAAAAAGGGTTTCAATTCAATTCCCAGACCCTTGGTTTAAGAGAAAACACTTTAAAAGAAGAGTCTTAAAAAAAAGTCTTCTTAATTCTATTGCTAGATATATGAGTAAGGATGGTGAACTTTTTATTCAAAGTGATATATTTAAGCTTACTGAATCTATGACTAATGTTATTGATAATAGTACTTACTTTGATAGAAAAGATTTAGAGGGACTGAAATGGCTTGATAAAAATCCTTATGATGCATATACAGATCGTGAATTTTTTGTTATGGGAAAAAATTTACCAATCTATAGAGCAATGTATATTAGAAATAGCAAAATATTCATCAATTAATTAAATTTATTTATATTATTATTTTATGTTTTTTAAATCATAAAATTTGTATATAATAATTTTATTAGTAATTATCATCTGATGATGGATGCCAACAATACTGATAGTGATCTAAGCTTTCTTCAAAAATATTTTTTAGTTTTTATTAGTATTTTTCTGGTTATTTCTTTATTTTTTTTCCGAAATGGATTTAAGGCCAATGCGATGCTTGACGTATTGGCGAAAAACTCCCTTTTACCTGAAACGGCTTTGTCAAATGGAAAACCTACAGTGTTTGAATTTTATGCAGATTGGTGCGAAGCCTGTAAGGAAATGGCTCCTGATATGGTTGAGGTTGAAAAGCAAACATCAACCAAGGTTGATGTTGTTTTGCTTAATGTTGATAATTCAAGGTGGACTGATTTGATTGACAAGTATGATGTAAATGGTATCCCTAAATTGATTTTTTTTGATAATAAAGGAGAATTTAAGGGCTTTTCGTTAGGAGTAAGAAAATATAGTGAACTTAATGCAATATTTCTTGCCTTAATTAATAATTCAGAATTACCATCTTTTAGTAAATTATCTAATTCAAGTGACTTAAATTTAGAAACTAATTTTAAAGAAAGTAATTTAAATAATGTTGTTTTATCTGAAGGCCCTAGAAATCATAGCTAACCTTGCCAATTCAATGCTGATGAAACTACAGGGTATTCTTTTATAAAAATATTTTTGCATTCTTTTGCAATATCCATATGCTCTTTTTGAGTTCCGTTAGCAGTTCTTAGGTTGATATAATGAATCCATGATCGACATGAACCCGTCATATAAATTCTGGTTGGTGTAGCTAGTGGAAGTACAAACCTTGCACATTCTTTGGCTATTCCAGCTTCTAGCATTTCTTCATAAAGTTGTTTATTTAGATTGAATTGATGTTTGATTTTTTTATTAAATTGACTCACAAGTTCTTCAGGTAAGTCTGAAATTGAGTTTTGCCTATTTTTTCTATCTTGTCTTCTTAATTCGGGTAAAGGAATTTCTCCTAATTGTCTACTATCTGCATAACGTTGAGAGAATTCTTGAAAAGTAAATGATCTATGTCTTAAAATTTGTGCCGCAATTCCACGAGTGGTTTCTATTTGCAAAGTCATATAAGCTTGCTCAAATACACTCCAATGTTCATTCTTTATGCAATATCCGATTAATTTAGTAAAGTCATTATTATCTTGATTTTTTGGATTACTAACTCTGGCAATGTATGCCATGCTTTTTTCAGCATCTGGTGTACAAGTTATTAATTGAACAATACTCATATTTACACTTTTGCTAAAGTTACTTTTTCTGGTTGATGCTGATATTTACCTTTTCTATCACTGTAGGTTGTCTCGCAAGGGTCACCTTCAAAGAAAAGTAATTGACAAATTCCTTCATCTGCATAAATCCTGCAATCAGCACCAGAGCTATTACTAAATTCAAGGGTTAAATGACCTTCCCAGCTTGCTTCTGCTGGAGTTGTATTTACAATTATTCCTAACCGAGCATATGTACTTTTTCCGAGACAAATTACAGTAATATTAGAAGGGACTTTCATCTTTTCTAATGCAACACCAAGGCCGTAAGAGTGCGCAGGTAAAATAAAATATCTACCGTCTTTATCTTCTTGTAAATCTGTAGATTCTAAATTAGAAGGATTAAATTTTTTAGGATTCATTACTGTTCCAGGAACATGTCTAAAAATCAAAAACTCTTTAGAAGAAAGACGCAAATCGTATCCATATGAAGAGCAACCAAAGCTTAAGACAGGTGATTTTTTCGAATCTGGTTCAAGATGTCTTATTAGTTTTTCTTGAAATGGTTCAAGCATTCCTAAAGAAGCCTGCTCTGAAATCCAACGATCGTTTTTTAACATTTAATTGGAGCGTAATTCGGTGATTTGATTAGCCATTTCAATGACTTTAGGAGGAATTGATGGTCCTGTAAGAATAATATCTGTGAATGATGGGCAATTATTTATCATTGAAATTAAATCATTTTCTTCAATGAAACCAAGGCTAATGGCCATTCCTATTTCATCAAGTACGATTTTATCTAAATTTTCTTCAAATAAACGTTTTTTGCAAAAGTCCCATAGTTCTTTAATGGCTTTTTCTTGATACTTTCTTTCTAAAGATAACTCCTCTCCTTGAAGTTGTTCGGGCAAGCATGTTTCTATATCAGGTCTTAGCCACTCCAGTCTCCCACAAAGATTTATTGCTCCATTAGGACCTTGGTTTACTCCGCCTCTCAAAAATTGAGATATTAAAACTTTGCTGCCTAGTCCAGCAGATCTTAAGGCTTCGCTTAGAACAATAGAAAAACTACCCCTAAAAGTAGAAGTATGTATTTGTACTTGTCCCTGAGTTTTGACTAACTGCAAATGCTCCCTATGGGGCACTGCTCTAAGCGAAGGCTCTTTATACGGCGATGCCGATGCCCCCTTCTGTTGAGCATTAATGCTAATTCGTGCATTCATCTCAATGCTTATCAAGCTGTCATCCATTTAATCTAGCGGTATATATTTTCTAATCAACCAAATCAACACTATCTGTGGTGTATGGAAGGAAAATATTGAGTTATTAAAATTTTTCAACACTTTAGAAGGGATTTAATAAGTAGGAAAATGTAGTTTTAAATACTTTTTAAAAGTATTTAAAACTTTCAAGCTGGAAAAGATAGAATTTTAACCAAGAAATGTGATTGAGTTGGGGACTAAGGGTGAAAAAAGTCGCTATGGCTACATATCGTTTCTTCACAACTTATTAATGTTCTTTGAACAATGAATTACATATGGTCACTTCATATCGTGGCTTTACCCGTTTCAACCAGCAAAGAAATAGCCAGATGGCTGTTAATTCATCCTCCTCATTAACTTCAAGCAAAACACTGCTCGAAGTAATTAAATCTCTTGATGGAGTTTCTACTGAAATTGTAGACAGGTCTAAAACAATTTTTTTCCCTGGTGATCCTGCAGAAAGGGTTTACTTGATTAGGCGTGGCGCAGTTCGATTAAGCAGAGTTTATGAAACAGGTGAAGAAATTACAGTTGCTTTGTTGAGAGAAAACAGTTTGTTTGGAGTTCTATCTCTATTGACTGGACATAGATCGGATCGTTTTTATCATGCTATTGCCTTTACTCGAGTGGAACTTATTGCCGCTCCAGCTACATCAGTGAGGAATGCAATTGAGCAAGATGCTTCAGTTGGATTGCTTCTACTTCAAGGTTTATCAAGTCGTGTACTTCAAACTGAAACAATGATTGAAACCTTGACTCATAGAGATATGTCTTCTCGGCTTTCAAGCTTCTTACTGGTTTTGTGTAGGGACTTTGGAGTGCCTGGAGAAAAAGGAGTAACGATTGATTTGAGACTTTCTCATCAAGCTATTGCTGAAGCTATAGGGTCAACTAGAGTTACAATTACGAGATTACTCGGGGAGTTGAAAAGTTCTTCGTTATTAGCAATAGACAGGAAAAAAATAACTATCTTTGATCCAATTGCGTTAGCAAAAAGATTTAATTGAAGCCATCACATACTAATGTTTAGAGGATGTAATTTTATTTCTTCTCTTTTCTCTCTGTGAATGGTTGGCTCCTGATTCTTTCGCTATTAGTCCTAGGTGGAATTCTTTCTACATTGGGAGATCGCTTGGGAACGAGAGTTGGAAAAGCCCGTTTAAGCATTTTTAACTTAAGGCCCAAAAGTACAGCTGTCTTAATAACTGTTTTTACTGGAAGTATTATTAGTTCTATTTCATTTGCAATTATGGTTGCATTTAATAGTCAATTACGGGTTGGATTATTTGAATTAGAGGGCATTCAAGCAAAAATAAAAGATAGTGAAAAGGAGTTGAAGAAATTAGAAAAAAATTTATTTGCTTTCAGAAGTGGAGACGTAGTAATTAGTAGTGGACAAACTCTTGTAACAAAGACTTTAAAGATAGATAAAAAGGATGATATTAAAAAAGAGATTGAAAGTATCCTGCAACAAGCAAATTTCTATGCATTTAATTTAGCTAAAACTAACAAATCTAAATTTCGTCGAATACTGTTAATTCGAAAAGATCATATTGAAAATCTTGAAAAATTAATAGCTGATAGAAGAAGTTGGGTTGTGAGTATAAAATCAGCAGGAAATATACTTAGGGGTGAAAATTATGTTTATGCATTCCCTGAGGTTAGATTAAATAAAATTATTACTAGGAAAGGAGAAGCTATAGCAACTGAAAATATATCTTTGGCCAGTTCTGATTCTGAAGCTATAAGAAAAAAGATTAAACTTTTACTTTCTTCAACATTAGCTGAGGTTAAGAGAAGAGGATCTTTAAGCTCTGAGTTGAAAGTTAATCCAACTCAGATTAATAACTTAGGTAAAAATTTAGTTAGTATAAAAAAAGGAGATATTCAAATTATTGCAATAGCTCTAGAAGATAGTCAAAGTGCTGATAAAGTTTCAATCTCTTTGGAATTAAAATCTTTGGAAAGACCTATAATAAATAATAACCAATGAGTTTATTTATATCTATAGATCCTGGAAATAAAAAATGTGGTTTATTATTGGCCGATATAAAATCTGGAAATGTTATTAAAGCAGGGATATCGTCATTAAATAGATTTTCTGATGTTGTTGCCTTATGGAATGAAGAATACCATGTCTCCAAAATAGTAATTGGTAATGGGACAAATTGTAAGTATATAGAACATGAATTAGAAAAGAAAAATATTTTTAACTTTGCTTATATTAATGAAACAGGATCAACATTAAGAGCTAGATTTAGATATTGGGAAATTTGGCCTCCAAATTATTTTATTCGTTGGCTGCCAAAAGAAATACTTTTCCCTCCTGATAATCTTGATGCAGTTGTAGCATTGATTTTATTGGAAGATTTTCTTAAATATAATTTAAATTGGCCAGAAAAAGTAAATATTAAAATTTGGCTCTAACTGTGAAAATGTAATCTCCACCAGACTCAAGTTTATAATCTGCTTTAACTAAATAGCGCTCTAATGCATCTTTTATTAGCGCTCTGCCTAGAGGAGGTTCGACAAAAAGTTGTCCCTGGTTAAAAGCCCATATAAAATTCCATTCAAAATCTCCTGCACGAACTATTCCCTCTACTTTCTGCTGATTAAAGCATTGTTTATGAACCTGGACATAAGCAGTTGTTGATGGTTGAGTATACATTGTACAAAAAGTTATGAATTTTCAGGCTTATAAGAATTTAGGCGCGTAGTTATTTTTTCCCAATTGTTAGATGTGATTGATTCAATGCAACTTATTATTTCCTGTATTAGAAAATTTAATATGACATATTCCTCTTTTGAGAATTTCCCTAAAACATGAGAAACAGTTTTAGATTTTCTCTCCTTTTGGAGTTCACTTGGTGGGCCTATTCCAATTTTTAATCGCTTAAACTCATTAGTGCCAAGATGAGAGATAATGCTTTTTAGGCCATTATGGCCTCCTGAACCTCCTTTAGAGCGTATTCTTATCTTTCCAAGTGGAAGATCCATATCATCTACTAAGACTATCAATTGATCTGCTTCAAAATTAAACCAATCCTTTGCTGATCGAACTGATTTACCGCTCTCATTCATGTAGGTGTTAGGCATTAAAAGTCTTTTTTTACTAATACCTGATCCAACTTCGCAAGTTTTACCATACAATTTTTTATTTTCTCGAAACGTACAATTATTTCTTTTAGCGATTTCTTCTAAAATCATAAAACCAACATTATGACGAGTTTTATTATATTCAGGCCCAGGATTTCCTAAGCCAACTAATAACTTTAAGTCATCTGTAAACATAAAATTATCAAAGAACCATCATTGATTCTAAAAAGAATATATTCTTAATTATTTTCGAAGAAATTAATTCTCTTTGTCCACAATGTTTTCATTTGAGGACTCGTCTTCAGTCATAGCATTTTTGATTTCACGTTCAAATTCTGTGGAAGCGCTTTGAAGGCCTTTAAGAGTTTTTCCAATAGTTCGCCCAAGTTCAGGGAGACGTTTTGGACCAAAAATAACAAGTGCTAATCCAGCAATGACAGCTATTTCGGGCAAACCAACCCCAAAAATATTCATGGGCGAACCTCAACTACTCAGAATTTAATTAATTTCAGCCATTCCAGTTGACTGAAAAACCTTGTAGAAGAAGAGATTGGTTATAAATTTGGAGCATAATAACTAGAAAAACCAGTAGTAAAACGCCTATGAATGCCATGACTGGTGTGGCTCCCCAACCTGGTACAACCTTTCCTTGTCCAGAATTGCCGATAGATTTCAGCAAAGATCCAAGTGCTGTTTTTTGTCCCATGTCGTTTTTCTAAGCTCAGATTTGTATGAGTCAAGATATTGTATGAGAAGTTGTCCAAAAGACAAAGAGACTGTAGAAACTTGTGATGGAATGTTCTAAAAAATAATGATATTTGAGAAATTTGTTCTGAAATAGGTCGAAAAAATAGGTAAATTACAAAAAAAAAAAAAAAAAAAAATTAAGGATTCTTTTAATCTCATTAAAAAAAAAATTATTTTTGTATCGATTTTCCTTGATTTCATTGGTTTTTTTAGCTCTTGGCCTGGATAAATAGTTTTTCCTGTTTCCAAAAGTCTGTAACACCTTTTATTTTCTGATTGGAGTTATTGACTTCATAGGATAGGTTTAATCTCTAATTAGTTGGTTCGTATTCATGCTTGCCCTCAAGATTTCCGTCTATACGGTCGTCTTTTTCTTTGTCGGGATCTTTTTATTTGGTTTCTTGGCAAGTGATCCAACAAGGACACCTAATAGAAAGGATTTAGAAAGTCCTCAAGACTGATAATGCCACGCTAATTACTGGTCTAAACAAGTTCCTGTAGTTGGTTTATTCAGTATCATTCCTTCGTCTGCGAAATTCATTTGGAGGCGAAGGTTAAGTATCGATTGCTTATAAACCTTAGTTTGCTGGGGTTTAACTTTTTCCTGTCTTTATTTGATTTTGCTATAGGGAAGGAGAATGCTTCTCCAGATTTTCATAAACCTGGAGAGGTTAATTTTTTAATTTCTAATTCAGCAGATAATTCGAAAAAATCATCTGTCGAAGAACCAAAAGCAGAAAATATATTTTTAACCTTGAAGATTTTTGCTGATAAGCAATCTGATTTTGATCAAACAATTTATCTAGCTGAGGGTAACGTAAAGGCCGTCATTAATGATGGAATCTTAAGATCTGACTTGTTAAGGTATGATAAATCAACTGGTATTTTATCGGCTGAAGGTAATGTTAGATTTACTAAGGGAGAACAATATTTTAGAGGTAAAGAATTTAGATTTAATTTATTAAAGAAAGAGGGCCTAATTAAAAATGTATATGGAATATTATCTATTAAGAATGTATTAGATGATCTGAAAATTAATCCTAATTCAGAAAAATTATCAAAAAATCAATTAGTAGATAAATTTAATAAAGAAGATAAAAATACTTATCAAGATGGAATAGAATTTTCTTTTGGAAATATTAAAATACCAAAAAATAAAATTACTAGATCTAATAAATCAATAGGTGAAATTAATAATTGGAGATTTAAATCTGATTTAATAACTATTCAGGAAAATGGTTGGAATTCAAATAGGGTTGATTTTACTAATGATCCATTCGATCCGCATCAAATTTCTTTCGAGGCAAAAGATGTTATTGCAAAAGAGGGTGAAGATGGTGTCTTGCTTATTACTTCATCTGAAACTAATCTAATTCTTGAGAGTAGAAATAAATTTTCTCTAGGTAAAAGAATATTTGGTGATAAGAAAAGAAAGAAAAATCAATTTGAATTAATTTTTGATAGTAAAGATCGTGATGGATTAGTTGTCACAAGAACAACAGAAAGCACTATAATTAATAATAATATAAAAGTTGAACTTCAGCCACAGTTTTTAATAAATAGAGCTCTTATAGGTAAGACTAATAGTTATGATGATAAAGATAGTAAAAGTATTAATTTTACAGATTTATTAGGCTTGAATATGAAATTAAATGCAAACTATAAAGATTGGACATATGATGGCTTTAATGATTTAAGCACATTTAACTCTACAAGGTTTTTTAGTGGATTAAGGCATTCCTCTAATTTGAAAAAGTATTTTAAAATGCCTGTTCTAGATGATTCAAGTTTTAATATTCTTGCTACTTATAGATCTCGAGCTTGGAATGGAACAATAGGTGAGACTGAGATCAAGTCTGCCTATGGAGGATTTATTGAAAAGACTCATTATTTTACATCTGGTGAAATTAAAAATAATTTGAATCTTCAGTTGGGAACTACTAAGTATGAAGCTGAAAAACTTTCTAGTGATAAAAATATTAGTCTTTGGCGTTCTAGTGTTTATGCTTCTTTAGATAGTGAATATGAAATATGGAAGAGAGATAAAAAGGATCTTTTTTACAATAAAGATTTGCAATTTTCCCCTGTTTTAATTAATCCTGAATTGCTTTTAAGGACAAACATTAATTCAGGCTATTTTATATATGAAGATGGAAGTGATCAGGGATTTATTAAGTTTAGTCTCGGTCCAGAGATTAGGTTGGGAAGCTTAGAAAGAAATTTTCTTGATTATACAAAACTTTCTGTTATGCCAGGTATTAAAATTAAATCTGGAAATAGTCCATTTAAGTTTGATAATGCAGTTGACTTGAAGACACTAAATATAAGCTTTATGCAACAAATATATGGACCTTTAATGTTTGATATAGTTTCTGATATAAATATTGATAAAAGTTCAGAAAGTTATGGAGAATATTTTGATACTAAGTTAGGTCTTTTATGGCATAAAAGAGCATATGAATTTGGAATTTACTATCATCCTGATAATGAGGCAGGAGGATTATATTTCCGTATAAATGGATTTGATTTTGATAAATCTGTAAAAGCAGTGTTTTAGATTTTTATTTGAAATTGTTTAAATAAGGTAGATTATCAAAAGTCTTTTTGATTCTTTCCTCTTCATCAAGTAATTGAGAAGTTGCATCCCATTTCCCGTGATAAAGCATTTTGTAAGCTCCTTCTTCCAGATTCAGTCTGAAAATTTCTCGTTGATTAGAAATTGATAGTTCATCAAGCTTGAAATTCCAAATTTGTTTAGGGTTTTCATTAACTAGATCCTGCAATGTAGCTATTTGTTTTTTTGAGCTTGTTAGACAAGGTATTCCAAGCGCAAGGCAATTACCAAAGAAAATTTCAGCAAAGCTTTCCCCTATAATTAGTCTTATCCCCCATCTCATAAGAGCCTGTGGCGCATGCTCTCGACTTGAACCACAGCCAAAATTGTCATTAACAATCAATATATTGGCTCCTTTGTTTTTAGCAAGATCAAAGGGGTGATTACCTTGAAGTTCTTTTCTGTCATCAGCAAATACTTGTTCTCCTAGAGCAGAAAAACTTACGCATTTGAGAAATCTTGCAGGAATGATTCTGTCAGTGTCAATATCGTCGCCTTTAATTACAAAGCTTCGACCTTTTATTGATTTGATTTCACCTTTTGGGAACTCTTCTTTCATAAATAAAATAAGTTTGTTTGTTGTTTTACTCTTGGAGTAATTTTCTTACATCAGTAACTTTCCCATTTATTGCAGCAGCAGCAACCATTGCTGGGCTCATTAATAAGGTCCTCCCATTTGCAGAGCCTTGCCTACCTTTGAAATTTCTATTACTAGAACTAGCACTTATTTGTCTCCCTTCTAATTTGTCTGGATTCATTGCTAGACACATGGAGCAACCTGGTTCTCTCCATTCAAAACCTGCCTGTATGAATATCTTGTCTATTCCTTTTTGTTTAGCCTCTTGAGCGACCTTTTGGGAACCAGGAACAACAAATGCTCTTATCCCAGTCGCGACTGTATGACCTTTAACAATTTTAGATGCCTCTTGGAGATCACTGAATCTCCCATTTGTGCAACTACCTATAAAGCAAACATCAATTGATGTTCCCTCTATGGGTTGTTCCGGTTCTAGATTCATATATTTGCATGCATCTATAGCTATTTGTTGCTCATTTTGTGGAAGTAATTCAGGATTCGGAATTTTTTCTTTGATTGAAATTCCTTGGCCAGGAGTTATGCCCCAAGTAACTGTAGGTTCGATGGATGATCCATCTAGTTGGATCTCATCATCATATTTGGCTTTTAAATCACTAGCTAAACTTTTCCACCAGTGAATAGCTTTATCCCATGCTTGATCTTTGGGAGAATACTCTTTCCCTTTTAGATATGTAAAAGTTGTCTCATCTGGATTGATATAACCGCATCTAGCACCTCCCTCAATTGCCATATTGCATATGGTCATTCTTTCTTCCATTGATAGCTTTTCTATTGCAGGGCCAGCAAATTCATAGGCAAATCCAACTCCTCCTTTGACTCCAAGATGACGAATGATATGAAGAATTAGATCTTTTGCATAAACTCCTTTTTGTAGAACACCATCTACCCATATTCTTCTAACTTTTAATTTTTTTATTGCCAAGGTTTGACTGGCTAAAACATCTCTTACTTGACTAGTACCAATACCGAATGCAATTGCTCCAAATGCTCCATGGGTTGAGGTGTGTGAATCTCCGCAAGCTACTGTCATCCCTGGTTGGGTTAATCCTAATTCTGGAGCCATAACATGAACTACCCCTTGTGAATTACTTCCAATTCCATGAAATGTGATTCCATGAGATTCGCAGTTTTTTTCTAAAGTAGTCAACATTTCCTCAGCTAGAGGATCAGGAAAAGGACGCTTCTGGCTTGATGTTGGAACTATATGATCAACTGTTGCGACTGTTAGTTTAGGAAATTTGACTCTAAGAT
The DNA here is from genome assembly GCA_003278445.1 of Prochlorococcus sp. AG-363-B05. Taxonomy (GTDB): domain Bacteria; phylum Cyanobacteriota; class Cyanobacteriia; order PCC-6307; family Cyanobiaceae; genus Prochlorococcus_B. Next base: position 19,576 of record QCFD01000001.1, read on the forward strand.
TTTTTTCATGAATAGCTGAAAAAGCTTGAGGGCTAGTAACCTCGTGAATTAAATGAAGACCAATAAAAAGCTGGGTTGATCCACCAGGTAGCTCTCTTACCCGATGTAAGTCCCAAACTTTGTCATAGAGGGTGCCAGAACTCATTTTAAAAATCCAATAATGAGGACTTAGCTTTCCATGAGTATAGATAAACGTAATCTATCAAGAGCATGTAAAACGCTTAATTTTTGAATATCTTCTCTTGTTTTATTAGATCCAAATTTTTCTTCCCAACTGAGGAGTGTTTTTGGACCCTTAATACAAAAATTGACTAAACCAACTGGTTTTGATTTTGTCCCTCCTGTCGGTCCGGCAATTCCACTGACAGATATAGCCCAGTTTACTTTGAATTTTTCTTGGACACATTTTGCCATTGATTCAACTACTTGCTTCGAAACTGCTCCATATATACTTATGATTTCCTCAGGTACCTCCAATATTTCTTGCTTAATTAAATTGTTGTAGGCTATTACGCCTCCATGGAAAACCTTTGAGGATCCTGGGATTTTTGTAAGTTTAGAGCCTATTCCACCTCCAGTACATGATTCTGCAACAGCAATTGTCTCTTTTCTTTTTAGTAATAATTTAAATACTAATTCTTCAAGAGTTTCATTATCTGCTCCATAGCATTTTAATCCAGTGAGTTGAATTAATTCTTTTTCAATAGGTTTAATAAACCTCTTTGTTTCCTTTAAAGTATCTCCTTGTGCAGTGATTCGCACTTTTACTTCTCCCGTGCTTGCGTAAGTTGCAACAGTAGGATTATTTTTGCTAAGTAAATGAGGAATCTTATCTGCTAGTAATGATTCACTTATACCTGCAAAACGTAAAACTTTGCTAGAAATAATTTTTTTGGAGATACTATTTTGAATTAACCATTTTTCTCCCTCTTTAGTCCACATTTCCTTTAATTCACTAGGGACTCCTGGGAAAGTGAGTATCGTAAATCCATTTTTTGGGCTCCAAATTATTCCAGGTGCTGTGCCTGATTTATTACTTATAATTTGGCAACCTTTTGGGACTAAGGATTGTTTTTTCTGACTTTCAGATAATTGGGTGCTCTTATTTCTTAATTTGTTTTTTAGCTCAAATAAAATATCATTTCTTTGTTCTAGTGGTGTATTAAAAGTATCAGCAATTACCTTCGTTGTTATATCATCTGGTGTTGGTCCAAGCCCACCAGTTGTTATTAGAATCTCAGCTCGATTAGATGCTTCAAATATTGCTTCTTTTAATCTAAAATGATTATCTCCAATAACGGTTTGTCTGAAATGTGGAATACCTAAGATTGCTAATTTCTCAGCCAACCATTTGGCATTTGAATTAAGAATATTGCCAAGAAGTAATTCACTACCAATGCATAAAATTTCTGCCCCATATTGGCTGTTATTATGAGAATTATTTTGTTTAGATGTTTTCACTATATAAAGGAAACTTCTTACAAAGTTCAGATACTTTTTTAATTGATTTTACCTTTACTTCATCATCATTAGGATTAAGAAGTCTATCTGCAATGATATTACCAACATCTACAAAGGCTTTTTCATCAAATCCTCTAGTCGTAAGGGCCGCTGAACCTAGTCTTAGCCCACTAGTAACAAATGGAGATTCCGGGTCAAAAGGAACAGTGTTTTTATTTGCTGTTATTTTGATGTCACTAACTAATTTATCAGCTGTTTTACCAGTCATGCCAATGCTTCGTAGATCAAGAAGCACGATATGATTTTCAGTGCCTTTACTCACAATTGAAATACCTCTTTTTTGAAGTTGATCAGCTAGTACTTGTGCATTAGAGATTACTCTTTGGCTATAAACTTTGAATTCTGATTCTAAAGCTTCTTTAAAAGCCACTGCCTTGGCTGCAATTACATGCTCTAATGGACCTCCCTGGGTGCCTGGGAAAACTGCTTTGTCCAGTCTTTTACCTAGTTCTGCATCTTTTGAGAGAATTAGTCCCCCTCTCGGTCCTCTTAGAGTTTTGTGAGTCGTTGTAGTGACTACATCACAATGTGGGATTGGGTTAGGGTGAAGACCACTGGCAACTAAACCAGCGATATGAGCAATATCAGCTAGTAAATAAGCATTAACTTCGTCAGCAATTGATCTAAAAGCCTGGAAGTCAATTTTTCGTGGATAGGCTGAATATCCACAGATAATTAGTTTAGGTTTACTTTCAATTGCTTTTTTTCTTATTGCATCCATATCGAGTATTTCTGTTTTTTGATCAACTTCGTAGTGGCATGTCCTAAACCATTTTCCACTTACATTTACTGGTGATCCGTGCGTTAGGTGACCTCCATGAGACAAGTCCATTCCCATGATTGTGTCACCAGGCTTTAGAAGACTTAGAAAAACTGCAAAGTTTGCTTGAGCTCCGCTATGAGGTTGGACATTTGCCCAGTTAGCACTAAATAGTTTTTTGGCTCTGTCGATTGCTAGTTTTTCGATTTCATCGATATACTCACAACCTCCGTAATACCTTTTACTAGGGAGACCTTCAGCGTATTTATTTGTTAGTACTGAACCTTGTGCATCCATTACTGCCTTAGAGGCGAAGTTTTCGCTTGCAATAAGTTCTAAATGCGTTTCTTCTCTTAATAATTCATTGTTTATTAATTTTGCAACACACGGATCACATTCCATTAAAGAAGATTTAATAGTCACTTTATGCCTTTATTTATGATGTGATAGTAAGCACATGTTTGTCTAATGAGGGAAAAAACTCTCTTATTTTCTAGTTATATAAGGATTTACATATTTTTAAACGCGCCTGGAGAGATTCGAACTCCCGACCCTCTGATCCGTAGTCAGATGCTCTAATCCGCTGAGCTACAGGCGCACAAAAAAACAATATCAGATTAACTCCCAAAGAATAGAAAAATATCTTTGTATTTATGCCTTCAAAATTCATTGAAATATCGTTTTGAACTCATAACAAGTTCTTATTCCATTAATTTTTTTCATTTTGAGATAGTATCCAGTCTCTTTCTACGGTCTTTATTAATAGTAAAAACTGTAATTTCATGTCCACTTCTAACGATTCATCTCAAATTCGTGAGCTAACGATTTCAATAGCTGATCGATTATTTATTCAAGTAGGAAATTGGAACCTTTATTTAGGTGATGCTGGTTTGGCTAAAGATTTAGCTATTGAATGTCATGCGAATTTTGAACAAGGAGCAAATGTAGCAGCTAGAAAGAGTCTAGAAGCAATTCAAGTGAAGCTTGGCGGCGGTTCAACTAGATTGCCATTATCAAGATTAATTCCATCAAATCAACTTTTTGATCTAGAGGAGATTTTAGAACCATATTGCAGATAAGATTTGATTAATTGCTTCCTTATTCTTGCTAATCATTCAGGTCACTAATGCTCGAGAGGTTGTAAGACAGCGTATTGGTAGCTTAGGAGAAAGACTTATTGGAAAAGTGGCTGATGCTGACGCTCAGGTAGAAAAGGAATTAATGAAAGAAATGGAAATAGCATTTCAAGAGTTTGGTATCGAAGCAAGAATTCTTTCAGTAAGTGGAGTAAAAACTGATGATATGAATTGTTTGGAAATCCCTCTTAAGGTTAGGTCGGAAAAAGATGTTTTTCTTAAAGACGAATAAATTTCTCTTTGAAAAACTTATTTAAATTATCAATATCATCAATTTTCAAAGCAAGTAATAAACAATAAAATATAATAAGACTTGCGCCTGATGATATTAAAATTTTGATTAAAAGGGTAAAGAAGCTATAGGGTAAATATATTATATTAAAAATATAAAATGAGCTAATACCAGAGAGAAAACCAATTAAAATGATTTTTAAATTTTGAGATAATAAATTAGATAAATCAAGAGTATCTAATTTATTTTTTAATTTAACTAGTAAAATTATACAGGCAAAAAAGTTGACAAATGTAGTTGAAAATACTAATCCATTAACTCCTAAATTTAGAGGCGATAAATCACCCCATGGACTTGATCCACCTATTAGAAACCAGTCAAAAAATAAGTTTAGAAATATCGCTATAATAGATATTTTAAATGGTGTTTTTGAATCCTCTATACCATAAAAAACTCTAACTAATAGATCTCTGCATAGATAAAAAGGCATTCCTATTCCATATGCAATTAAAAGTTGACTTACTATATCAATCGCTTCTTGATTGAATGAACCCCTTCCATATATTAATATAACTATTGGGGTAGAAAGAGAAACAAATATAGACCCTAAAAACATCATCGAAGTTGAAGAAATAATTAATCCTTGATTGACTTTTTTGACTAATTTTGAATGATTTTTTTTAGCTCTTAAACTTACAAAAACTGGTAATAATGGAATTAAAATAGTATTTGATATTATCCCAAGAGGAGCTTGGACTAAAAAGGTCGAATAGCTTAGAGCAGCTGCCGCGCCTACTATTCTCGATGCGAAGAATAAATCAATGAAGACATTTATTTGTGTCATTCCAGATGAGAGTGATGCAGGAGCAATCATTCTCCAGGCTCTTTTTATTTCTGAATATTTTGTTTTGATTGAGAAATTTATAGCAAATATTCCTTTTTTAATTAAAAATGGTATTTGAATTAAATATTGGGATAGAGCGCCTATAAAGGTTGCCTTCGCTAAAATAATTCCTCCTTCTATATCTAATGCAAACAGCTCAGTTGTGTTATCTTTATTTATCCAGAAATTTGATATAGCAATTATTATTATTATACTTGAAATGAAGGGAGATATGGATGGGATGAGAAAATCTTTTTTCGCATTTAGTGATCCAAATCCTATTCCTATTAGTCCAGATAACAATATTATTGGAGACATTATTTTTAATTGAGATGCAGCTATTTCTTTGATTTCAGGATTTAAACTAGGCCCAACTATATTGATCAAAAAGTCAGATGAAAAGAAAATTAAAAAACTTATAATTAATAATACTAAAGTTAGTATATTGTTGATTGAAGTTATAAGCTGCCTACTATCAAATTTGTTTTTCTCTGCTAATAGAGTAACCATTGAGTTATGTAATGGACCATTAACTCCTCCTAAAATAACTAAGAAAAAACCAGGAATAATGTAAGCATAATTATAAGCATCGTATGAAGCACTAATCCCAAAAGCACCAGCAATAATTAATTGCCTTGCCATCCCTCCAAGCTTGCTCAATAAAGTTCCTAAAGTTACTACGAAAGCAATTTCCTTGATTGTTTTCGCCATGTTAGGTTTGTAAATAAAGAGCTTTCATTTTTAAACTATTTTTACTTCTTATTTTAATTGGGTGATACTTAAGTGATTGAAATTGGGAAAGCCGTTATTAAGTTTCCTCCTCTTGTAGAGGGAACATTAATTAAGAGATATAAGAGATTTCTTGCTGATGTTGAGTTGGATAACGGAAAAATTGTCACTGCCCATTGTGCAAACACAGGTCCGATGAAAGGTGTTTTATGGCAGGGTGGGCGAGTCAGGCTTAAGTACTCTCCTTCACCTAAACGTAAATTAGATTGGTCATGGGAGCAAGCTAAGGTGCCTAGTCATAATGAGCTTAGGAAATGCTGGGTTGGGATCAATACATCTTTGCCTAATCAATTGATAAGGCATTTAATTGAGGAAAATTGTTTAGAGAAACAATTTGGTTCAATTTCAAGTATTAAGCCTGAAGTCGTTTATGGTTTAGAACGTAAGAGTAGAATTGATTTTTTGCTTGAACCAGAAGATGGAAATCAAGATAATAGAAAGATTTATGTAGAGGTTAAGAACACAACTTGGTCTGAAAGGTCAATCGCTTTATTTCCAGATACAGTTACGACAAGAGGTCAAAAACATCTCAGAGAGTTGATGGGTGTTTGTCCTGATTCGAGAGCAGTATTAATCCCTTGTATCAGTAGAAATGATATGGACACTTTTGCGCCTGGAGATTCTGCAGATCCTTTGTATGGTGAGTTATTTCGAGAAGCCTTAGTTAAGGGAATCGAGGTTATCCCATGTTCGTTTGGTTTTTTTAATGATCGCATTACATGGGAAGGTATAAAACCCTTTAAAAGTTGCCAAAAAGATTGAGGATCTATTTTACTCTGAATTGAAAAATTAAAATAATTATTTTTAGCAGACCTAGTAAAAATAGGTTTATGTTTTTTATTAACAAATTTATTTTATAAGCCTAAAGCTCAACAACGAACACAATAAAAAGTATCAATTGATACCGTTTTCAAGTATTAAAATCTTTTTTTGTATCAACACGTACATCTGTGCTTTACGTATTGCGTGCATATTTATAAATGTATAAATCTTGGATTGACAATCCATTTGTTTTTTCGCAGTAAGCATCATTTATGACCACTGCTTTGCAATCGCCGCCTAGGCGAAGTACTTCTCGTCTTCAAGACGCAAGTCTTTTGAACGGACCAATGCTTCTTCTCAGAAGTATTAAAGGTTTTAGGAGAAGTCAGTCTTGGGCATGGCTAGCCTCTGTCCCATTAGCCCTTTTGGGATTAGGTGTTTTCACTTTCTCTGCACGAGCAGAAGTAGGCCTGTCAGATTTAACTGGAGCTCAAGCCGCTTCTTTCTTGGCAGATAACCTTTGGTTATTTATAGCCACAATCCTCGTTATCTTTATGAACGCAGGATTTGCCATGGTTGAAGCCGGTATGTGCCGCCAAAAAAATGCGGTAAACATATTGGCTAAAAACTTATTTGTTTTTGCTCTTGCCGTAACTGCCTATTGGGTAATTGGATATTCCCTGATGTATGGCGGTTCAGTTGTCGACGGTTGGCTTTACTTTAATGGTCTTTTTGTTGATCCTGATCCTTCAGGAGCATTAGAGTGTGCTGCCGCTGGTGATACAGGTTGTCTTGTCCCAGCAGTTGATTTTCTTTTTCAGGCTGCTTTCGCTGGTACTGCTGCAACTATTGTTTCTGGACTAGTAGCTGAAAGAGTCAAGTTTGGTGAGTTTGTCGTTTTTTCTCTAGTCTTAACTGCTTTTATTTATCCAATTGCAGGTAGCTGGCAGTGGAATGGTGGTTGGCTCAGTGAGCTTGGCTTTATTGATTTTGCTGGTTCATCTATCGTTCACTCAGTTGGAGGATGGGCAGGTCTTGTTGGTGCAATGCTTCTTGGACCACGTATTGGGAAATTTGTAGATGGCAAAGCTCAAGCGATGCCAGGTCACAATATGGCTATAGCAACTTTAGGAGCACTAATCCTTTGGATCGGTTGGTATGGATTTAATCCTGGATCCGAGTTGGCTATGGATCAATATGTTGCTTACGTTGCAGTTACAACAACTTTGGCAGCAGCTGGAGGTGCAATTGCAGCTACAGTTTTATCCACAATTACTTCTGGGAAGCCTGATCTAACAATGATCATTAATGGCATCCTTGCCGGACTGGTAAGCATCACTGCCGGTTGTGGCAATATGACTTTTGCTGGATCTTGGCTTGCTGGAGCAGTAGGTGGATTGATTGTTGTAGTCTCAGTTGCTGCTTTAGATTCTGCAGGTATTGACGATCCAGTTGGTGCTTTTTCAGTTCACGGAGTTTGTGGCGTTTGGGGAACTGTTGTCATAGGCCTTTGGGGCGTTGATGGCATGGATCCAGGTGCGGCAGGAATTGGTCTTCTCAATGGTGGAGGATTTAACCAATTCTTTATTCAAGCATTAGGGGCCGCTGCTTATGGTATCTGGACCGTTGTTACTTGCTGGATCGCTTGGCAACTAATTGGTGGCTTCTTCGGTGGCATTAGAGTTAGTGAAGCAGAAGAGACACAGGGACTTGATATTGGTGAGCATGGGATGGAGGCTTATCCTGATTTTGCTTCTAGCTAGTTATCTTGTTTAATTCTCTTACATTCAATAAAAAAAGCCCGGAATATATCCGGGCTTTTTTTATTGTGGTTTAATAGGTATGAGAATCCTATCAATTTGTTTTTCACTATTTAATTGAAATGGATACTCAAGCTTTTAAGCAAACTCTCCATAAATCGGATAGATATAATCGTAGAGGATTTGGGTCTGCAAATAAACGTGCGCAGGCTTTAGCAGAGGCTTATCAAAGTGGATTGATTGGATCCATAAGAGATAATGGAAATCTTTTGGATCATGGTCGGCTCAAAGTCAAAATTGCAGAAGCTTTTGGCTTTTGTTGGGGAGTAGAAAGGTCAGTAGCAATGGCTTATGAGACAAGGAAGCATTACCCACATGAAAGAATATGGATAACTAATGAAATCATTCACAACCCTTCTGTGAATGATCATTTAAGGAAAATGAACGTGCTTTTTATCACCGAGGAAAAAGGTGTTAAAGATTTTTCGGGAGTAAAAGACGGTGATGTAGTAATTCTTCCAGCTTTTGGAGCAACAGTACAAGATATGCAACTTTTGCATGATCGAGGGTGCCATATTATTGATACCACTTGTCCTTGGGTGTCAAAAGTTTGGCATACAGTTGAAAAGCATAAAAAACATACCTTTACATCTATTATTCATGGAAAATATAAACATGAAGAAACACTTGCTACTAGTTCTTTTGCCGGAACCTATCTAGTTTTATTTGACCTGGATGAGGCTAATTATGTGGCTGAATATATTCTTGGCAATGGAAATAGAGAAGATTTCCTACGGCGTTTTTCAAAAGCATCCTCTAAAGGGTTTGATCCAGATAAGGACTTACAAAAAGTTGGTGTTGCTAATCAGACAACAATGCTAAAAAGTGAAACTGAGGAAATAGGAAGATTGTTTGAGAAAACAATGTTGAAAAGATTTGGCCCTGCTGAATTGAACTCACATTTTCTTGCTATTAATACTATTTGCGATGCAACTGAAGAAAGACAAGGAGCAATGTTTTCTCTTGTTGATGAACCTCTTGATCTTATGGTCGTAATTGGAGGATACAATTCTTCTAATACAACTCATCTTCAAGAAATAGCGGTTAGTAGAGGTATACGATCTTTTCATATTGATACTCCTGAACGAATTGGAGAAGAGACGAATACTATTACTCACATGCCACTTGATGGTGAATTAATTACTGAGAAGGAATTTCTTCCGACTGGCGATATAAAAGTAGGTATAACTTCTGGTGCTTCTACTCCAGATCGAGTCGTTGAGCATGTTATTCGTAAGCTTATGAAAATAAGTGAAAAAGATTAATTAGGATAAATCACAATTTCGACCCGATTTCTCGTAGGATAGATTATCAATATTTATTGAAAATGGCTCAACCTACAAGCTCTAATATTAAGGACTCTGAATCACAGAAAGTTGAAGTAGTTGTTCAGAGTCCCGAAGGTGAAGTTAATATTTTTGGAGAACTGTCAATATTAGTCCTTAGAGTTAGTTTTAGTTTGTTGATGGTTCATCACGGTTTGGAAAAATTAAATGATCCTGGTGGATTCGCTGAATTTGTTGTTGGTAAATATTTCAGCTTTCTACCTGGAGACCCTGTGATTTGGACATATATGGCTGCAGTCACTCAAATAGTTTGTCCCATTGGTTTAGCAACAGGAGTATTGGCAAGATTATCTTCCTTAGGTCTTTTATCAACTATGATATTTGCGTTGTATTTCCACTTTATAGATACTGGCTTAGAAGGATTCCCTTTCGCGGTTGTGGAAAATCATAATTATATATTTGAACTATCCGCTATATATGCAGCAATATCATTTTATTTTTTGTGTGCTGGACCAGGCAGACTTTCTCTTTTCAGAAAATCTAATAAAATAACTTATTATCCAAAAGGTACATAATTAAGTATAAAATTTAAAGTTAAATATAAATATCTGAATTGTAAAAGTTACTCGAGATTAATATCAATGTAAAAAATGTCTTCTACCAGTAAGTACCATTTTTATACCCAACTCATTACAAGCTTGAATAGAATCTTTGTCTCTAATACTTCCTCCTGGTTGAATAATTGCAGTGATACCATAATCACCTGCCATTTTGACCGTATCGTCGAATGGGAAAAAACCATCACTAGCTAAGACAGCACCTCTGGAGCTTTCCCCAGCTGCTTCTAATGCAAGTTTTGCTGAACCTATTCTATTCATTTGACCAGCTCCAATTCCTAAACTTTGCTCATTAGAAGCAACGGCTATTGCATTTGATCGTATATGTTTGACAATTTTCCATGCAAAAGATAAATCATTCATTTCTCTTTCTGTTGGGATTAGCTTTGTAACATTTTTCCATTCTTTTTTATCTATAATTGGTTCATCTAGATCCTGAATTAATAAGCCACCAAGTATGCTTCTAATGTGATTTTTAGATGCTTTTTGAATTGACTCAGCTTTTAACTCTAAGATCCTTAGATTTTTCTTTTTAGAGAGTATTTTTTTTGCATTATCATCAAAATAGGGAGCAACAATACATTCAATAAATATATTTTCAAGTTCTTTGGCTGCAGCTTCATCAACTGTGCAATTAATGGCAATAATTCCACCAAAAGCACTGACTCTATCGCTATCTAATGCTCTTCTTACTGCTAAATAGGGAGAATCTCCAATAGCAACGCCACAAGGGTTTGTATGCTTAATTACTACCGCTGCTTTTTGATATGCTTTGCTGTTAATAGTATTTTCATATCCAAATTCACGAAGAGTAGATAATGCAGCCTCAAGGTCGAGAAGATTATTTGTGCTTAATTCTTTTCCTTGTAATTGATTCGCCCCAGTCCATCCTTTTTCAGCCTCTCCGTACCATGAAGCCTTTTGATGTGGATTCTCTCCATACCTAAGTTCTTGTTTTAATGGAAGGCCTTGCAACCAAGAAGCTTTTTTATAAGGAATTTTATTAGCAATCCAATTACTTATTGTTAGGTCATAGATCGCTGTATGCTCAAAAGCTTGTTGCGAATATTTTTGTCGTAATTCATTAGTTATTTTTTTTGATTTGTATGCATCAATTATGTCTGAATATTGACTTGGATTAGTAACTACAAGAACATCTTGATGATTTTTTGCTGCGGCTCTAATCATTGTGGGGCCGCCTATATCAATATTTTCAATAGCTTCTTCCCAAGAAACATTCTCTTTTGAAATAGTTTGTTGAAATGGATATAAGTTAACCACTACTAAGTCAATGGGATTGATATCTTGTTGATGTAAATCCTCTAAATGAGATTGTTTATCTCTTCTAGCCAAAATCCCTCCATGAATTTTTGGGTTCAGTGTTTTTACTCTTCCTTCAAGAATTTCTGGGAATCCAGTGTAATCGGCCACTCGAGTAACAGGAAGATTCTCACTCTCGATTAACTTTGCGGTCCCTCCACTTGAAATGATTTTGAAGCCAAAATCATTAACTAATGCTTTAGCTAAAGTAATTAATCCAGTTTTGTCTGAGACACTTAGCAGCGCTATAGGTGACATCTTTATTGTTTGAAGGCGATTCTTCTCGATAACCTACGCATCAAAGAAGCATATTGCATCTAAGATGACTGAACTAATCTCTTTAAATTCTGAATCCGCAACAAATAGATTAGTTTTACTTCATGGCTGGGGAGCTGATGCTCAAGATTTAGTGTCAGTTGGAAAATTATTAACCGAAGGGTTTAATGAGAGTTTTGAAATAGTTTCTTTTTCAGCACCTCAGCCACATCCAAGTGGAACTGGTAGGCAATGGTACCCTTTGTACCCTCATAAATGGGAAGAAGTTCCAAATGCAGTTCTAAATCTGGAAAAGCGTATAAATAATCTTTGCTTTGAACAAATACCCTTGGAAAAAACATTGCTTTTAGGCTTTTCACAAGGTGGAGCAATGGCCTTAGAGCTTGCTACAAGAAAAAAATTTGAAGGAGTCTTTTTATTTAGTTCATATCCACATCCTCAGTGGAAGCCATTAAAAAATATGCCTCCTATTTTTCTTTTCCACGGGAATATAGATCAAGTAGTTCCTAAAGATGCTTCTCAAAAAAGTTTTGATATTTTGAGAAGCAATGGAATTAAATCCGATTTATATTTTTTTGAGGGAGGCCATGAAATAAATTATGAGTTAATTGACCATTGCAGAGGGATAATTAAACAACAATTTTTAAGTTAAACAAAAGCATATTCATATTCTTCAATTTCTTCCCAGTCATCTGCTGTAAGTTCTAAACCTGCAAAAATTTTGTCTTCACCAAGAAATTCAACAATTATCCTTAAAGAAGGAAAAAGAAAGTGATTTTCTTCAGCATATTGAGCACTAAATAGCCCTTTCTCTCCCCAGAAGAAGCGGTCAGTAGTGTGCTCATTTCGACGAACATTTAGGATAGCAGGAGCATAAAGGCCCTCTTCTGCAATAAATCTCCTCGCAGCAGTTACAGGCTTGTGTTGACCTGTTCCTAGATGGAAGATAGGAACATGTGACATCACACGCTGACCTGCGAGTCTTCTTCTACTAATTCTTTTACGCTTCTTAGACATGAAAAAACTACCTTTATTTAGAGAGAGTAAGAGGTTTTGCTTTAGTATTTGCTCTGGCTGAAGCTAGAGTTTTTTTTGAGGAAATTAGAATTTAGACTGAAGTGAAAGTTGTTTTCTCAAATAATTAAAAATTGACTACAGAGGTTACCCATCAATCTCTTTAGTAGTCTTAAAGTCACTCTAAGTGCTCACTTTCTAATCAATTTTGAGATAGCCTCCTAAGTAGTTCTCTAAATCCTTTATTCATATCTTAATACTTTTTTCAAATTTATCAAGTTTTTAATGCCCATGCCCCCCTTTTTAAGATTACATAATGAGTTCAATGCAGTATTCAGAAAGGTTTTTGAATTTTGTTCAACAACAGTTGATGAGCTTTCAAGCTGATCAAACACTTGAGCATGTTGTTGTTTACGTAGCAAGATCTGGAGACAGCGGATCGCCTACTTTAGAGGTGGTAGGTCAGTGGCCAAAGTCAGAGAAGGTTTTGCAGCCAGTAGAAACGGATACTGCCTTGCGGACTCCATCATCTAATAGGAGATGGTACCCATTGCAAGAGGGATCAATATTATTAGGTGTTATTCGCGCGGAGAGAATTCCTTCTGAAGAAGAGTGGCCTGAGTCTCTAGATCAACGCTTGCAATTCATGTCAATTTCTTTAGCAAACTCTCTTGCTTCTGAACTTGATAAAAAACGTTTATTAGATCAATTAAATGATCAAAAGGAACAGATATCTTTAATGGTCCATCAACTAAGAAATCCATTAGCTGCTCTGGGAACTTATGCAAAACTTCTTTTGAGGAAAATTGGCCCTGAGAGCGAGCATAGAAACCTTTTAAAAGGCCTCATGAATGAGCAAGCACAAGTTAATAAATATCTATCTGCACTTGATCAACTTAGCCAAATCAAATTACCCCAAGCTGATGATGGCTCCAACAGATTACTTTTGCCTCCTCTTCTGCCAACTGAGACTTATATAAGTATCAAAAGCTTGATAGAGCCATTGATTGAAAGAGCTAAAGCTAGGGCGAATTTACAAGGAAGAAAATGGTTTGGTCCTTCAGAATGGCCAACATGGATGAAATCAAGATCAATCTCAGAGGGTGTTATTGCTGAAATAGTGGCAAACCTTTTAGAAAACGCGTTTCGTTATAGTCCTCCTCAATCCTCTATTGGTATAGAAGTAACTGAAAAGGGGATATGTATTTGGGATGAGGGTAATCCTATAAATGAGGAAGAAAGAGAAAAGATTTTTGAAAAAGGTTTCAGGGGGCAAAGTGGTTTAAAGATTTCTGGAAGTGGAATAGGTCTTGCTCTTGCTAGAGATTTAGCTAGGCAGGTAGGTGGAGATTTGAAGTTATTTGTTAATCCAAGTCAATTTAAGAATTCTTTGCCTGAATCAGGAAACGCTTTCGTTTTTAATTTGGAACCAAAATGACACTTAATATTAATAAATTAGTTGTTTCTGTTATTACTAAACCTGCTCCATAGCTATCACCATTATGTCCTCCTAAAGATTTATTGATAAAGTAAGGGATTAATATCGAAGAAATGAAACCTGATAAAATAAAAGATATTAATAAAAATATATTAGATAAATTGAGTTTGGTTGAAAATAGAAAGAAAATTATTCCCAAACAAATAATTAATAATGATGGTATTATTTCGGATGATATTCCTTCCCAGTATTTCTTATGAATTGAATCTGATTCGTTTTTGAAAATGTATTTATAATTTCCAATGGCGAAAATTTGAGAGACTCTTCCCCAAAAAGCAGCTAAAGGAAAAGCTAAAGGTGCATAAAAATCAAGTTTGACTATTGCTGCTATTTGAAACAGCAAAATTAATACTAAACTTTGGACACCTATTGCACCTACCCTGCTGTCTTTCATCGCCTCAATTTGCTTTGATGGCCCTGCACCAATCCCATCAGCTGTATCCATTAAACCGTCAATATGAAGCCCACCAGTTATGAAGATGCTAATTCCAATAGATATTAAGGCTGCAGAAATATTTGGCCAATTAAAATACCTCAAAGAAAGCCAGAAAAAAGACTGTAAAAAGCCAATAAAAATTCCAATTAGCGGGGCAAAACGAGCAATTCTTTTAAATCCAGGCTTGATTAATGGCCATTGAGGCAAAATTGTGTAAAAAACCCATGCACCTGCAAGGTCACTTAGCCAGTTTTTGAAAATCAGAATTACAACCTCAACTGTTTCTAAGATCTCAAATTAGTTATATAACTAATTCTAAGTGATTAAATATTTTGGAATAATTGAAAATGCCTTTCTTTGAATTCCAAATAAAAAGTAGATGCAAATCGACATTAGCTCGCGTCGGTTATATAAAAACGCCAAATGGAATTGTAAATACACCTAGATTTATGCCTGTAGGTACTTTAGGAACCGTAAAGGGAGTTACATCAAAGCAACTAGAGAAGACAGGGGCAGAAATGATTCTTGCAAATACTTTTCATCTTCATCTCCAACCAGGAGAAAAGATTGTTCAAGGTGCGGGAGGTTTACATGAGTTTATGGGTTGGAATAAACCAATACTTACTGACTCTGGAGGGTATCAAGTATTTAGTTTGGCAAAGTTAAATAAAATTGATGCTGTTGGAGTTTCTTTCCAAAATCCAAGGGATGGCAAACAGATTTTTCTAACTCCTGAAAAAGCTATTGAAATTCAAATGGATTTAGGTTCCGATATCGCAATGGCTTTTGATCAATGCCCCCCGTATCCTGCTAGTGAAGCAGAAGTAGAAGAGGCCTGCAAAAGAACTCATCATTGGTTAGAAAGATGCGTTAATGCTCATAGCAAAGCTGATCAAGCAGTATTTGGAATAGTTCAAGGTGGTTGTTTCCCTCATTTGAGAGAATTGAGCGCAAAAATTGTCTCAGGATTTGATTTGCCTGGGATAGCTATTGGGGGCGTAAGTGTAGGAGAACCTATAAATCAAATGCATAAAATTGTGAGAGAAACCTGTCCCTTATTACCTGAAGATCGACCTAGATATCTAATGGGAATAGGGACATTACGAGAAATGGCGATAGCTGTAGCCAATGGAGTAGATCTTTTCGACTGTGTAATACCTACGCGTTTAGGAAGACATGGGACCGCATTGATTAATGGAGGAACATGGAATTTAAGGAATTCACGTTTTAGAGATGATTACAAACCACTAGATTCCTCTTGTTCTTGTGAAGCTTGTACTTGTTATACAAGGGCATATATTCATCATTTAATTCGCAACAAAGAATTACTAGGTCTGACACTTTTAAGTCTTCATAATCTCACTCATTTGATCCGTTTTACAGGCGCTATGCGTCAAGCAATTCAAGAAGGTTGTTTTTCAGAGGATTTCGCTCCGTGGCAGAGTGACTCTAAAGCGCATCATACGTGGTAGCGTGCGTGCTTAATACGTCCATTATTTCTTAGGGATGGCACTGATTAATTTCGACTTGCTTGCTGAACTTCCTACTGCTTATCAGGCTTTTGCACCAACAGTGGATGTACTTCCGCTTATACCTCTATTCTTCTTTCTGCTTGTTTTTGTTTGGCAAGCGGCAGTTGGATTTCGCTAAAAGCGAAGTTTTTTGATTCTAGATTTCAACAATCTAAGTAATCGAACAGAGATTCTTAACAAAATAAATTTTTTGCTTGAATTAAAATCTCAGGCAAATAATTTTTATTTTTTTTAAGCCTGATTTTATCAGGCTTATCTAAATTCCTTTGCTTAGCAAAATGTCTTCGCTTGGTTTGGATACTGCTTTTTCAATTAAATCAGCCAAATAAAGTACTCGAGATGCTTGCAGTCCATCAACAGCTGGTTTTTCCTTCCCTCTTACGCATTGAAGAAAATGCTCCAGTTCTGCATATAAGGGCTCAATGGATGTTGTGCTCACTTCCTCAATAAAACCGTCTTTCCTGTAAAGCAACTCTCCATGATCGGCTGAATACCATTCATGAGCTTTTCTATGAATATGAATATTGTGATTTAAGAAATCGGTTTCTATTAGACTTTGTTTGCAATGAGCGCTCAAATTCCTAATCTTTTTGTGACTCATTTTGCTTGCAGTGAGACTAGCAACCACTCCATTTTGAAACCCAAGTGTCGCGTTAACGTAATCCATAGGCCCCTCTCCACTACATCCTCCAACAGCAGCAAGCCTTATTACTTTTGAATTAGCAAGTTCAATAACTAAATCAATATCGTGAATCATTAAGTCTAATACGACTGAAACATCATTAGCTCGCTCAGGATGAGGGCTATGCCTTCTGGCTTCAAGAACTACAATTTCTTCATTAGCAACTACTTTTGTTAATTCTCTAAAAGCAGGATTAAAGCGTTCAATATGTCCAACTTGTAGCAATTTTTTTGCTTTGTTTGAGGCATTAATCAAAGATGATGCTTCTTCTTTGTTTGCGGCTATTGGTTTCTCAATTAATACATGTTTACCTGAGTTTAAACAATCTAGACCTACTTCAAAGTGAAATAATGTTGGTACGGCAATGCATACAGCTTCGACTTGATTTAATAAATCCTTGTAATTTCTATACCAATTGCAATTAAATTGCTCCATCGCTAAATTTCCTCTATCTTCGTCTAGATCTGCAACTCCTACTAGCTCAGCATCTTTGAGAAGACTTAGTACTCTTGCGTGGTGCCATCCCATATTCCCAATACCTATTACTCCGACTTTTACAGGGATAATATTTTTATTAGTCTTGGAGATGCTTTTCATATTGATTTGATTATTAATTAATAGACTTTTTTGTAATTTATTTTGGAAGAGTTATTTTTAATTTGTTTATTCTTGGACCTTTCATGGAAATAATTTCAAATACAATTCCATTATGGACGAACGTTTCTCCTGGGTTTGGAATTTCTTGGAGTTTTTCTAAAACAAATCCAGCAAGAGTGTAATGATCTTCTGCTTCAGGCAATTTTAGTTTGAGTTCTTTATTTAGTTCTATTACTTCTATATCGCCAGAAGTAATCCATATTTTTTTTAGGTTATCAATAGGTTTAAGCTCAGATTCTTTATTATCAAATTGGATTTCATCACCAACAATTTCACCTGTTAAGTCAGCTGATGTTATTAATCCTTCTGTCCCTCCATATTCATCAACAACCAATAGAAGTGGGTTACCATTTTTTATCAGGGGTAGTAATTCGGCCAAAGTGGAAGTTTCTAAAACACGTACTACTGGTTCTATATAGGGCTCTAAAGATGAATTGGATTGCATTTCCCCTTTGGCTATTAGATCAGCTAGCTGTCTTAAATCTAAAACTCCAAGGACATTATCAAGTGATCCATCAATGACCAAATATCTTGCATGACGTGTTTTATGAACTTCCTCCATCATTTGCGTGAAGCAAACTTCCCTTGGCAGAGTAACCATCCCAGACCTGGGTACCATTACTTCTCTGACTTGAGTATCTCTTAAAGCAAAAACACCTTCAAGTATGTTTCTTTCGTCAGGCTTTAATCCTGTAACTCCACCAGTTTCAATTAATTTCTCTAATTCTCCTGCAGAAAAAGCAGCTGTCGTAAGACTTTCTGATTGAGTATTAAGCCCAAATAATCTAAGAATTAATAAAGCAATCCTTTCTAACAAAGAAAGGCATGGTGACATCCATTTTATCGCTGCTTCAATAAGGGGTGATAGTTTTAATGCAGAAGTCTCAGGGTTATTTAGAACAAGTGCCTTAGGAAGAAGACCAGAAATCATAGTTGCTAAAAGTACAACAGCAAAAAAAAGTCCTAGATCTAAAAAATGCTTGATTGAGTCATTATTGCCCCACCATTGATTTGTGAAACTTTTGCAGATCCATCCAATTGAAATTAATGAAATAGTTATTCCTAACTCAGCAATTAAAAGGGTTCTTCTTAGTCTTTTCTGCAGACGAATTATGGAATTTGAACCCGATTGTCCTTCTTCTACGAGCCTTTGAACTTTGGTTGAACGAAGACGCAATATGGCAAATTGACCTGCATTGAAAAATGCAGGTATTACAAGCAATATACAAAGAAGTAATAAACTCATTAAAAATTTTTTATGGGGGTGGCGAGGATCGAACTCGCCTAAGGCGAATTATGAGTTCGCTGCATTCACCAGATTGCTACACCCCCAATAAAGCAAAACCAAAACTTTTTTTGATAATAGTTAATTAGTTTGCATAAAGTAAATATATATCTAATCCCACCAAGATGTTTAATAATTAAGCTTGCATATAAAGATATGAACTCATTGAATTCTTCATACGATGGAATGAAAGAAAATCTTTTAACTTTATTAGCTCAAAAAGCTTACAGGTTTGGAGATTTTTCTTTGGCTTCTGGTAAAAATAGTTCTCACTATGTCAATTGCAAGCCAATTTCTCTTTCAGGACCAGGACTCTTGTCGATAAGCGCTCTATTTTTGAATCAAATAGATAAAAATGTAAGTGGCGTAGCTGGTTTAACTTTGGGTGCAGATCCTTTAGTTAGTGGTGTTGTAATGCTCGGTGCTCAGTCTGGCATTGATTTGAGCGGTTTAATAGTAAGGAAAGAAGCTAAAGGTCATGGAACTGGAGCATGGTTAGAAGGACCTTTGCTTCCTAAGGGATCTGTTATTACTGTCCTTGAGGATGTGGTTACAACCGGTGGATCCTCGTTGAAAGCTGTTGAGAAGCTCAGAAATGAAGGTTATTTGGTTAACAGAGTATTGGCAATTGTAGATAGAGAAGAAGGAGGAGAAAATGCCATGTCAAAAGCTGATTTAGATTTCAGTAGTCTTTTCTTTTTAAAAGAAATTGTTGAGAGAGCTAAAAGGTTGTAATGACTGAAAAAAAGTCTTTGGTTTGGGATGAAACTTTCCCTTCATTACTTCTAAAAGGTGAGGGGACTGATGCCTTTTTGCATGGCCAAACGACTGCTGATATTTTTGCTCAGAAACAACTAGAAAGAATCTTCTTGAGCTGTTGGTTATCAACGAAAGGAAGTTTAAAAGCCTTATTAGAAATTCGAATGTTAAATAATATGGCTGAAATTGTTATAATAGGTGGTGAAATGAATGCTATAATTGATGGATTTGAATCAGTAATATTTCCAGCCGATAAAGTAAAATTAGAAATTATAAAACCAATAAGAAGAATACAAAAAATAAATAACTATCAATCATGGAAGGAATCAAATCCTATTTGGATAGATAATAGTGATTTAATTGAAAATCAGATTTCTAGATATATTAAAGCAACTAAAGAAGACTTGGAAATATGGAAAAAAAGACAAGGAATACCTGGATTTGAAAGAGAGATAAATGGAGAAACAAATCCCTATGAATTAGGTTTAGCAGATATTATAAATCTTGATAAAGGTTGTTATTTAGGTCAAGAAGCAATTGCAAGATTTTATCGATCGAAATTCTTAAGATGTCAACTTCGTTATTGGCAGGCTTATGGAGAAGCTGATAATTTCGATATTGGTAAAAAACTTCTTAGCACTAAGCAAGATAACAAATCGAAAAGAAATGTTGGAGTTATTACATCTTCAATTAAAAGTAATAATAATTTTCTTTTTGGACTTGCCTTAATCAAAAATAATTTTATAGATAAGGATATTTGCTTTTCTGAAAAAGATGAATCTATAATTATAAAAAAGCCAATCTCTTTTACTCAGCCTTTTTAATCTGTCGCAACATTTCTTACTCTTGATCTATTAACCACTTTGCTATCATTAAAGTAGCAATACAGTCATCACGATTATATTTGAAGATTGAATTTAAATTTTTAGAGTAAATGTTATTTAATCTACGCGATTTTTTCCATTGCCTCCACCATAAAAGAGCTCTAGCTCCATCAGTATTGGATTGTTCCCATTCGAATCCTATAAATTCTGCGATTGATTTAAGCCCATAATTCCTTACAGGAAGGCACCAGCATTCTCTAATTAATAAATGTATATCAATAAACCTTTTTTTAAATTTATCAATTTCATTAGGACTTGCACCTTGCCTTAACCCTAGTTTTAGGAAAGATGTTGGCTCCGTTTCACCATAATGGAGTATTGGGAAACCTTCTTGATCATTTAATTTTCTCTTTATTCTTTTCCAGAGGGAACTTTCATTATCCTTTTGAAGATTAAGTAATGGCGAGTATTTAACTTTTTCTAAATTCATCTTATTAGATAGATTACTTTGTATACGAATAAAACCGTGCAAAAAGTCGTGCTTAATATCTGGGTCGGATTCAATATCATAAATCAACCAACCTTTTGCTTCTTTTAACTTATTAAGTTCTATTGCTTTCTTTAATTTTATTGCCTTATTTGTTGATTGAGATTGCGATTGTAAAATAATTTTATTAGAAATATCACCATGTTGTTTACCAAATACCTCAAGTTTTTCCTTTAATATGTAATGCTTAATGTTCGCTAATTCATCTATATTGCTTATACCAATTTTGTTTAATAAAACTTCTCTTTTTGGTCCTATTCCGCTAACTTCACTTAGGCAACCTTCTTTTAGTGCGACATCATTACAATCTTTTCTCCATGAACATATTGTACATTTTTTTCTATTAGAAGTGATTGGTGGAGGATTTGTTGATTCAAGATCTTTCTCTAAATTTAATAATGAATCTATTAATTCAGTGTTAATAGTTTCGGTTAACCTTATCTTTTCGACTTTAATAATTTTATTCTCTTTATGTAGTATTAAACCTGTTTTAACTTGATACTTTTGTAAATTATTTAATAATAAACCTGTCATTGCAAGTATTAGTCTGTGCTCTCTTGTTACTTTTTTACCTTGCCTCGCTAACACAGGTTGGTAAGAAAAATTACCCCAAATACTCTTTCCCGTAGTTTTTTTTAGAATCGGTAGATTTCCCTTGATAATTCTGTTTTTTATTAGCGGGTATTTCAGCCTTATTCCATAAGCGATATTTTTCCCCTCTTCACAAGCTTGAATACCTATCCCATAACTTTTTTGTGAGAGATGATGAAAGCAGTCGATTTGATGATTTAATTGAAGTGTGCTATGAGCTGTCCAAAACTTTTTTTGTTTATTACCATAAATTTCAAGCCACGCTTTTCTTCTGCATCGAATCCAACTCCTTAAAAGGTGATCGTTAATTGGTTTGGATTTATCACATTTCATACTTAGAGAATAATCTCCATTTCTTTAAGAACAAAGTTTCTCCAACATAAAGATGAAAAAGAAAAAGTTGAGTCTCACTAATGAGAAAATTTCTTTCGGAACAGATGGTTGGAGAGGGATATTAGGAGTTGACTTTACATTGGCAAGATTGCTTAAAGTAGCTGCTGCTGCTGCACAAGAGCTTGCTTATGTGAAAGAGAAAAAAAACAATAAAATAATTATTGGTTATGACCGACGTTTTCTTGCAGAGGAGATGGCTGAGGCTGTTGCATCTGCAGTTAGAGGAGTAAATTTAGTACCATTGTTGGCAACTTGTTCACTACCAACTCCCTCTTGTAGCTGGGGGGTGGTTAAAGAAAATGCACTTGGTGCACTAGTCATAACAGCAAGTCATAATCCATGCGAATGGTTAGGTTTGAAAATAAAAGGTCCTTTTGGAGGCTCAGTTGATAGCTCTTTCACCGATTCAGTTCAAAAAAGATTAGATGCTGGAGGGATATCAATTCCAATCGCAGGTTCAACCGAGAGAATTGATTTTCGAAAACAACATCTTTTGGGGATTAGTCAGAAATTTGACATACCTTTGATTTCAAATGGCTTGAGAAAATTAGGAGTAAAAATATTCGTAGATCCAATGCATGGATCTGCTTCTGGCTGCATGTCTGAATTATTTGGCTCTGATAGTGATGAGATTATTTATGAAATAAGAACTAGAAGAGACCCATGTTTTGGTGGGAACCCTCCAGAGCCAATGAAGGCTTACCTATCTCAACTAATACAAGAAGTTCAAGATGCATATCAAGCAGGTCAGGCATCCATGGGCTTAGTTTTTGATGGGGATGGAGATCGAATTGCGGCAATCGATGAAAAAGGTCGATATTGCAATACACAATTGATAATGCCTGTCCTAATAGATCATCTAGCAAGAGTCAGGAATATGTCAGGTTGCGTTGTTAAAACTGTAAGTGGTTCGGACTTGATGCGATTAGTTGCGGAAGATTGTGGGAGAGATGTTCTCGAAAAACCAGTGGGTTTTAAATATATTGCTGAAGAAATGCTTGCAAGAGAAGTTCTCATTGGAGGAGAGGAGTCAGGGGGAGTTGGATTTGGACATCACCTTCCAGAACGTGATGCTTTGTTTACTGCTTTGCTTTTGCTGGAGTCAATAGTTGCGGATGGTAAATGTTTAGGTGAGAAAATAGATTCTCTCCATGCTCGTTTCGGTAAAAGTCATTTTGAACGGATTGACTTAACTCTTAAAGATATGGAGATGAGAAGTAACTTGGAAAATTTTTTGAAACAGAAAACTCCATCTTCAATTGGTGATAAATCAGTTTTAGAGGTTATTTCAACTGATGGAATTAAACTTGTACTTGATAAAAATTTTTGGTTGATGTTTCGTTTCTCTGGAACAGAGCCTCTTTTAAGAATTTATTGTGAAGCTCCATCAAGTGCAGAAGTTACTTCAACTTTGTATTATGCAAAGCAACTTATAGATAATAGTTTTGGATAATCTTTCTCTAGTAATTGCTAGTGGTAATGAAGGTAAAATCAGGGAATTCAAAAAACTTTTGGTTGACTTTCCATTTGATTTGTTGATTCAACCTGTTGGACTAGAGATTGAGGAAACAGGAAATACATTTAGAGAGAATGCAAGAATCAAGGCCCTTGCTGTAAGTCAAAAAACGGGTCATTTGGCACTTGCTGACGATTCTGGATTAAGTGTTGAGGCTCTTGGAGGAGCTCCAGGTATTTATTCTTCCAGGTATGCAAGTTCAGATAAGGAAAGAATTGAAAAACTATTAGCCGAGTTAAAACCTTTTCCAAATAGAAAAGCTAAATTTGAATGTGCGTTATGTATTGCTAGTGGAGAAAAAGTGTTGATAGAAGTTTCAGGTTTTTGCGAAGGTCAAATAACGTTTTTCCCAAAAGGAGGAAATGGATTTGGTTATGATCCGATTTTTGAAGTTTCTGAATTAGGTAAGACTTTTGCTGAAATGGACAATGTAAAAAAGAAGCATTTTGGTCACAGGGGGCATGCCTTCAAATTGCTTAAACCTGAGTTGAAAAAACTTTTAAATTTTATAAGAAAGTAGTTTTTTATTTTATAAATAAACTTTTTCTATTCTTTAGTTTTCAACCCAGCTTCCGTGTAAGCCATGGGGGATAGCAATTGGAACTTCAAGAATAGCTTTTTCAGTAAGATCTTTAGAGTCAAGGATTATTAAATCAGTTCCAGATCTAATACTATTCCAAACTAATACAACAACCCATCCATTATCTTCTTGAGACTTTGATTCTTGGGAAGGAATAAAAATTGGCTCACTTACAAAACCTCTTGGTGCGGCACTCCAGCTGATCTCTCTATTGTTTGATAAATCGATTTTTTTGATAGCTTGGAGTGGCCCATTACCCTTCTTCTGTTCTGTAGTTGCCATCCAACTGAAGCGTGCCTTTAGTCCTTCAAAATGAGGATTAACCATTGCGAATTCACAACATTGCTTGCTTATAGTTGAGCATGTATATGTATTTTCTAATGGATTGATTTCACTCCTTTTTAAAATTCCTTCTGGTAGCAGATCAAAATCAATTTCTCTGAAATTATCCTCGGGGCCAATACTAGGAAAGTCATCATAAAAAATACTTTCAATATTAATTTTTTCATTATCTTCCCATGCATTTAGATGATGAAAAACAAAACCTTTTGGAGCATCAACTGATTTTGGAGGTTGACCAGCAAATTTGCCGCAGTCCCTTGGAATTAATAAAAATTTTGGACTCCCATCAGATTTAGAAGCTAAACATTGTGCGGCTCCTTTTTGTCCAAGAAGGAATGGGAGAGGATTAAAACTTATCGCATTTTGCAGAAATATTGCCCAGTTTGGAGTTATGGCGAAATCATGCAAGAAAGCAAATCCATTAAAAGAATCTTTTCTATCACTTATAAGAGAACCAATATTTTCTCCTTCTGTGGAAAATTCCATCAATCTAATGGTGCTTTTAGGACCTGTAGATACTCCAAAAGTGACCATCCTTTGATCCTTGTGATGGCCAGGATCAAATCGAGGATGAGCACTAAATGCTTCACCTTTTTTTAAAACACCTTTTAAATCAGATAAGCCATTGGTTTCAAGGGTATTAGGATTGAGTGAATATGGACTAGATGCTTCCCACAAAGCAAGTAGATCATTTCCAAGTTTTATTACGTGAGTATTGGCTATATTTTTAAGCCTTACATCAAAAGCATTAGCTAAGATCCCGCCATCTTTTTGAGTCCCAAATACTCCTCTATATAGAAATTTCTGGGATTTTTCTTCTTCTGCCCATTCCTTTGTGCGAACAAAACGATTCGTCAGGTTGATTTTACCATTTTTAAATTTGAAGGCAGCAATCATGCCATCTCCATCAAATGGATGATGGACCCATCTTCCGCCTCTTTCTAATCTACCTGGCCCGTTTCGATAAAAGGTACCGGAAATTTGTTTAGGAATAAAACCTTTTACAAGTTTTAGTTCAGCATGATCAAGTTCTTTTTCAACATTGCAATATGCACTTGACCAATCTTCTTTGTTGAACGTTGTTTGCTGTGGTGATGTTTCTCTTTTTAAATAACTAACTGCCACTATTTTTATAGAGTTGGACCTTGATTTTCGCTTAAACTTCTAATTTTTGCGAGTTAAAGCTCAAAATGACTTATTTAAATATGGAGTTTTAATTGCCAGCCTGTTCAAGAACTCCTTTGCTGCTGGGAATTTGACTTGATCTCCTAGGGTCAATTTCAGTAGCCATGCGAAGAGCTCTTGCAAAAGCTTTGAAAGTAGCCTCAATTATGTGGTGAGTATTATTTCCAGCTAATTGTCTTATGTGGAGAGTTAAACCGCTATTGTTTACAATGGCACCAAAAAATTCTTTAACTAATTCCGTATCGTAAGTTCCTACTTTTTGGGAAGGAATATCTAAATCAAAACTTAAATGTGGTCGACCGGAGCAATCAACGACAACTTGAATAAGGGCTTCATCAAGCGGAGCTAAAAAATGCCCAAAGCGTTTTATTCCAACTCGCTCCCCTAATGCCTTTGATAAAGCTTGTCCAATAGCAATTCCAACATCTTCATTAGTGTGATGATCGTCTATGTGAGTATCTCCATTTGCTCTTACTTCAATATCAAATAATCCATGACTAGATAATTGTTGGATCATATGGTCTAGAAAACCAATCCCAGTATTTGCATTGCATTTACCAGAACCATCAAGATCAATTTGGACAAAAACGTCCGTTTCCTTCGTTACTCGACTAATCTCTCCTTCTCTGGTTTTTTTCATATTTAATTAGCAATTTGAGTTGGACAAAAATTACATTCCATTTATGCAATAACCTGCATCGACATAAACAGTTTGTCCTGATATACCACTCGAAAGATCGCTAAGCAAGAAAGCAGCGGTATTACCTACTTCGATTTGAGTAACGGTTCTCCTGAGTGGAGCTTTTTCCTCGACATTATGAATCATGTCTAGAATTCCTCCAATTGCCGAACTCGCGAGAGTTCTTATTGGTCCAGCACTGATTGCATTAACTCGAATCTGATTTTCAGGACCAAGTTCTTCGGACAGGTATCTCACTGATGCCTCCAAAGCTGCTTTCGCAACTCCCATTACGTTGTAATTGGGTATAGCTCTTTCTGCTCCTAAATAAGTCAAGGTGACTACGCCTGAACCTTTGCTGAAAAGAGGTTTTGCATACTTGCACAATGGGGCGAGTGAGTAAGCGCTAATTTCTAGGGCTCTTGAAAATCCCTCTGAAGAAGTTGCACTATAATTTCCTACTAATTCTTCTTTCCCTGCAAAGGCTAAACAATGAACTAATCCATCAAGTTGTCCCCATTGATTTTTAATAGCTTCGAAAACTTCTTCTATTTGGGAAGGATTTTGAACATTTAGTGGCAAAAATAAGCTTGGATTTAAAGGAGAAGTTAGTTCTTTTACTTTCGCTTCAAAGCGACCTTTTTCGTCCGGTAAGTATGTGATTCCTAATTCTGCTCCAGCTGCGTTTAACTGTTGTGCAATTCCCCAGGCAATTGATCTGTTGTTTGCTATCCCTGTAACAAGGATTTTTTTGCCACTAAGATCGAGAAGCATCTTGACGGACTCATTTGGTTAGTATTACTTATTGTCCCTTATTTAGGGCTAAGACTCATAATTAAATGAATATATAGTTAAAAGTTCTTTAATCCATTAGCTAAAAAATCATAAAAATCATGGTTCGTACCGCTTCGACAATGCTTCCATTAGGGACTCAGTTACCTAATTTTGAATTAGAGATTGTTTCAGGTTTAAATCTTTCTTCTAATGATCCTTTCAGAGGACTTGGCAGTATTAACAGCTCTGATCTAATCAAAAGGCCACTTTTTTTGATGGTTATATGTGCTCATTGTCCATTTGTTAAACATGTGGAACCTGGAATTACAAATTTGTTTAATTCTTTTGGTGATGATGTTCAGTTTTTAGCTATTTCAAGTAATAGCGTGATAACTCATCCACAAGATTCTCCAGAATTATTAGCTTCTCAAGCTAATAAACTTGGATGGAAGTTTCCTTATTTATTTGATTCTGATCAGAAATTGGCAAAAGCACTTAAAGCTGCATGTACTCCAGATTTTTTTATTTTTTGTCCTTGTCCAGATGGAGGATCAAAATTGAGATATAGAGGACAAATGGATGGAAGTCGTCCTGGGAATGAAATACCAGTTTCTGGGGATGATATTCGGATAGCACTGAACTCCTTATTAAATGGAGAAGATATTTCAGCTGATCAAAAACCTTCTATTGGTTGCAACATAAAATGGCATCCTGGTAAAGAACCTGAATGGTTTGGATGAATTAATTGATGATTGTCTTTTCAATTGTGATCATTGGAACTTAATCTAAATAATATGTAAATCCATTTTTCTAGCCTTAATGCTCAAATATCCGAACTTGGAGAAGAGATTGCAGATGCTCTAATTAGAGTTTTTATAAGTGGAAAATATATAGGAGGAGATGAAGTAAATTTATTTGAAAAAGCTTTTGCTTCAAAGGTTCAAACCTCTTATTCAGTTAGTTGTAATAGCGGTACAGATGCCTTGATTCTTGCTCTAAGATCGTTAGATACTTGTGAAGGTGATGAGGTCATAAAAACATCATTTATATAATCCATAAGCTTGCCCTCAAACACTTTAACTAATAATCTTGATCATTCTTGGAATCAATTTGTGATAAGAATAATGGACAATTCATTTGCCGAAAATATAAAAGGTACTTCTGCTTATGTTATAGATAATGAGCATATGGATCTATTTTAAACTGAGCTTAAGAGACTTGGCGTAAATACAAAATTTATTATCCAATACCTATTTATCTTAAACCTGCATATGATGAATTAGCGTATATAAAAAAGGTCTCTTCCTTTTGCTAAAATAGTATTTAATCAAGTAATTAGGTTTCCTATTTTCCTTGAGTTTGATTCTAATCAGCAATCATATGTCATTGATAAAATAAAAGAAATATTTAGCAAAAAATCTAATTAATATTCGAATATAATTCTTTGAATATTGATGTTTGAATCTTGTGGTTTATTATAGGTTTTGGATAACCTTTTCTTTCAGAATTAATTATCTCACCTGAAAGTAAATTAGGTGTTGAGACATGTGATAACTCTGGAATCCATTTGCGAATATAATTTGCATCTTCGTCGAATTTAGAGGCTTGTCTAAAAGGATTGAATATTCTCATAGGCTTTGGATCCATTCCACTACTGGCACTCCATTGCCAGCCTCCATTATTGGAAGCCAAGTCACCATCAACTAAGCTTTTCATGAAGAAGTTTTCTCCCCATCTCCAGTCAATTAAAAGATCTTTTACTAGGAAGGAAGCAACAATCATTCTGCATCGATTATGCATCCACCCAGAGTTCTTAAGTTGTCTCATCGCAGCATCAATTATTGGTATACCAGTCAATCCATTCTTCCAAGCTTCAAACCAATCAGGTCTATTTTGCCAGGGAAAATGAAACCATTTTTCTCTATATGGACCGTTCTCAAGCTCTGGAAAATTAATTAGAGCATTTTGATAAAATTCTCTCCAAGCAATTTCCTTGATCCATGTATCAATAGATTGTTTTTGATATTCATCGGTCGCAATATTTTTTGCTCTTTGAGCTCCATTCCATGCTGCCCTGCAACTTAATGTACCCAAACTTAAAGCTGCACTAAGATTAGAAGTTGACTCTAAAGATGGAATATCTCTTCCTTTGTTGTATGATTTTATACCTCCAGAATGTATGAAAAAGTTTAATTGCTTTATTGACCCTGATTCTCCTGGTCTGCAAGGACATGTATTAGTCGTTCTGAATCTATTTGAAGAAAGTAAATCATAAATAGAATCACTTTTTCTGATAATACAATAGTTTAAATTAGAGCTTTTAATTGATAATATCTCTCTATTATCTAGACCTATTATCTTTTCAGGTTTTGATGAGATTTTTATTGAATTATCTTCTAATATCTTAGATGTATTTATTATGTTAATCCATTTACGATAAAAAGGACCATATACTTTGTATGGCTCATTATTTTTAGTTTTTATTTTGTCAGGGCTAACAATTAATTGATCTAAAAAAGTATATACTTTCCTTTTCTCATTTCTTAATTTATCTATGATTTGTTTGTCTCTATTTATTTCGTATGGTTCAATATTTTTGTTCCAATAAATAGATTCAGCTTTAATCAAATCAGCTAATTGAGGAATTAATTTAATAGGATCACCACTCAATATTAATAAACGACTTCCTTTGCTTTCCCAGTTTTTTTGTAGTTCTAAAAGACTTTCGCCTAAAAACCAATTTTTTGCCTCAGATGTAGTTCTATTTTGATCTAAAATTTTGGGATCTAAAATATAAACTCCAATAAGATATCTTGAATTGTCAGATGCTTCATATAGACCGATATTGTCTTCAATTCTTAAATCTCTTCTATGCCAAAATATTGATCTAGATTTTGTCATCTTATATTCAAGATTTGACATGCTCTGAACCATGCAGTAATTGTTTTGCCATCCAGTGACTCACTTCCATTTGCAATAATTTCATTTAATTTTTCTGGTTCCATTTTTAATACTTCAATATCCTCATCTGCATCACCTTCAGGCTTTTTTTCGAGTTTAGTTAAATCTCTTGCAAGGAAAAGATGAATTTTTTCGTCTGAATAACCTGGACAAGGAAGCATTTCTCCAAGATTGTCCCATTTTTCTGCAGAGTAACCACTTTCCTCTTGAACTTCTCTTTTAATCGATTCAAGTGGGCTTTCGCCTTTTTCTAAAGTTCCTGCTGGAAACTCAAGAATTCTTCTTGAGCAAGCAAATCTGTATTGACGAAGAATAATAACCTCTCCAGAGGCTGTTATTGGTACTGCTAGGGCAGCACCTGGATGTCGAATAACACCAAATTCTTCTTCCATTGAATTGGGTAAAAGGAATTTATTAATTTCAAAACGAATTTTTTTTGCATCTAGGAAAGCTTTTGTTTCTAGAATTTTTGAAGGTTCAGGTCCTTGGATAGCCATGTATTTTTGTTTTATTGATATAGGATGACTTATTTTTTATGAAAAGGTTGGTGATTTTTGTTACGCCTTTTATTCAGGCCAAATGTTTTGAGGTTTGAGGCGTCTCGGTTTCCCTTGAGTCTTTGATAAAATTTCTATTAAGGGTAATAAAACAAAATTTCTCACACTTAATCTTGGATGGGGCAAAATTAGGGTTTCTGTATTTATTTGAAGTTCTCCCCATGAGATGAAGTCAATATCTAAGGACCTTGGACCCCAAAAAAGTTCTGTCTTTTTTCTTTTTCTACCAGCATATGTTTCTAATTCTAAAAATCTTTTCATTAAATCAATGGCTGCTTTTTTATTGGGTTTGACCGACGAAAAGCAGTCTCCATTAACAACAAGTACTGTATTAATAAAATTAGGTTGATCACTTGGACCACCTAATGGGTTGCTCTCAAACAAAGGAGCCCATTGGAAAGATAAAGAATTGTATGAATTTTTATTTTGTTGTTTTGGATAATTTAAAAGGACATTCCATTCTCTGATGCTTTCTTCAATTAGAGGTCTGATAGCAGAGATTGTGCTTAAGGGATCACCAAGTTTTCCTGGGATATTTGCACCTATTGAGATGACGAGTTTCAATTCTTTTTCTGCTTTTGCATAAGTCATGCGAATATTAAAAGACTTTTAAAAATTTGATTGATTTATCCAACCCATGGTTTCCAGTGGATTGAATAACAAGAATATTTCCTCTAATACAAAAGAGGCTTCGGTTATGGATAGAGCTAATCGCGCTTTCCCTTTGGCTGCAATTACAGGTCATGGAACTCTCAAGCTTGCTCTCATGCTTGCTGCTGTTGATCCAGGCTTAGGAGGCGTAATAATTGCAGGTGGACGAGGGACAGGAAAATCTGTTTTAGCTAGAGGTTTGCATGCTCTTTTACCTCCGATAGAAATAATTGATTTTGATAAATTAGCTAATGGTGAGAATTCTGATAATGGTTCATCAATTTATCCAGCAGGTAGAAATTTAGATCCTTCTTTTTCAGGCGAATGGGATGATTTAACTAAAAATCTATTTACACAAAAAATTGGAAGTCTTGAAAATAATAATGATTTAGAAAAGATCCCCAAAAAAGTTGTTCCAGCTCCTTTTATTCAAGTTCCCTTAGGTGTAACTGAGGATAGATTAGTAGGAGCTGTTGATGTTGCGGCTTCATTGTCAAGCGGAGCACCAGTTTTTCAACCAGGCTTATTAGCTGAAGCTCATAGAGGAGTTTTATACATAGATGAATTGAATTTATTAGATGATGGTATCGTAAATCTTCTTTTAGCTTCATTTGGCGCAGGCGAAAATAGAGTTGAACGAGAAGGTTTGAGCTTAAGTCATCCATGTCGCCCTCTATTGATTGCAACTTATAACCCAGAAGAAGGTGCTTTAAGGGATCATCTTTTGGATAGATTTGCGATTGTTTTATCTGCAGATCAATTAATTACAAATGAACAAAGAGTTGAAATAACTCAGGCTGCTATTGCTCATGGACAATCTAGTGAAACTTTTTCTAAGAAATGGTCGGAAGATACGGAATCTCTTTCAACTCAATTGCTTTTAGCCAGGCAATGGCTTCCAGATGTTCAAATTACAGAGGAACAAATTGAATACTTAGTTTTAGAAGCTATTCGGGGGGTAGTAGAGGGACATAGATCAGAGCTATATGCAGTGAGAGTTGCAAAGGCTCATGCTGCTTTATGTGGTAGAGATTCAGTAGACGCAGAAGACTTAAAGGCTGCTGTAAGACTTGTTATTGCTCCTAGAGCTTTGCAGATGCCCTCAGAGGAGGAAATGGAGCCACCACCTCCAGAAGATCAACAGCCACCGCCACCTGAAGACTCGGATGAGAGTAATGATCAAGAGGAAGATCAAGAGGAAGATCAAGAGGAAGATCAAGATCAAGAGTCATCTCCTCCCATTCCAGAAGAATTTATGCTTGATCCAGAAGCATGTGCTGTGGATCCTGATTTATTGCTGTTCTCAGCTGCTAAATCTAAGAGTGGGAATAGCGGAAGTCGATCAGCTGTTTTAAGTGATAACAGAGGAAGATACGTAAAACCAATTCTTCCTAGAGGTCCTGTTAGAAGAATTGCGGTAGATGCAACTTTAAGAGCTGCAGCTCCTTATCAAAAAGCCAGAAGAGAAAGAGAACCTAATAGGAAAGTTATTGTTGAAGAAGGAGATTTACGTGCGAAATTATTACAGCGTAAGGCAGGTGCTTTAGTGATTTTCTTGGTTGATGCAAGTGGTTCTATGGCTCTAAATAGAATGCAAAGTGCAAAAGGAGCTGTTATTCGCTTGCTAACTGAAGCTTATGAAAACAGAGATGAAGTTTCTCTGATTCCTTTTCGAGGAGATCAAGCAGAAGTTTTACTTCCACCAACAAGATCAATCACTGCTGCAAAAAGAAGACTTGAGGCAATGCCATGTGGAGGTGGCTCTCCGCTTGCTCATGGCTTGACTCAGGCAGCAAGAGTGGGTGCAAATGCATTAGCAACAGGAGATTTAGGGCAGGTGGTTGTCGTTGCAATTACAGATGGTAGAGGAAACGTTCCATTAAGTACTTCATTGGGACAACCAGTTCTTGAGGGAGAAGAACCCCCTGATTTGAAACAAGAAGTCCTTGATGTTGCTTCGCGATATCGAGCACTGGGTATCAAATTGCTTGTAATTGATACAGAAAGAAAGTTTATTGCAAGTGGCATGGGTAAAGATCTAGCTGAAGCTTCTGGAGGTAAATATGTTCAATTGCCTAAGGCTAGTGATCAAGCTATTGCTTCAATAGCAATGGATGCAATAAATAGCGTTACTTGAAAATTGTATTTCTTAAGGATATATTTCATCAAATAATTTACTCAAACCTATAGTTACCCTTTTAAGCGCATTTATAAGTTCTTTATCTTCCATTATATTCCCCATATCAGAACTCATTTGGTCAATCTTCTTTGTTAAAGAACTAGATGTTGAGGCAAGCTCTTTGATATCATTTAGTGTCTCAGGATTATCTAAGCTTTCAAGAATATTATTTAAATGAATAGCAGCTTTTGTTAATTCAGTAATGATTGGTTTTGCTCTTACAAGTTCTGATTTGGATAACAAAACAAGTTCGTCAAGATTGGCTTGAGTTCTATCAAATTGTTTAATAGATTCTGATACTTTCTTTACTATTGCTTGTTTATCAGTTTGATCAATAATTTGATCTATACCTTCCGTAATGCTTGATATACTAACCATTTCTACACCTTTAACTTTATCTCCATTGCATAAGATTCTTTTATTAGGACAATTTTTATCGGCTTTAAATGTTTCGTTTTTCTTTAGTGATTTACCTAGTGAGATTAAAGATAATTGAGCATCTCCTCCAAGCACAGAGCTCGTAACTATTTTAGCAATAACAGGTTTCGGTAAAATTAAATTATTTTTGTTTAGTTTGATTTTTGTTTCTACAGTATTAGGGGTGAAATTTATGTCCTGTACAGAGCCTACAATAATCCCCCTGTATGTAACAGGAGACATTTTTGCAAGACCACTTGCATCTTGGAAATTTGCAGAAATCTCCCAGGTATTAGAACCTAAACGAAAATCTCTTAACCAAAGTATTCCACCTGAAAAGATAATTAATCCACCTAATAGTGAAAATCCAACAAACGCATCACGTAAACTTCTTCGCATAAATTTATAAGTCCTCTGGTTGCATAGGTCCTTGAAGATTACCTGTTCGAAATTGTTTTATATAGGGATTTTCACTTTGTTTAAATTGATCTATAGATCCATCCCATTGAAACTTGCCGTCGTAAAGCAAAATAACTCTATTGGCAGTTCTTTCAATTGTACTTGAAACATGACTTACTACTATTGAACATCCTTTCGCTACATCAGTTGTTTTAGTAATTAGATCTTCAATTCGAGTACAAGCTATTGGATCTAATCCAGCTGTTGGTTCATCATAAAGAAGAATTGGAATTGAGTTTGTCACTTCCTTTGAGTTACTAATTAATGCACGAGCAAAACTTACTCTTTTTTGCATTCCTCCACTAAGTTGATTTGGGAATTTTTCTTCAACATCATATAAGCCTACTTGTTTTAAACAATCTATAACTTTTGTGTGAATAATCCCTTCTGAGAACATTTTCTGTTTATCAAGCAAAAAACCTACATTTTCCCTGACAGTTAAAGATGCTAGTAATGCTGGGTTTTGAAAAACCAATCTCACATCAGGGGGTTCGTTTTGATCAAGCCTTAAATATTTTTGCTGAACACCTGATATTTCAATGCTTCCATGGGAAGGTAAAAGCAACCCAGCGATTAGCCGCAGTATCGTAGATTTTCCTGCACCAGATGGTCCTATAATAGCTATCCTCTCTCCAGCATTGATTGCAAGATTAACTCCATTTAGAATTTTATTTGATCCCAGCTCTATAGTGAGATCTTTCATCCACATGACTTGAGTGTTTTTTGACACTCCCTCACCTTTTGATTGTTTTCATATCTCATTTTGTATGAGATATCTGAATTGGGAAGTTTAATTAGGGTTTATATTAATTAATTATCTAGATCTAACTGATTTAGCTGTCTTCTTAGAAATTTTCTCTAACGTAAAATCCATTGATAAAAAGAAGAAAAAAAAAATTAAGAATATCTACTTTGCTTGAAAGCCTTTTTTTGAGCTTATCTTTTCAAGTTTACTCACGTTTGAAAAGAGCTATTAGATGGCTTTTGCCAGGACTAGTAGTGAAGAGGTGGATGATGACATCTGGATTGGGTCTATTAATTGCTTTGGTAGGAGCTTCTGTTTGGGCTGATCTTCGGCCAATTTATTGGGTTGTTGAAATACTTTTTTGGTTTTTAGGATTTATAACTACTTTTTTACCTAGAACGATTTTTGGTCCAATAGTCTTTTTTGTAGGTGTATTCCTTTTAATATGGGGGCAGGGAAGAAGTTTCAATTCAATTAAGCAGGCATTAGGTACAAAACAAGAAACTGTTTTATTGGATGCTTTAAGAGCTAAACAAAAGTTAAAAAGAGGTCCAATTATTGTTGCGATTGGAGGAGGAACAGGATTATCGTCATTATTAAAAGGTTTAAAGAGATATAGCAGTCGCATTACTGCAATAGTTACTGTTGCAGATGATGGAGGAAGTAGTGGAGTTCTTCGAAGAGAACTTGGTGTTCCACCCCCAGGAGATATCAGGAACTGTTTAGCCGCTTTAGCTACTGAAGAACCATTAATTAGACGTCTTTTTCAGTATCGTTTTTCTTCAGGTATTGGTCTTGAGGGTCATAGCTTTGGGAATCTTTTCCTTTCTGCTTTAACTGAAATAACGGGGAGTTTAGAAACTGCAATTACAGCCTCAAGTCGAGTTCTGGCTGTTCAGGGCCAAGTTGTACCAGCAACAAATGTAGATGTGCGATTGTGGGCAGAACTTGAAAATGGTGACCGTATAGAAGGCGAATCAGCTATTGGTAAAGCGAAATTCCCAATCGTCCGAATAGGTTGCGATCCTCCTCGACCACCAGCACTTCGAAGTGCTCTCGAGGCGATTGGTAAGGCTGAAATGATTTTGATAGGACCAGGAAGTTTATATACCTCAGTTATTCCAAATTTGCTGGTTCCTGAAATTGTCGAAGCAATTGAAAGAAGTAAAGCTCCTAAATTATATATTTGTAATTTGATGACCCAGCCAGGAGAGACTGATGGCTTAGATGTAAGTGGACATATAAAAGCTATTGAAGATCAACTGGCTGGAAATGGAATGAATAAGAAAATATTTAATTCAATACTTGCTCAAAAGGAATTAAGTCCCTCACAATTGCTTGATTATTACAAATCAAAAGGAGCTGAACCCGTCACTTGTAATCCAAATGATCTTATTAGTAAAGGTTATAAAGTTTATAGAGCTTCTCTTCAAGGTAAGAAACCTACTCCTACGCTAAGACATGATCCTAGGAGTCTTGGTTTGGCAATAATGAGATTTTACCGAAGATATAAAAGAGGTAAAAAAACTTAGTAAGCATCTTGCATTTCATAAAAATCTGGCTGAACATAATCTTTCCTTAATGGCCACCCCTTCCAATCTTCAGGCATTAAAAGTCTTTTTGGATGAGGGTGACCTTTGAAATTAACACCATACATATCGAAGGTTTCTCTTTCTTGCCAATCTGCACCTCTAAAAAGACTATATAAGCTGGGAACAGTTAAGTTTCCATCTCGCCTTAGGAATACTTTTAATCTTACTTCTCTTGGAGAAATATCTTTTTTAAATTCACCAATCTCGATTAAATTATAAAAACAAACAATATTTAAGCCAGGACCTTCATCATATCCACCTTGGCATTGAAGATAATTAAACCCATTATTTTTTAATGCTTCAACAATTGGTAAAAGATTATTTGGGGTAATTTTAATGACTTCTATTCCTAGATGATCTTTTTGAAGAGGAGTATTTTCAAACCCATTTTTAGAGAGCCATTCGCCTATAGGACCTGATCGTTTTTCTTCAACTTTTATTTCTGATTCATTTATCATGGTTTTTTAAGTGATTTTAATTATTTGAAAGTTCTTCAGATATTTTCTGAACCTCTTTCATGGATTTCTCAAACTCTTCTGATAAAGATGGATTTAATGCCATCAATTGTGTTTTTGCATTTAGATATTGACCATTAACTTTTGATTCAACCCTCTTCATTTTATGAGGAATAGTTAAATATCTATGAGTTTGAGTAATTTTTGATCTCTCGGAGATTGATTCGTTTGCAACTTTTTTTCTTAGTTTTATCACTGCATCAAATATTGCTTCTGGTCTTGGAGGACATCCTGGAAGGTAAAGATCAACTGGTATCAATTTATCTACACCTCTAACTGCTGTAGTTGAGTCAGCACTGAACATTCCACCAGTGATTGTGCAAGCTCCCATGGCAATTACATATTTTGGATCTGGCATTTGTTCATAAAGTCTTACAAGAGCAGGTGCCATTTTCATCGTTACAGTGCCAGCGACTATTAATAGATCAGCTTGTCTAGGAGAACTTCTTGGGACTAATCCAAATCTATCAAAATCAAATCTAGATCCAATTAGAGCGGCAAATTCAATGAAACAGCAAGCAGTCCCATAGAGAAGAGGCCAAAGACTGCTCAACCTTGCCCAATTATGAAGATCTTCTAGGCTCGTAAGAATTATATTTTCGCTTAAGTCATTAGTTACTGATGGAGCACTCACCGGGCCGCAAGAAGCCTCTCTAAGGTTCCTTACTGCATCTGTTGAGGGAGATTTTTTCAAGGGATTTAACTCCATTCAAGTGCACCTTTTCTCCATGCGTATGCTAATGCCACAACAAGTATTGTGATAAAAACAAGTGCTTCTATAAATGCTAATAATCCTAGTCTGTGAAATGCAACCGCCCATGGGTAAAGGAACACCGTCTCGACGTCAAAGATAACGAAAACAAGTGCAAACATATAGTAACGAATATTAAATTGGATCCATGCTCCTCCAATGGGCTCCATACCAGATTCATATGTAAGTTGTCTCTCACCAGCTTTGCTTTTAGGAGCTATGAGCTTATTTGTAGTAAGAGCAAGGATAGGAACTGCTCCAGAAATAAGAAGAAATCCTAAGAAATACTCATAACCCTGAAGGGAAAACATGAATGAATTACTGATTTCATTATCAGTCTGACAGTCATTTTCTAGATTAGTGCCATACAGTTGTTATATGTGAAAGTGAAAACTGTGAGTGAAGACACCAAAAAACAATCAAATCGATTGGAAGATTTGAATTCTGATGAAAGACAAAATCAAGTTATTTCATTTGAATCCAAAAACTCAACCAATGAATTCGATCCAAAATTAAATCGTTTCGAATGCATGAGTTGTGGTTTTATTTACGATCCTGAGGAGGGTATAAAAAAGCTAAATATCAAATCAGGTACTGCATTTATGGATATAGATAGAGAGAGCTTTAGATGTCCAGTCTGTCGAGTAGGATTTGGTGGATATAAGGATATTGGCCCTAAATCAAAGCCAAGTGGATTTGAAGAAAACCTAACTTATGGCTTTGGATTTAATAAACTTCCTTCAGGCCAGAAAAACGTACTTATTTTTGGAAGCCTTGCTTTAGCAGCTGCCTGTTTTCTCTCTCTTTATTCTTTGAAATGAAAAGTCTGTTTTCTAATGTCATTAATTTGACGCTTGTCTTGATAGTTGGATTAGCTCTAAGCGGATGCACTGTTAGCAATGCTGACATGGGAACAACAAGTCCATGGTCACGAGTAGATCTCGAAACTTCGGCAAATCCATTAGATATTGATTTTGTTGATGATAAAAATGGTTTTCTAGTTGGCACAGATAGGTTGATTCTGGAAACTAATGATGGAGGAATTTCCTGGAATGAAAGAAATTTGGATATTCCAAATGAAGGAAACTTTCGTTTAATAAGCGTTGACTTCAAAGATCAAGAAGGTTGGATAGCAGGTCAACCAGGATTGATTCTTCATACAATCGATGGGGGTAAAAATTGGACTCGTCTCGATTTAGGAAATAAGTTGCCAGGGGATCCATATTTGATAACTACAATTGGTTCTGAATCTGCTGAGTTAGCAACTACAGCTGGAGCAATTTATGAAACTAAAGATGGTGGGACAAATTGGGAAGCATTGGTTGTTGATACTTCAGGTTCTGGTGGTATAAGAGAATTAAGACGAACCAATAAAGGTGGTTATATAAGTGTTAGTAGTCTTGGTAACTTTTTCTCAATTCTAGATCCAAATAAGAATACTTGGAGCCCTCATCAAAGAGCAAGTAGTAAGAGAGTTCAAAGTGTTGGTGAGCAGCCAAATGGAGATTTATGGATGCTTTCTAGAGGCGCTGAAATCAGATTTAACGCAAATCCAGATGATATCGACGCATGGTCTAAGCCCATAATCCCAATAGTTAACGGATATAACTATCAAGATCTTGTTTGGGATCCTAATGAGTCCATTTGGGCCGCTGGAGGGAACGGAACTTTGTTAGTAAGTAATGATGATGGAAAAACTTGGGAACAAGACCCAGTTGGTGATTCTGTGCCGACAAATTTCATAAGAATTCTATTTATGGACGATTTAAATAGTGTCAGTCCGAAGGGATTTGTTTTTGGAGAAAGGGGGAATTTACTGCGATGGCAGGGTTGAAACTATCAATTTCTGATTATTTCCATGACTCTGTGTAACCAGCTTGCAACAGAGATCCATTCTTTTGATTTTGGCTTGATAAGATCACTGAGCTGATTAAGTGAGGCTATGGCTGCCGGCTCTACCGGGGAACGCCCGTTCTTTGAGATCATTACTAGTGTCCGCTATTGGATTATCCATGCAGTGGCACTCCCTGCGATCTTCGTTGCAGGATTTCTATTTGTGTCTTCTGGGCTTGCCTACGACGCTTTTGGAACTCCTAGACCAGATACGTATTTTCAGGCTGGAGAAAGCAAAGCTCCGGTTGTTGTTCAGCGCTTTGATTCCAAGGCTGAACTTGACACTCGTCTGAAATAACCAAATTTCATCTGATTGCTTTTTTATCCATGCAAGTCAATCCAAATCCAAATAAGGTTCCGGTTGAATTAAACCGAACAAGTCTTTATCTTGGACTCTTACTTGTTTTTGTAATGGGAATTCTTTTTTCCAGTTACTTCTTTAACTAAAACTCTTTATCATGAGCAAATTAAAAGGACCTGATGGGCGAGTAGGAGATCGTCTACCCGATGGCCGTCCTGCAATCTCCTGGGAACGACGGTGGACCGAAGGGGCGCTTCCTTTGTGGTTAGTAGCTACTGCAGGCGGAACAGCTGTTATTTTTGTTCTTGGTATTTTCTTCTACGGTTCATATACTGGTATTGGTAACGCTGGTTAGTCTTAACTAGAAAAATACTATTTAATGGAATTAAAAAAGCCAACCAACATTTTTGTCTTGGTTGGTTTTTTTAATTCCAATATTTCTTAGTAAATAAGTGTATTTGGTTTCTAGTTTTATCTATTACATGCTCTTTAGGAGTTACTAGAGCATCTTTTAATGAATCATGAAAAGGACTGTAAGGTCTTGAGGAAGAGATTCTTTTAGCAGCAGCAGAGATTATTGATTTTGCAAAGTTTGCATTTTCTTGAAGATTGTTAATAACCATCTCTACAGATACACTTTCGCAGTTTTTGTTCCAACAATCGTAATCCGTAACCATAGATAGGCTTGTATAAGCTATTTCTGCTTCTTTTGCTAATCGGGCTTCTGTATGATTTGTCATGCCTATTATTGAGCACCCCCAATTTCTATATAAGTTTGATTCTGCTTTTGTTGAAAATGCTGGTCCTTCCATCGCAAGATATGTTCCTCCTATATGCAATTTTTTTTCTTTGTTCAAAAGCTTTTCTGTTTCCTCAGAAAGTATATGAGATAAAATCTCGCAAAAAGGATTAGCCATGCTTATGTGAGCGACAACTCCATTAGTGAAAAAAGTTAATGGTCTTTGTTGCGTTCTATCAATAAATTGATCAGGGATAACAATGTCGCAAGGCTTGATATTTTCTTTTAAAGAACCAACTGCCG
Source organism: Prochlorococcus sp. AG-363-B05 (assembly GCA_003278445.1). Classification (GTDB taxonomy): domain Bacteria; phylum Cyanobacteriota; class Cyanobacteriia; order PCC-6307; family Cyanobiaceae; genus Prochlorococcus_B. The sequence goes on from QCFD01000001.1 coordinate 60,335, forward strand.
ATGCTGATATCAACCATCTAACATTTAGCGATCGCAAAGCCCAGATATTTGCTTTATATGGAATTTCACTTGGATTTAAAGTATGGTTTTCTCCATGGCGAGCTAGAAAAACAACCTCTAATCCAAAAAGATTGCCTATGAGCAATTTATTGGAAGGCTTGCCATATGGTGTGTCTAAGCTTACTTCGACTATGTTTTCAAGATTATCTATTCTATATAGTCCGCTTCCGCCAACAATTCCTAATCTCGCTTTTTGGAAATCATAGGTATCTGATTGTGTTTCAGACATTTTTAAAAAATCATGTTGAGTGATCATCTTGTGCTAGCTGGTGGTGGACATACTCATGCCCTCGTTTTACTTAGATGGGCAATGAATTCAAAAATTAAGCCCGCTGGAATGATTACTTTAGTTAATCAATCAAGTACAACTATTTATTCTGGGATGTTCCCAGGTGTAGTAGCAGGTAAATACAAAATTGATGAAATACTAATTGATTTGAGGCATCTTGCTGCCAAAGCAGGGGTTTCATTTGTTAACGCAGAAATTGAGGGAATTGATCTTAATAATAAAAAGTTACTTCTAGAAGGTCGCCCCGGCATTGAATATTCTTCACTATCCCTAAATATAGGAACAAAGACTAATTTTAATTCTCAATCTTTAGTTAGAAGTTATAAACAATTAGCTGTTCCAATTAAACCTTTTTCAGAATCACTACAATTTATTATTGATCAAGATATATACAAGGATGACCCTTCGGCAAAACCATTTGTAATTATTGGAGCTGGATTCGCTGGTATTGAAATAGCTTTTTCTTTAAGAAATAGATGGCCAAAAAGACCTATTCAATTAAAAGTTAAATCAGGTAGAAAACTTAAAAAAAATATCTTAAAAACCATAAAAGATTTAAATATTGAGATAATAAAAGAGAATGCGTCTGTTTTATTCCCGTCATTAATATGCACTGGTAATAAATCATTTGAATGGATAAAAGATAGTGGTTTACCCATAGATAATGATGGTAGGGTGTTGACAGAAAATACTCTTCAAGTTCTTAATCATCCTGATTTGTTTGCTGTTGGAGATTGTGGAGTAATTAAGAATAATTCTCGTCCTTCTTCTGGAGTATGGGCTGTTCGTTCTGCAATACCATTAGCAAGAAATTTAGAGTATTTGAGTAAAGGTTTAAAACTTTATGAATGGAGACCTCAAAGAAAAGCAATTCAGATTTTAGACATTTACTCTAGTGAAAGAGATTCCAAAGCTTATATATATTGGGGTGGATTCATGATTGGACCTTATAATTGGTTGTCAAAATTGAAAGAGTTAATTGATAAAAAGTTTATCTCTAAATTCCTACTTTTAAATGAGATGACTAAAGAGAATATTGCTAAAAAAGATATGCTTAAGTGTAGAGGATGTGCTGCAAAAATAGCTTATAGTCCATTAAATTCAGCATTAAAACAATTAGGATCAACAGAATCCTCAAAAGATGATTCTGTTGAGATAGGAGTATCAATTTCTGGTGAAAAATTTATACAAAGTGTTGATGGATTTCCGTCTTTAATTAGTGACCCATGGCTAAATGGTAGACTTTTAGCTTTTCATTCTTGTTCTGATATTTGGGCATGTGGTGGATCTGTTGTTTCTGCACAATCTGTTGTTAAATTACCTTCTTTGTCTAATCAATTACAACAAGAATTGTTATTCCAAGTATTGGAGGGTATTAATTCGGCTTTAAATGTTCAAGGTGCAAAACTGATAGGCGGACATACATTGGAATCCAGAACAATACCTGAAGAGCCTTTTTCTCTCGGTATTGAAAGCTCATTAACTGTAAACGGAATTATTGATGATAAAACATATTTTTGGCTTAAAGGAGGTATGAAAAAGGGAGATCAAATTCTCATTAGCCGTCCTTTAGGTACTGGAGTGATTTTTTCTGCATTTATGAATGGTTATGTCAAACCTTATCTTCTCGACTCTGTCCTAAAAGAACTTAATAAAAGCCAACATGAAATTGTTGATTATATTAATCAATTAAAAAATAAAGATCTAAATTCGAATGTTGTGAATTCATGCACTGACATAACTGGTTTTGGTTTATTAGGACATCTATCTGAAATGCTTGAATCTGCAAATATTGATCAACTAAGAATGAATTTAGAACCTTTTAAAATTATTCTTGAGCTTGATAAAATACCAATTTATCAAGGAGTAAAAGAACTTTTAGCTGAAGGATTTGAGAGTACCTTGTCACCGTCAAATGAAATTTTTTTAAAAAATATTAATGGAGCAAAAAACTTGAGATTTGAACTCATATATAATGATTTTGATTTTAGCAGTTCATTATATAATATTATGTTAAAAGTTTTAGTTGACCCACAAACTTGTGGGCCTTTGGTTATTACTTGTTCACCAATTTATGCAGCAAAACTCATTAAAAATGGACCTTGGAGGAAAATTGGAATTATTTCCTCATGATGAATTACTTGATTCGTTATATTATATTTTTTTCATCAATCGATTTCATTCTTTGCCGCTTTATTTCTATTCCTATATCTGGCCCTGAATCCCATCCTTGATTAATCAACTCATCTCCTTTGATTGGTGACTCTATATGCCTCCAGTTGTTGAGCCAACATACTAAATATTTTTTAAAAGGGTTATTTCTACATATTTCTAGTAAGAAAGAAGATTCATTTGCATCTATTCCTTCGAGAACATTTGTCCACTTGGATGGAGGCCAACTTTCGTACAATTTACTAGATTTTATATTATTTAGATATTGATTTAATTGACAAGCTCCTTCAATTATCTTTTTTTGTTTTTGTGATAATTTTAGCCTGTCTGCAAGATATAATGGATTTTCAGCCTCATAAATAAATGCAGTAAGAGGTTCAATATTTGACTTTTTTGCAATAATTATTTTTTCGAAGAGACTGTTATCATTCTGTAATTTCGAATCTATTATTTTTAGCGCACCCCATTCTTGTAGATTTTTTAATGCATTCTTCCAATCATTACTTTCGAATAGTAATTGAAGCTCCATTCTTAATCTGATTGATAATGCTGAAGGGGCTAAATCAGGATTATCTCCAATATGCCAATCCCAAGGCCAAGAATTTATGGTATCTTGTATTTGTCTTAAGGATTTATTGGATAGATTAAAACCTAACTTTGATGAATACCTAGAAGCTCTAATAATGCGTGTGGGGTCCTCAAGAACACTTAAGTCATGAAGAAAATCTATTCTCATATTAGAAATTGCATCTAATCCATAAAATAAATCTATTAGTTTATATTCTTTAAGTTCAATTGCCATTGCATTAATATTGAAGTCTCTTCTAATTAAATCATTTTTTATTGATGATGATTTAACCACTGGATTTTCACCTGGAATAGGATAACTTTCTTCACGTGCGCTTGCAATATCAACTTTTATACCATCAATTGTTATTTCTGAGGTTTTATAAGTCGTGTTATTTCGTATAACTTTTACTCTATTCTTGCCAAGAATTCTTTTTAATTCTTTTACATAGTTTGTGCTATCACCTTCTATTATTAAATCTAAATCATTAAAGCTAATCTTATGATCTTTATATTTTGATTTTGTTATGATGTCTCTAACAATTCCACCCACAATTGCAATAGAGTTTATATTAACTGATTTAGCTGCATCTAATAGGATAGTGAGAATCCCACTAGGTAGTTCTTTTATCTCTTTTTCAATTCTGGTTTGATTAAATAATTCCATGAGATATATAATTATTTAAATTAATTAATATTTTTAGATTATAGATTTATTCATCTATTAGTTTCAATGGTGCTAGTCTTGGGTCTAATATTTTTGTACCCATTCCAGCGAATTTTATAGCTAGTGAGATTTTTTCCCCTGATCCAAAAACATGAGTTATTTTTCCTTCTCCAAAAGAAGAGTGTTCCACTTTATCGTTAACTGACCATTTCTTGCCAGGGGAAGGACCAGAATATTTTCTTCTTACACCATTTTCAGCTTCATTAAGAATAGACCTTTTATTTTCTTGGCGATCAATTCTTGTAAGTCTATCTAGATTTTTTTCTCTTCTTAGTGTTGTCCCACCAGATAAGGGGATATCGCCTTGAACAAGTTCTTCTGGAATTTCGGATAGAAATATAGATGCTATGGAAGGTTCTCTCATTCCTCCCCACATTCTTCTTTCAGTTGCATGAAAGAGAAATAGTTTTTCTTTTGCTCTAGTAAGTCCTACATAGCAAAGTCTTCTTTCTTCCTCAAGGGAAGATGGATCATCAAGTGATCTATAACTTGGGAATAAACCTTGCTCCATTCCAACAAGACAAACAACAGGAAATTCCAAACCTTTACTGCTGTGAAGAGTCATCAATGTGACGCGGTTTGATGCAGTGTCTTTATTGTCTGCATCACTTGATAAGGCAGCCGTTGATAAAAAACCTTCTAAATTTGCGTCTTCACTCTCCTCTTGATATTGCAAAGCAGCATTAACTAATTCTTGAAGATTACGCCGTCTTTCTTCTGCTTCATCTGTCCCTGTTGCAATTAATTCGCTTAGGTAGCCACTTTTTTCTAAAACTAATTGAACTAACTCAGCAGGGCTTGATGAAAGGAGATGACTTTGTAATTCATTGATGAGCTCACTAAAAATCAAAAGACCTTTGGCTGATCTTCCAGCAAGAGATCTTACAGCTTCGGGATCACTTACTACTTCCCAAAGAGGGATTTTTAGTTGGCTTGCAGCATCACTTAGCCTTTGAACTGTCGTTTTACCAATTCCCCTTTTGGGAACGTTTAAAACTCTCAGAAGACTGATACTGTCAGATGGGTTAATTAAAAGTCTTAAATATGCCAAAAGATCTTTGATTTCTCTTCGGTCGTAAAAACGCAATCCTCCAACCACAATATATGGAATACTCCAGCGGACTAAAGAGTCTTCAATAGCTCTTGATTGTGCATTCGTTCTGTAAAGAATAGCCATATCTCCCCAATTTAATTCTGGATTCGACGCATCTAAAATTCTTAGCCTATGAATAACGGCCTCCGCCTCTGCTATCTCATCATCGCACCTTGTTAATTTAATAGGCTCTCCTTCTCCTCTTGTGGCTCTAAGAATTTTATCTATTCGTTCTTTGTTGTTAGAAATTAATGAATTGGCTGCATCAAGAATGGTAGATGTCGATCTATAATTTTCTTCAAGTTTTACTAGAGTTGATTCGTTTTTGTTATCTTGATTCTCCTTCCCAAAATCCTTTTGAAACCCCATTAAGATTCTGAAATCTGCAGCTCTAAAGCTATAAATACTTTGATCAGCATCACCAACGACAAAAACCGAACGATTATTCCAATTTTCAAAAGAAGATGGTTCTTTACCATTGGTAACCAATAGTTTGATTAATTCATATTGTGTCCAATTAGTATCTTGATATTCATCAACTAAAATATGTTTAAAACGATTATGCCAATAACTTCTGATTCTTTCATTTTGCTGTAGCAATTGAACAGGTATTAATAGTAGATCATCAAAATCTAAGGCATTATTAGCGGCCAAGGCTTTCCTGTAAAGTCTATAAGTTTCAGCAACTAATCTTCCTCTTTGACCTTCTTCATTCTTTACTAAATCATCAGGAAGCAAACATTGATTCTTGGCATTACTGATTGCCCAGCGGACTTTTTTGGGTTCAAATCTTTTTGGATCTAATTGTAGGTCTTGTGTAACTATTTCTTTGATAAGACTTTGAGCATCTGTTTCGTCATATATAGAAAACTGTCTAGTCCATGTCAACCCTTCAGGATCTTTGAACTTATCAATATCAAAGCGCAATAATCTAGCAAATAAAGCATGAAAAGTACCTATCCATAATTCACGGCTAATCTCACGATATATCCGATTACGAATTTGTCTTTGTTCTGCAACTTGTAAAGTAGACCAAGGCTTACCATGACTAATATTTGATAATCTTTTTGCTAGTAGTAATTCAAGTCTATCTTTCATTTCTCTTGCCGCTTTATTGGTAAAAGTAACTGCAAGAATAGAGCTAGGGTCAACTTTATATTCAGTAATTAGATGAGCAATACGATGAGTAAGAGCTCTAGTCTTCCCGCTTCCTGCACCTGCTATTACTAGTAGAGGACCATGAAAATGATCAACTGCATAAGACTGGGCCTCGTTTAATCCATTCAAGAATATGCTGTTTGATTCTTTCATTTTATAGACTTTAAATTAGTTAATTTAAGTTTGATTTTTTCTATCTTGATAAAGTTATATTTTTTTTTTGCTTATTTAGTTTAGAAAGTATGGTTTTTATTTGATTAAGTTCATGGTGAGAATTCAGAATTGATTTGATTTTTGTGTGCGGCATTTTTAGCTTTTTTGATATTCTTACCAACTCTTTTTCTAAACGATTTTTGTATTCGCTTAGTTCTTTAATGGATTCCTCAAACTCTTCTTCTTTAGGAATTGACATTGCTTTTATTTTAACGATAGCTCAAATTACTTATATCCTCTTTGCTTATAAGCTTTTTGAGATAACTGTAAGAATGATTTTACTGGAAATTCATTCTTACAGTTAAGAAGCATTTCGTTCTTCGGTCACTTTCTGTGAAACTTGACTGTAAGTCTTAAGTTGAATAACGAGTAAGTAAAGACTATTTGGACTTTACTCTAACTTTTTTACTTAACAGAGGCTAAGAAATTAAAAGATGCTTGATGCGTTTTCCAGGAAAGTTGTTATTGCTGACGCAAAGGGCTCAGCAATTGGAAGTGAAGATCTTGCAGATATAAGAAAATACGTTGCAGATGCCAACAAAAGAATTGATGCCACTCTTGCTATAACTCAAAATGTTTCTTGTATTGCCTCTGACGCTATTGCAGGAATGGTTTGCGAGAATACTGGACTTACTCAGCCAGGAGGACATTGTTACCCAACTCGTCGAATGGCAGCTTGTTTAAGGGATGGAGAAATTATTTTGAGATATGTAAGTTATGCACTTCTTGCAGGCGATGCCTCTGTCCTTGAAGATAGATGCCTCAATGGGTTAAAAGAAACTTATCTTGCTCTTGGCGTGCCAACTTCAAATGCTATTAGAGCAGTCGAAATAATGAAGGTTGCCACAGTTGCAATTATGACCGAGACCAATACTGGTAGAAAAATGTTTAATGGGATTAATTCTGGCTCTGGGGCGCAATGTCAAGATATTGCCGCTGAGGCTGCATCTTATTTTGATCTTGTAATAGAGGCTTTGAGTTGAGAAATTAACTTTAAGTCTATTTACTTTATTCAAGCACTTTTGAAAAACTTTTTTTAAGTCACTATGAAATCAGCAGTTACAACCGTTGTTAGTGCAGCTGATGCAGCAGGAAGATTTCCTAGCATGAGCGATTTTGAATCTGTGAAAGGTTCTTTTGATAGGGCGAAAGCTCGTCTAGAGGCTGCAGAGAAACTTGCTTCTTGCCTTGATAAATTTACCAACCTTGCAGTTGATGCTGTCTATCAAAATGGCTCATATGAACAAGCTAATAAAGATAAATGCGTAAGAGACATACATCATTACTTGCGTCTTATTAATTATTGCTTAGTCACTGGTGGCACTGGCCCTTTAGATGAATGGGGAATATCAGGTATGAGAGAAATTATTCGCATCCAGTTATTGCCAACAACTGCATATATAGAAGCATTTATTTTCATTCGAGATGAAATTAAACTCAATGATGTTATGAGTCAGCAAGCTGAAACAGAATTTAAAGGCTTACTGGACTATTTGATAAACGCACTGGCTTAAAAAACTAAATTTAATTTAGAAATTTTGATTGAGTATAAAACTTAACTTATAATGAGTAATGATAAATATTTTAAAAAATATATTGAATTGTATGAAGATTTTTTGCATCCCAATCCAAATATTAATTCTAAAGCAATCTTTTTGTTGAAAAAAGAGTTTAGAGTCCAATTTATGAATCAGCTTTTAACAAATTTAGAAGAAGAAGATCTACTAATAAGAAGAAAATCAATATTAGCTTTGGGGGAATATGGAGAAGAGATATTTAAACAAATCTTGCCTTTATATATAAATAGTCACAGTACAATTGTCAAGGTTAGTTGTCTTAAAATAATCATTAAGGTTATCGTTAATTTTAATTTAAAGCAATTAAATCAGGATGTAATGAAAGTGTTGGATGAAGCAATTAATGATAGTTCGCCTGAAATCATACTAAGTGTTACTTCTCTTTTAAGACAGTTAGGAATAAATGGTAGAGATGCTTTGATGAAAAATTGTAGAGACGCAGACTTATTAAGAGCGAAAGCTTCAGTTAGCGCACTTATAGAGATGAAAGATGAAACTGTAACTGATTTCTTTGATCAATTATTAAATGATAAATCAATTGATCCAATGATAAGGAAAGATATTTTGAGAGATAAAAATATTTGATATCTCAATTTATTTCTTAAAATTTTTAGCTATTGATTTTTCTTATAGCTAATTCAATTATTATTTTAACATTTTTATCTTTCTCAATTTCAAGAATTTCTTTTAGATAGTGTAGAGATTCTTTAATATCAAGTTGCATTAATGACAATACAGCAGCTTTACGAATTTCTGGACTTTTATTCTTTAATTTTGAAATTAAGAGAGGAATTATAGATTCTATTTTATATATTTTTCCCACTAATTTAATGGCTTCAACTTGAACATTTTCAGTACTATCATTCATAGAACACTTTACTAATTCTATCGCCTCTTGATCTTGAGACTGTCTGATATGTTCTTCAAGGGCCGAAATTGCAGCTGATTTAACTTTAGTGTTTTTTGATGTGGCTGCTTTTTTTATTGCGTTTGGTGCATTAGCTCCAATAAATCCTAAAGCCCATGTAGCAAGACCATGTTGCATTTCTGTAAGTGCTTGATTTTCTAGGAGAATTATTAAATGCTGAACAGCAGCTTCACCAAAAATTGCGATTGCACCAGCTGCAGAGCATTGAACTACAGAATCTGAATCATTGGTAAGTGCTTTGATTAAATGAGGTAAAGCTGTTGAATCTCCAACTAACTTTAAAGTCTTCGCTGCGGCTCTTCTTTGTATAACATTTTTACTATTCAGAAGAGCATTAATTAAATGAGGTAATGCTGGTTTCCCTATGATACCTAATTGTTCTGCATACTTTCTTCTAACTAAACCATCTTTATCACTAAGGCCTTTGAGTAAGAACTGGATTTTTTCAGGTTTTCTTTTTTCTTCTATTTTTAGCATGTTTTTGTATCTCATGAATTTTGGATTTTCTTCTTCACTGTTTAGTTGAATTTCAGAGTCATTATCCAGTTTTTTGTTATCCACTAGAAATTCTATTATAGGGTCTAGATAAAATAATGAGCTACTATAGGCTTATATATATTTTCATCAAACTATCTTTTTTAATTCATCATACAATTTATGCTGAAAATACATCTTTTAGCTTATCCATAACAATATAGATTCTTATATTCAAAGTGCAAAACAACCCTTTTGATAATCTACCCAAAACAACTAAAGAAGATGCTATCAATACTCTTACAAAACCTATTGCTAAACTTAGCTCCTCAGCTGACTATTATAAAGCAGTATTTCACTTAGCAAAATTTCCATGTGAAGAGTCACAAAACGTACTTATTAATTTTATTAAATTAGATTTTCAAAAACTTGAATTTCAGATAGCAAAAAGAAAAGCTATAGAGGTACTTGCTATTTTTGATTGTAAGAAAGCCATACCAATTATTGGAGGATTTTTACAAAATGATGATCCTTATCTTGTTGAGACTTCTATTTGGTCATTGGGGAAACTTAAATGCAATGATATTAATATTATTAATCAGATTTGCTCAATACTATATAAGCAGTTTAATAATAAAAGAGTAGTAATACAAGTATTAACAATTCTTGGAGTTAAAAAAGAAATTGAGAAGATTAGATTATTAGCAAAAGATAAGCAATCATCTAATGGCGTTAAGAGTGCCTCTCTGGCGGCATTAATAAAACTTGCAGGTGAAGAAGATAAACTTATTGATTTGAAAGATTTTTTGAGATTATCTAATCAAAATGATAGACATTGTGCAGTTCAGGACATTATTAATGCGGGTCATTTATCTGTTATACCATTTTTACTTCAGGTACCCATTTCACCATCATTTAAAATAAAAGCAATAGAATCTCTTTGGACTAATGAGTTGATTTCTATTCAAGATATAAATCTAATTAATTCTTTAGATTCAGTTATTATTGACGATCCTAACAAGATAAATACTTTAGACATTAATAATTTTAAAACAGATATAAATTTTTTAATTGATCAACTTTTTCATACAGATTTTAATAGATGTTATCAATCAATGAAAGAATTACAAAAATACCCTTCAGATGAGATTTTGCATTATTTAAATATTAATTGGGATAGAGCTAAAGTAGACTATGGAGCTATATATTTTTTTATAAATGCATATAAATTTATATTAGAAGATGGATGCTACGATAATACACTTTTACAAAAAGTCAATTTTATTTTATCAGATAATTGGCCGGATTATATTAAATTTAAATCCTCTGCTATACAAGTTTTGGGTTATTTGAATGATACTAGATTCCATCAAAAATTTGAACATTTTTCAGATGAGAGGTTAACACCTTTTTGGAAAAATAGATATACAGCATTGCTCATTTCTCAAGATAAGGAAATTGGTATCAAAAAAGATTATGCAAAATTATTCTTAAATGATAGTCATAGATTTGTAAGACTAAAGGCAAGACAAATTTCTTTTTATTAAATTATTTTTAGCTAAATAATTTAATAAAATTCTAATACCAATTTCTGTCAATAAAATCATCAAAATTATAAATTTTCTTAAATGATAATGGCCCAAAATCTGATCCCCAAACCTTTTTACCAGTTTTTTTTTCGTATCCAGTGTCTTCAGATATAAGACTATTCTTATTTAATAGAACTTTACTTTTTACAAAAGTTTTATCTTTGCCATTTTGTATAAAGCACTTTTCTCCTGGCTCTATATGACCTATAAAATTTCCTGGATCATGTTCTCTGAAATGCATAGAACAGCCTAATTTCTTTTGTAATTTGTAGCTTGAAATTCCATTTAAAAGAGATATATCTAAGCCCCCACCTGTTAATCTTTCTTTATTTTCAATTTTATGATTACTTATAATATAAATATCTTTTTCTTGAGTAAGTTTATTGATACTCTGTCTATATGGATTCCATATATCATGTTGATATCTTTGTTCCGAGTAAAAAGCATAACATTTAAAAGTTTTAAAAAATAAAGGTCGAATATGTATCTGAATATGTGCAAAAATTTTTGGATTTTCTAAAGCTTGCTCTTTATTGCTAAATATACCTGAAATCATCTTTGCAAATTCTAATATAGTTTTATTTTTCATCTTGTAAAATTGAATTTTATTGTTTTATACAACGAATTTCAGATGCATAAGAAGTTTGTAGGAGCGCTAATGAGTCAATTGCTCTTGTAACAGATGATCTACTTCTTAAATTATTAGAGATAAACCATATTCTTTCTTCAGTAGAAATATTGTTATAGTTTGAATGAATAATTAGAGTTCCATCCTCAAGAAGTTTATATAATGAGATTACTTGTATAGATTCAGTATAACCAACGCTTCTAATTATTTTCCCTTCTGTTTTAGAAATCTCTAAAGGTATTAGTATACTTTCACCAGACGAGTTTTCTTTTAGATTCTCTTCATCCCATTCACTTTTTGCTTCCCAAGTAATTAGAAAAGCTTGCTTTACTTCCTTTTTTTTTATTGAAGGATCTTTTAATAGTTTAATAACTCTAGAATCATTTTTTTTAGCAGGCACAATTATTACTTTACTTCTGATTTCTTCAAAATCTTGAAATGCCAATGAATGTCCACTCCTCATAGATTTCCACTCGCCAACGCTTCTTAGGAAAAATTCTTCAATTTGCATTTTTTTATCAATTTTTATAACTTATTGTGAAAATAAAATGATTTAACAAATGTCGCTTGTTGCGAAAGCTTTTGTTATTGAAGAAGTGTCGAGAAAACTTTTTGTTTGAAGACCGATAGGAGAATTCCATGATCTCATATAAGGAACAGTATCCTCACCAAAAATATCATTATATTCTTCAGAATCTATTAGCCAATCGATATGAGCTTCGAAACCTAGTTGATTTAAAAGATTAGAACTTTGGCTCACTTCTCTTTGACTGTTGATTGGTCTACCAAGAATATGCTTGTATCTTAGCTTTATAGATTTATATTGGCTAATATTGTCAAAAAAGTAAGTTCTATAAATAATTGATTTGCAAATTTTCCTAGTGAATTCCTTTATCGTGATATCTCCATTCCTTAGCTTTCTTTCAATATCAATTGGTCGCTCTGACTGCATTAAAAATAAGTTGCCAAAAATATTTTTATATAATGCATTTATTGCTATAACTAATGTTTCATCATCATTCGGAACAAATTCTTTGATTTGCAGAAGGTTTAGATTAAGATTAGTTTTATTTTTTACTTTATAATTATAAAGATTAATTTTATCTTTCTTATAGCGGCTCATAACTCTGTTATTTAGCAAGTTGAAATTTAGTTTAGGTTTTGTATTAGAGGTTGTAGTGAATTTGTCTTTTTCACCTGGCATTGAAGCTCCTCTAATATGCAAATTATATGTTGTTTTTGTACTACCAGATATTCTGCTTTTATTATACTTAACTGGGTTTTTATTGATGGTTTCTGCTCCTATCCTAAATGCTTTAAATGGAATAGCTAGCATATTAATTCTCAATACTAATTCATTTTAGCAATATCATCAGCATAAATATTGATTTTGTTTCCTTAATTATGCTTATCATTTAATTTCTTAATAGTAGGCTCGAACTCCTTATTTTTTATCTTGAGCTTCGGAGACCTTGTTTTTATTAAATCCAGCGATTGTTGCAAGTGCAAACATGCCAAGCAAAGCTGCTCCAAGCATGATTCCCGCTCCTTGACTTACTCCTGCCCCTACCGCAACAATAATAGAATCACTAATTAATAAACTGATTATTAAAGCAGGAGTGAATAGTCTCCAACGTGTCCCTCCTATTCCTAGTGCATAGCTTAAGAAATCAAAAAGACCAGTCATTAGTAGTCCTGTCATTAGGAAAAAATTTCCCTCTAGTTGATTTTGATTAAAACTCTCAATTCTTTGCATGGCTTTCATTCCAACTAGTTTTCGAACTGGAGTTCGACCGAAATTTCTAGCTATGAAAAATGCTAACTGACAAAAAATCAGATCAGATAAAAATATAGTTATATAGCCTATTTTAAAACCTAGTAGGGATCCAGCTAGAAGCGAATAAACAGAACTAGGTAATGCTGGCAGGATAACACTTATTCCTCGAAGTATCAGAATCCCCAGAGGGGCCCAAATTCCCATTTCTTTAACTGCACTTCTTAATGGTTCAATTCCATAAGTCTGAATCAAGAAGACAAGTACAATGAATGCACCTGTGAATAATGCAATTTGAAGGAACTTTCGTAACTTGTCTTTTCTCAAAGTGAACTCCTGGCTAATGATGATCAGCTTTTATAAGATTTCTAATATAATTATCCTATTTAAAATGCCTTTAATTTAATTAGTCCATAAAGATTTACTTGACATATAATTCAGAAATATATATTTTCTGCAACACACGAAAATTAATTATTGATTTTTTCTAATAGGCTATAATTCTAATTTTTCATGAATACTTAGGAAAGTCCTAATAATTTTATTCTGAAGAGAGCAATATCTTTTGCCTGGATAGGGTTTTGAATAAGAAAAGGATGCGTTTTAATCTTGTCAAAACTTATTAGAATTTTCTCGTCTATTTTTTTATCTTTATCATCCCTGAAATCACAATCATTCCAAGCTGCATCAAATGCCATTGCAAAACTGTCAGCATTATTATATAAATTTTCATTAGAAGCTTCTAAATTCATAAGAGGTAATGCAAATGTCTAATCAATTTAAACTAATTGATAGTAATATTAAAAATAGGTAGATTTTTGTAATTTATTTATTCATTTTGAATTTGCTTCCTAATTCTACACTCAGAATTTATTTTGAATGTATAAGTTTCACAAAAGAAATTTTAGATAAATGAATTTAACAACAACAAAAAATTTGATTATTGTTTAAAATATATTTATTAGCAATTAATGATTTTGCCAGATATTAACGATCTTTTAGTCTTATTTATTGTTATCTTCATTATACTAGTGAACTGCTTTCGAAGGAATCGAAAGTAGACGGAAGTTAATCTTGTTAGATCTTATAAGATAAGTATTACTTATTTTATTCAAGCTCAGCTAAAACTTTTCAAAATGATTTTATTTTTAATTTTGATTACTGTTTGAAGCTAAGAATCTCTAAGAGTTGTTCCTAACCTCAAAGCCAGAACTCCAGCAAACATAACCATTAAAAAGCAGATGCCAGCAAGATCAGGTGAATTTATGCTGAGACCAGAGGAGAAATCCACTTTGGATAAATCAAACGTACTTTGAACTCCTAGTAAAAGGTTCATCATCTTGTAACCACTAATTAAATTCATGCTAACTCAAGAATGAAATGATCTTTTATTTTTTAAGCTTCCAGTATTAACTCTTATACAGTTTTGTAATAATTAGGTCCTATCTATAATTATTTGATCAGGGGGCAAAATCTCTTTCAGGAAAATAAAGGCTTTAATAAATTACTTCATGGAATTTAAAAAAAATCAAAAAGGAGGGCTTTTAGTCTTGCTTTAAACGTAATCGATGATGCCAGGTTGCAAGATTTGAGCTGGGGGTTAGGTGGGTTATCAATAACAAAATATTGGTAGACGCATTTTTATAGCTGGCTTTTGAGCAAAATGCTTTTTTGCTTTTATAAGTCACTCATATCAATGACCTTCCGCAAATGAAACTGCAAAAATTTAAAGTATTTTTTGGTAGGTTCGATCTGTGGAAGCAAGATCTCAAAAATTGAAGTAATTTAAGTATTTTCTTCGCGAGTCATTAGAAAAAAAATTAGCTAATTGGAAGATAAGTAAGACAGATATGCCCTATTGCTTGAGATAGATGAATGGGTTTTCATGAGGATATCAATTGAAGATGAACTTTTTATTCCAAACTGGAAGGAGGTCAAAAATGAAAGTTGAAGTTTCTTGTTTCATTGGAGGAATGGATATCAAAGAAATTGTTCATGTCGAGAAGTTTGAAGATGCTGAGAGAGCAGCAAGATCTAGGAATGAATTTTGCAGACAAGTCAGTAGAAAAGTATTGATGGAATAAAAAATCTCCTTAAGTTAAGTGGCAAAATCTTCGCTGCCCCTTTGAGTCCATCGATCCAGAGCTATTGAAAGAAGATAACTAATTGATCTTTTATAGCTCACTTGAATTTTTAAAACTATGGTTCAAAAGACATTTTCATGTCTTATCAGAACATAGTTGTTAATTCCACTTAAGCAGCAGAATCATTGACTTGATGCTCTATTAATTCCCAATCATTAGGAAGCAGTTTATTACAAGTTTCATTAGCACTTTGATAGCTACAATCGTCTTGTGTTCTTTAAGTTGGTTGGGAAGCCTTCTTCAGTAGAATATCAAAGTTGCGTTTAGACAGTCGGTGCAACCGTGACAGATTTCGGGTCACGAATAAAGAACATACATAAATCTCTTGTCGGTGCAATTGGCCACCCTTTTTTGTGTTGGTAATGCTTCTCTTTTTGCCTCAATATTTCAATTTAAAGTAATAAGGAATTAGTTGTGGGAGCCTTCCGAAGGAAATTAAAAGAACAGAAAACCAAATAGATATCGATGAAAGAGTATTTGACCCATTAGATCTATAACTTCGGGTTGCAGGCATAATTTGACCTCCTAATACTGCCTTGATTTATATCTATTCCTGTTAATTGAAAATATCTATAGGATAAAAACACTAAAGGATTAACTCTGATTGCTCCCATAAAGAAAGCCCCTTTCCTTAAGAGTAGTTCTAGTGGACTTCCTTTATTCCTAAACATATTGTCTGAGGAGTCCGTTTTCTTCTTTTTTCTCTATTCAGATCAATACGGGTTGAATATGCATGGAAATTAAACTGACATGGCATCTAAAACGTGCTTTGAAAAAAGGGGGACTTCGGATCCTAAAAAGTCAACCATAGTTTCTTTTCATTATTTCGATCAGAGGTTTTCACTTAGGCCTTGAAAAGCAGTGAAGATGGTGTTTTTGCATTAAAAAAGCACCCTTGAAGGTGCTTAATTGATGGTGCCAGGACCCAGATTTGAACTGGGGACACGGCGATTTTCAGTCGCCTGCTCTACCAACTGAGCTATCCCGGCTTAGTCTTATAATAATCTACCAATTGGTTTGTCCCTTATTGATAAATTAATCGGAATTTCCTTAATTTTCTTTGCTCCATTTTTCAGATAATTTAAAAAAGGAGAAATCTAACTTTTATTTGACGTTCGATTTTATGACAAAGGAATAGCTTTAATCATCCTAACCAATGTTTTATGAGCATCGGAACAGTCTTGCAGAACATGATCAAATTTTATTTCGATGGTTTGATCATCAATTTGAATCTCAATTGATTCAGGAGAGAGACTTGTCATTTTCGCTGATCTAAAAGTTTCAATTTTTCCATAATATTTTGCATATGCATTTACTGCATTCTGGTGATCTTTATTCATGTGATTACATATTCGTGTGCTTGAGTCTTTTGTGATCGGTTCCGACTTCATGGGTTTTTTGCAAAATGAATCTACAAATTAACTAACAAGTTAGTTAGTTTTGAGTAAATAGATATTCAAAACTTTTAGATTTTAGTTATTTCTTCATACTAAGCCTTTCAAAGCAATAGTCGCTACGCCTGCCGCAGGAGGCCTATTGCAAATTTTTATGGGGATACCTATTTCTTTCTCTCTGATGTTTTTCCAAGTAATATTTTTTGCCCCCCCTCCAATAGTAATTATTTGTTTAGGTAGATCAGCTCCTAATTCATGTAGCTTTTGCCAACTTTTAGCTTCAATTTTTGCTAGCCCCTCTAATAATGCATGAAGATAAAGAGAATCACTTACTGGTCTTGGTTCAAGTTTAGGTTCCAAATCTGGATCATCTATGGGAAATCTTTCACCCTTTTTTGATAATGGAATAAGATCTATGCCTGTTGATTTATAGGGATTTATCTGATTGCTTAATTCTTCAATATATTCCAGATTAAAAAAATCAAGTAGTATTGCTCCACCTGCATTAGAAGCACCACCGCAAAGCCAACTTTCTAATATTTTATGATTTGATATGCCTTTCCCTAACAGGGGTTTTTCAACAAATTTCTTAATAACTATTGTACTTCCAAGTATTGTAATTCCGTCATCTTTTTTAGGAAGGGTGGCTAATACACCAGCATTAGAATCTGTTGTTCCTGATATTACTTTAAGATTTTCTGGTAAATTTAATTCAGTTGCTTTTTTATGATATATGCTTCCCATTGATTTACCGGAAGAAATTATTTTTGGAAGACATTTGAACCAATTTAGATGTTTAAAATTTTCTGGCCATGAATTATTATATATTTCCCAACCCATTCTAATGTTATTACCTTCTTCGCCATATTCCCAATTATTTAGAAGCCATCCACTAAGCCAATCAGCTTGGTGCCTTAAGATTATTTCATTGCCGTATTTGTTTAAAAGTCTTAGGGCTCTACCAACACTTCCACTTATACTAGATCCAGCACAATCTTTTAGAAAGAGATTATAAATTTCGTTGGAATATTCCGAACAGGATAAGAAATAAGGTAGAGCTTTTCCCAAAGGCTCTCCATTATTTTTACATGCTAAGAGTGTTCCAGAGGTTCCTGCTACAGAGCATGCAACTAATTTTTTTTTAAGATCATTTGGGACTTCTTTTATTAGCTTTTTGAAGCAATATATCCAGTCTTCCCACACCTCTAAACCTGTATCATATTGCCTTGATGATGTGTGCAATATTTCTTTTTTAGTATTAATTATTGCAACTCGTAACCCTGTTGTACCAAGGTCTATACCAAGTACAAGTGGATTTTTTAACATTGAGTTTGATCTACAGTTGTTCTATACAAGCTCGCTCAACGCCTTGGCTTTTTCAGATACGTCCTCCCATGGAAGAAGAATATCCGTTCTTCCAAAATGACCATAGGCAGCCGTATCTCTATAAAAACGTCCACCTCTTTCATTAGGTAGATTTTGAAGATTAAATGATTTAATAATTGCACCTGGCCTTAGATCGAATTGATCTTTTACAAGTTGTGTTAGTTCAGTATCTGAAATTTTTCCCGTTCCAAATGAGTCAACAAGAATTGATATAGGCCTTGCGACTCCAATTGCATAACTTAATTGTACCTCAACTTTTTTCGCAAGATTTGCTGCAACTAAGGCTTTCGCAACAAATCTTGCCGCATAAGCTGCAGATCTATCAACTTTTGTCGGGTCCTTCCCTGAAAAAGCCCCTCCTCCATGCCGAGCGTATCCACCATAGGTGTCAACAATTATTTTTCTTCCAGTGAGACCTGCATCACCTTGAGGACCTCCAATTACAAATTTTCCAGTAGGGTTTACTAGAAAACGAGTTGATTCCTTAGAAGGTTTGAGAGGAAGGTCTGCAGTCGCAGGGCCAACAACGTATTTCCATAGGTCTTCTGTAATTCTTTTTTGGATTTCATCTTCAAGAGTTATCCCATCTACGACTGATTTGTGTTGAGTAGAAATCAAAATTGTGTCTATAGAAGAGGGAACTCCATTTTCGTAAGAAACACTTACTTGGGTTTTTCCATCAGGTAAAAGATAATCAATTATTTTTTGATGCCTTACTATTGCAAGTTGCCTAGCTAACCGATGAGCGAGACTTATTGGTAAGGGCATTAGCTCAGGGGTTTCGTCACATGCAAATCCAAACATGATTCCTTGATCTCCCGCTCCCACTTGGTCTAGCGGATCAGTTGAATGATCTTCAGCTTCATCAACTCCTTGAGCAATATCTGATGATTGTTGGTCAAGTGCTACTAGAACTGCGCAACTATTCGCATCAAATCCACCAGCACTAGAACCTTCGTAGCCTATTTTTTTGATTACTTCTCTTACAAGCTTGTTGAAATCGACCTCTGCTTTTGAAGTTATTTCTCCAGTTATTAAACATAATCCAGTATTTACAACTGCCTCACATGCAACTCTGCTAGTCGGATCTGCATTCAAGCAAGCATCTAAAACGGCATCACTGACCTGATCGCAGATTTTATCTGGATGCCCTTCAGTGACAGATTCAGATGTGAAAACGTATCTACTCATTGGAAATATTAATCCTCAGTATTTTAGAGGTTTGAATGAATTTTTAATTCATTGAATTTTTCTATAAGAAATTTCTTTTCAGTTAGATTTGGAGGGGTTTTCCAACCACCAGTAAATCCTACTACTGTATTTATATCAGCCTCTTTGGCCATTCTTAAATCAGTATCTGCATCTGAAATAAGAGCACATTCTGAAGGTTTTAAGTTCATTTTTTTGCAAAGTTCTATAACTGCTTCTGGGTTAGGTTTTGAAGGTTTATTCTCTGCACTCCAAAGATAATCAAATATACCTTCTAATTTATTGCTGCAAATAAATTCTTCTATTCCTGCTTGAGTATCATTTGTCATTAATGCAATATATACCCCTTGATTTTTTAGAGAAATCAAAAGATCTAAGGCCCCTGAAATTAGAGTCCTTGGCTTTTGAATATCATTTTTTTGATTAGAAAGAAAAAAATCTACTTCATCAAAGATTTTCTGACTTATTGAAAGAGATTTAAACCAATCAAAACCAAATAAAGAGATTATTGTTGCCGTAGATATAATATTTTGCTCTCTAGAAGCTATTGCTAAACTTGAATTAGGAGAAAGAGAATTTTTTTTTAAACCATAAACTGAAACAAGTAATTTTTTCAATAACCATATTTTAATATTTTTAATTTTTAGTTTTTTAAATTTTTTTATTGAAAAATCTATTCTATTTTTTGCCAGTTCTAATAAGCATTCCTCACTGTTTGACAAGGTTCCATCCTTATCAAATATGATTGCTTTAATAATACCAACAGAACTATTCCTTATTAACAGTTCTGGCATCGCTGTAAAAGTAAATAATCAAATATTCATTACTGCAATCGGATCTTCTCCTTCTTCAGCTTGTTCAAGAAGCATTTGTTTGTATCTTGCGGCCATCTCCTCAGCTTTATCAAAAACTTTTTGAGGGTCAGTCAGCATGTCTCCAGGCTCTGGTTCTAGTGCCTTTGTAGATAAAGAAATTCTACCTCTTTCAGCATCAAGATCTATGATCATAACTTTCATTTGATCATTGACGTTTAGTACTGAGTGAGGAGTCTCAATATGTTCATGGCTTATCTCAGAAATGTGAAGAAGTCCGCTTACTCCTCCAATATCAATAAATGCTCCATAGGGTTTAATTCCTCTTACTGCTCCTACAACAACTTCTCCAACTTCAAGGCGATTCATTTTTCTTTCAACCAATGCCCTGCGATGACTCAGAACAAGTCTATTTCTCTCTTCATCAACTTCTAAGAATTTTAATGGTAAAAAATCTGCAACTAGTTCTTCTTTGGCCTTTCTAGTGCTGATGTGAGATCCAGGAATAAAGCCTCTGAGTCCCTCAACTCGGACAAGTGCTCCACCTCTATTGGTAGCAAAGACCTCAGAGTAAATTGTGGCATCTTCTTTTTGCAATTGTCTAACCCTTTCCCAGGCTCGTTGATACTCAATTCGTCTAATTGATAAGGATAATTGTCCATCCTCATTCTCTTCAGTCATTATAAAAAACTCTCTAATTTCTGAAGGTTGCAAAACATCGCTCAAGCCTTCGACTCTGTTTATTGATACTTCTTGCATAGGCATAAAAGCAGCTGTTTTGGCACCAATGTCAATCATTGCTCCTTTAGATTCAAGAGCAAAAACAGTTCCATTGACTATGTCGCCAGGTTTAAAGTTGTAGTCATACTTGCTTAGCAATGAGGCAAACTCATCAAGAGTGAAACCTGCACTTTCAAGATCACTTTTATTAACCCTGCTAGAAGATGCATCAGCAGCAGGAATGTTTTTTGGGATATCTTCTTCTTGCAGCTCATTAATGTGATTTTCCTCAAATTCTGTGTTTACTGAATTTGAGATGGTTTCTTCAGTTATTGAGGTTTCTTTTTCGGAATCTTTTTCTTGAACTTTGCTTGCTAGTTTTTCAGACATGCTTTGATGGCGGTCTGCCTCTTAAGGACAGTGCGATAGAAATACAAAATGGCCCGCCGACCATTTTGAAATTAAATTCTACTTTATTGAAAGGTCTTTCTAGTTAAAGCACTGAGGCAAGTTGTTCTTTGTTTAGTGGTTTCAATGATTCAAGGGTTGTTATAAAATCATTAATTCCATGAAATTGTCGATAAACAGATGCAAATCTTATGTAAGCAACTTCATTAATATCCTTTAAATGCGAAAGTACCATTTCTCCAATCTCAATAGTTTCAATCTCTTTTCGAATACTTTGATGTAGTTGTAGTTCTATTTCATCAACAATAAATTCAATTTTAGAGGAATTTATAAGTGTTTTTTCACAGGCTCTGTTTAAGCCGCTAATTATTTTACTTCGATTAAATAATTCTTTTGTTCCGCTCTTTTTTAAAACAGTAATTGGTGTAGTTTCTACTCTTTCATAAGTAGTAAAACGGAAGTCGCAATTTAAGCACTCCCTTCTTCTTCTTACGCTTCTTCCGGAATCAGCCGAGCGAGATTCAAGTACTCGACTGTCTGTATTTTGACAAGATGGGCACTGCATGAAGCCCTTTTCAATGATTTAACTAACTTTAAACATTTATTTGTCTTCTGAGAAGGGGCACATCAAATAAAAATAATATTTTTCTTTAAGATTAGATCAACAAAGTTTTTGATTTTAAATTAAACATAAAAAAAGCCCTGATAAATCAGGGCTTTTTTATGTTTTTTACTTGTCGTACTTTGGAGGATCGCGGAATGCGACAGCAAAGAAGAGTGTTACAAGTGCCAATGTAAGGATTAGCGTGTAAGAGAATGCTTCCATCTAGGTTCTCGGTATAAGTGGGTAAAGAATCCTGACTTAGGCCCGACCAGGGACTCGGCGGGTTGTTTCGTCTCCAAGTTTTTTGAAGAGACCAAACTCGACCTGATCACCAATCTCTGGATCGATTCCTGAGAATCTGTCACCAAAGAGAGTCCTTGCGGCGTGCCACCAGTGGCCAAATAGGAATAACAAGCCAAAACACAAGTGTGCGTAGGTGAACCATGCTCTTGGAGAGCTTCTGAATACACCATCTGACTTGTAACGATCCCTGTCAAACTTGAAGGCTTCTCCAAGTTGAGCCTTTCTAGCTAGACGCTTTACTATTACTGGATCATTAAATGTTTGTCCATTTAATTCACCACCATAAACAGTAGCTGTGACACCTGTTTGTTCGATTGAATACTTAGCTTCTGCTCGACGGAAAGGTATGTCAGCTTTAACATTTCCATCCTTGTCTTCAAGAATAACAGGGAAGTTTTCAAAGAAGTTAGGAATTCTTCTTACTTCTAAGTCATTTCCTGCGCTATCTGTAAATGATATGTGACCTTGCCATCCACTTGGAACACCATCGCCATTAACCATTGCTCCAACTCTAAATAGACCTCCCTTTGCAGGACTATTGCCAACATAGTCATAGAAAGCAAGTTGTTCAGGAATGGATGCGTAAGCTTCGGCTTTAGAAGCACCATCATTCATAGAATCTTGAACTCTACGATTGATTTCTGTTTTAAAATAACCAGAATCCCATTGATATCTAGTAGGGCCAAATAATTCAACTGGAGTAGTAGCAGATCCGTACCACATAGTTCCAGCAACTACGAAAGATACAAATAGAACTGCAGCTAGAGCACTGGCTAGTACACCTTCAAGACTTCCTAGTTTTAAAGCTCTATAAAGCCTTTCTCCAGGTCTATTGGTGATATGGAATATTCCACCAATTATTCCTAAAAGTCCTGCCCCAATGTGATTAGCGACAATACCTCCGGCATTAAATGGATTAAATCCTTCAGCACCCCAAACCGGAGCAACTTTCTCGACATGCCCTGTTAATCCATATGGATCAGAAACCCATATACCAACAGTTGAGCAATGGAATGCTCCAAAACCAAAGCATGTTAAGCCAGCTAAGAAAAGATGTATTCCAAATATTCTTGGTAGATCTAAAGCTGGTTCTCCAGTGCGGGAATCCTCCCACAATTCAAGGTCCCAGTATGTCCAGTGCCACACAGCAGCAAGCATCAAAAGACCACTGAAAACTATATGAGCTGCAGCAACCCCTTCGAAGCTCCAGAAGCCAGGGTCAACTCCGGTTGCACCGGTTATATCCCATCCATTCCAGCTGCCTGTAATTCCTAAGCGGGCCATAAAGGGCATGACATACATGCCTTGGCGCCACATTGGATTAAGTACTGGATCAGAAGGATCAAAAATGGCCAATTCATATAAGGCCATTGAGCCGGCCCAGCCGGCTAACAAAGCAGTATGCATGAGGTGCACGGCCAGAAGACGGCCAGGGTCGTTGATAACGACTGTGTGCACCCGATACCAGGGCAATCCCATGGGTCAGGTTCGTATAACGATGCTGCTTAATGCAGCAAGACTCGCATGATCGTAAATGGTATTGCTTGAGTTAATGCACAGGATGCGGACACCTGAAATGACTTTTGACACTCTTGGATGAAATCTAGCTTGTTTTGGGACTCTTAAATTGCTAAATACCCAGTTCCAGACTAGGAAAAAGAAAAAAAAAGAAAAAAAGAAGAAATTTTGGAAAGTAAATTGTTTTTGTCATTTTAAGTCGTTTTTTTATTAAATCCGGTTTAAAAAAATGAAAATGCAGTGATCAAATTCACTTCAAAACGATTGTTTTTCAAAATTTCTTTAAAGCCATATAAAAATCTAAATATCTGTATGAACTTTTATAGGGGAAATTTTTCGGCAAATTACAAATTCTCATTCTCTTTGATTTAAAGCCCAGTTTTTTGCTGAAGGGCTATATAGTTTATTTCAGAAATTTGTTCTGAGTAAAAACCTCGGTTATGGAAACCACTAGTTTTGGCGCTGCAGCTACTCTTTTATTCGTTGGAGTCCCCACTCTTTTTCTTATTGGATTGTTTGTTTCTACCAGTGATGGTGAGAAATCAAGCTTTTATTCAGATAGCAGTAAAGGCAGATTGAGTCCTAAAAAGTAATTCAGGAATTTTTAAAAAA
This sequence comes from Prochlorococcus sp. AG-363-B05, assembly GCA_003278445.1. Lineage (GTDB taxonomy): Bacteria > Cyanobacteriota > Cyanobacteriia > PCC-6307 > Cyanobiaceae > Prochlorococcus_B. The sequence goes on from QCFD01000001.1 coordinate 84,694, forward strand.
TTTAATGATTTCAAGCATTTGCTTGGAATCATTTATTTAATGTTCAACTTTTTTTGCGATAAATTGCTTGAACAGTTTTTTATTTAACTATAGGATAACAATATTTAGGTTTTATTTTGAATGAATACATTAATAAAAAAGAGTGGAAATTAACGAAAACAGTTCTACCTCAACACACTGATCATGCAGGTGTTATGTGGCATGGTTCTTACTTTGATTTTTTAGAGGAAGGGCGAATTGATGCGTTGAATCAGATTGGAGTTGCTTATTCGAAATTATCTAAAGAAGGATATGAAATTCCAGTTATTGAAGCTCAAATCAAGTATAAAAAATCTTTTTTTCATGGTGAGAAAGTGTTGTTGATAAGTCAATATAATTTGGTAAATAAAATAAGACTTAATTGCAAAACTTCTTTTGTAAAAGTCAATGGTGAAATTGGAGCAGAAGCACTAGTAGAATTAGTTGTTGTAAAAAGGAAAAATGACTCAATAAAAGTAGTTAGAGAATTGCCAGTAGAAATTGAGAAGATATTATTTCTTTTAGAAGAAGGTCATGAAATTTAAATGATTGATAACTTTATGTCAGGTAATAATTTTCTTAAATGGAGAAAACAAATGATATTAAAAGGAGGAAGGAAAATTGACTTTGATTGGTTGCTAGATATCGCTGCTGGAGTCTCCTGGAGAAAGTTGCAAAATATAATTTTGAATCCTGAGCAATATTTTTCCTTGGAAATTCCAATTGAAGAAATAGAAGTTATTTGGGAATCTCATTTAAAAGATAATACTCCTCTTCAATATCTAATTTCTAAATGCCCTTGGAGAGATTTTCAGTTGGAGGTCTCAGCTCATGCTCTTATCCCTAGACAAGAAACAGAGTTTTTGATTGATTTTGCTTTAAAAAAGGTTGAGAATATTAATTCTGGTAGTTGGGCTGATCTTGGGACTGGGTCCGGTCCTATTGCAATATCGTTGGCTAAATCCCTTCCTAATTGGAAAGGTCATGCCGTTGACATAAGTAAAGAGGCATTGCGACTAGCAAAGCGAAATTTAGAAACTCTTGCCCCACAATCGAATGTAAAATTCTTTTTAGGAGATTGGTGGGAACCTTTGCAAAAATGGTCGGGAAGTTTTGATTTGGTTTTAAGTAATCCTCCCTACATTCCTTCTGATTTGATTGAAGACTTAGAACCAGTTGTCAAAAATCATGAACCTAGAATCGCTTTAGATGGAGGCGCAGATGGCATGCTTGCTTCTAAGCAGATAATTTTTGGTGCATTAAATGGTTTGGCTAAAGGCGGTTGGTTAATTCTCGAACATCATTATGATCAAAGTGAGAAAATAATTAAGTTCATGAAAGAGATAGGCATGGGAGAAGTTTCTTTTGAAAAAGACTTAAATGGAATTAAACGATATGCAATTTGTTGTAAAAAATAAATATGAATGATCAATTTCAAGTGACTGATTTAGCTCTTAAGTTAAAGCAGGGATCTTTAGCATTGTTCCCTACTGATACATTGCCAGCAATTTGCTCGTATCCTAAATACTCACAAAAAATATGGACTATCAAGAAAAGACCATTGAATAAGCCACTTATATTAATGGGAGGATGCCTGGAGGATTTATTTGAGTTTGTTAAACCTTGTGCGATTGAAGATGGCTTGAAAATGGCAAAAAATTATTGGCCTGGTGCCTTGACAATTGTTTTACCTACAGTTGGGAATCTATCTAATTATCTAAATTGTAATTCTAATTCTTTAGGCTTTAGGGTCCCCGCCTTAAAACTTGCAAGAGATTTGCTTTTGGAAACAGGTCCTCTTGCAACTACTAGCGCAAATATTTCTGGAAAATCTCCAGTAAAAGATGCATTAGAAGCTTCGATTCAATTTCCAGGAATTCCAATTCTTGCTCCCATCCCTTGGCCCAATTCTTCAGGCATGGCAAGTACAGTTGTTGACTGGAACGAAGGAAAATGGAAAGTTATAAGGGCTGGCTCAGTTCTTTTGAATTGAAATTAAAGAATGATTTATCTGCTCGGAATGGTTTTATTATTGCAGTCTATTTTTTGGTGGCTATTTAGATTTCCGATAATGAGTTTTGATTGGATTATTGAATTAAAATTTTTCAACTTTTTTCTAGCTGCTTTTTTGATTTTGATTATCTCTGGAAGACCTAAAGAGATTTAATTATTTAGTTGCTTGAAATATGTTTTAAAAAATGCCGGCTAACAGATTTGAACTGATGACCTTCGCTTTACAAAAGCGCTGCTCTACCGCTGAGCTAAGCCGGCAATTTTAATATTCTACCTAAGAAAGGAATATAAAAGTTAATCCATTTGGTAATTTGTTGAAAATACTTGTTGAAAATATCTTTTTAATCGAATCCCATAATTAAATAACCTATCTTTATAGATTAAGAATTATGATCTTTGCTTTCTACGTCTTGAGAATTTTTTTCTGACTCATTTATAGGCTCTATCAGCTTGATTTGTCCATTTAAGGTTCTTTTTATTGGTAGGTTTGCAACCAAAGCTGTCATGCGATCTTCTGTCTCCAGACTAACTGCGCCTTCATTCATATCTATTTCTACATACTTTGCAACCACCTCTAATATCTCTCTTCTCATTTGATCTAAAAGTTCTGTGCTTAGATCTGAACGATCATGAGCTAAAACAAGTTGCAACCTCTCTCTTGCAGTGCTAGCACTAGCAGTCTGCCTACGAAGTAATTTGTTGATAATGTCTCTAAGTGTCATTGCTTTAGAAAATTTTTGTTTGCATTAGTCTTCTAAATTTGGCACCAAATCCAGAACTTTCTTCTACGGGATCAATAAGTGGAATATCTTCACCTTGTAATCTTTTTGCAATATTCAGATAACATTTGGCTGCAGGGGAATTGACGCTATTTAAAGTAAGTGGCTCCCCTCTATTTGTACTGACAATTACCTGTTCATCCTCGAGTACAAGTCCAAGTAAAGGTAAGGCTAAAATATCAGTTACATCATCTATTGAGAGCATCTCTTGGTTGGCCATCATTTTTGGCCTGACTCTATTAAGAACTAATTGGACTGGTTTTATCGCATTTGTATTCAGTAAGCCAATTACTCTATCTGCATCTCTGACTGCTGAAACTTCTGGGTTGGTAACTACAATCGCTTCTTGAGCGGCAGCCATTGCATTTTTAAATCCATCTTCAACTCCTGCAGGACAGTCAATTAAAACGTAGTTGAATTGTTCTTTTAACATATCGACTATACGTTTCATATCATCGGGCTTTAACCAATCAAGCATTCTTGGATTGCCAGCAGGAAGTAAAGATAGATTCGATTCTTGCTTGTGCTTAACCAATGCCTGATCAAGTCTGCATTCTTCTTCCAGAACTTCTTGAGCAGTATAAACAATTCTATTCTCTAGGCCTAAAAGTAAGTCTAAGTTTCTTAGACCAAAGTCTGCGTCTAAAACAGCAGTGGTTAGACCTTGCCTGGCAAGTGAAATGCCAAGATTCGCTGTAAGGGTTGTCTTGCCAACTCCACCCTTTCCTGAGCAAATAAGAATGACGCGTGTATCTGTCGCCACGGACCTCCTTGGATTCGACAAATTTTAGTTCGATTTTGATGAAGAAAAAAGCTTTATTGTTAGATCGGTTGCATTGGGTTTGCTTTTGAAGACATCTCTAAAGTTTTATTTGATGATTTTCCATCTTTATTTGGAAAAAATTTTTTTTGATTGAGCTCTTAGAACTAAATTGACTCTAGTTGAGAAATGATAATTTTTTCGGAATCTATCCTTGCTTGCTCTGCCAGCCCAAGTTGAGGCTTTTCCTTGGGTCCTCTGGCCACTTTACTAGCTATTCTTAGTTGAAGAGGTCTCAATTGAAGTGCTGATATTGTTGCTCGAGCGTTCCCTTTGCTTCCGGCGTGAGCAATTCCAAGAAGTCTACCCCAAATAATTATATTTCCTTCTGCGCGAACTATTGCCCCTGGGTTAACATCTCCAAGGATTAATAAATCACCAGGGCTATCAAGATATTCCCCAGATCTGATGGTTCCTTGATGAAAGTCAGCTTTTGATATATTTAAATCTTTGTTATTCATCTTTAATGTATTATATGAATCATTCTCAAGAATAAAATGAGATCTATAACCTAATGATTGAGAGCTTACAATCGTCTTTGATGAGGTTGAATAAAAACAAACAATTTTACAATTAGATTCATTCGCTATTGCTATTAATTCTAATATATCTGAACAAGATAGATCAAAATTCTCACAATCTATTTCAATATTCTTTGATTTTATTGTTTTAAATTTACTTTTCACACACAACTTCCAATTTTGATATTGATTACTATCAGCATTGATTATGATTTTTTGAGGTTTTGAATTCATTCTTAATTAATTTTTGATTTTTAGCATTTCAATCTCTGTTTTCAATTCGTTTTCAATTTCTTTTGGATAAATTAACCATGAAGATTGATTAGATTCTATTAATTTTTCAACTAATGGCGAAACTTTTTCTAAGGCCTCTAGCTTTTGACCGTCCCACATGCGAAGTCCATATTTGTAAGGATAGTAACTTTTAACTATTTTTTCCCTTAAACCACATGATATATCAGGGTCGATGAGATTTTTCTCTGATAGTCTTCTAGCTTTTGCTAATGCCTCTAGTCTAATCTCTAAAGAGAAAGAAGAGATGTTTAATGCTTTTAATAAATTTCTATTTATAAAACGTTTACATAGATTTGACAGATTATTCGAGGAAGATTCTTGCCATTTCTGAATATGATAACCGGTGATTACATCATCATTATGTAGAAAACTTTCTATGCTCATTTTTTTATGATTCCATAGCCATTCAGACATGTGTTTGTCAGCCCATAATAAATTTGGACCAAGCTTTCTTGCTGTTTCTATAATTTGCTCTAGCAACCAATTGCAAACTTCATTTAATCGATGATTGTATACACTTCTGTACATTAGATTTCTTATCACTAAATAATGTTCCACTGCCATTAATCCTTTTGGATGTATTGCTAAATCCCCATCTGGTGCAATTGTCATTGCTGATATTATTCGATCGATGTCTAACTGCCCATATCTTGCTCCTGTTGTATAACTATCCCTCATTAAGTAATCAAGTCGATCGCAATCTAATTGACTGCTAATCAATGAAATTATTAATTTTCTGGGCGATTCTCTTGACTTTATTAAACTTGAAATTGCATTTGAGTTCCCCTTCCCATATTTATTAAGTATAACGGCAACCTCCTTGCTTGAACTTATCAATTTAGCTGTCCAATCTTCATGATTGATTTTAAATATCTCCTCACTTGTATGGCTAAGTGGACCATGCCCTAAATCATGTAAAAGTGCAGCAGCGTAGAGAATGAATTTGTAATCTTTTAATCCAGAATCAATTTTAGATAAATGATTGATTGCTCTTCTTGTAAGATGAAATACACCTAGGGAATGAGTGAATCTGCTTGACTCTGCTCCATGGAATGTTAAATAAGCAGGCCCTAATTGTTTAATTCTTCTTAACCTTTGAAATGGTGAGGAATCTATTAATTCCATTACCATTAGCTCCTCTGGTATTGAGCTGTTTAAAGTTATGGATTTATGAAGAGGGTCATAATAAGTTCTAGTTGACATGAGTTATTCAATTTTTTTTAGAACTAATTCTTCTTCTCCTCCTTCTGTTTGATTTCCTTCAGAAAGTTTCTGTGAAACTTCTTTTTTATCTAAAGTTGCTTGCATAATCAGTTCTGCATCTAGCAACCATCTGTCCTCATCCGAGCCAGGGTTTATTGGCTCTGGCATTTCTAAGATGCGATCAGGATCTATTCCAAGATTTTGTATATCTCTTCCACTTGGAGTTAAATAACTGGCAACTGTTACTGCTAATCCACTGCCATCACTGAGGTTCGTTAAGGATTGTATGAGGCCTTTCCCAAATGTTTTGCTGCCTATAAGTTCAGATCTCTTATTGTCCTGCAGAGCACCAGCAAGAATTTCACTTGCGCTTGCTGTTCCTTCATTCACAAGAGTTACCATAGGACCATCATAAAGAGTTTCAATCCCTGAGCTGATTGGATCATTTATTGCATTTCTTTTTTTGGTTTCAACAATGGGCATATTTTTGAGGAAATCGTCTGCAACTGCAAGACCAGAACTTACTAGACCTCCAGAGTTATTTCTTAAATCCAAAATCAATCCTTCTATCTCTTTCCCAGAAAGTTCTTCTAGTGCTTCTTTTACTTGATCAGGGACTCCTTCGCTGAATTGAGTGATTCTTAAGTAACCAAGAGTATGAGATTCATTCCTTATTCTCTTTGTCCTTACAGGTCTTAAGTCAACACTTCGTCTTTCTAAAGAAATTTCTTTTATTTCACTATCAGGTTGTTGTAATTCAACTATTACTTCTGTTCCAGTTTGTCCGCGCAATTTTGCTGCGGTCGCTTCAAGTCCTAATAGCTTTGGAGATTGACCATTGACTTTATGTAAAATAGTTCCACTTTGGATGCCTGCATCTGAGGCCGGAGAACCTTCAAGGGGAGATATAACAACAATTGCTCCATCTTCTTTCCTTGCCCCCAGCTGCAGTCCAACTCCATTGATTTCACTCCCAATATTGCTTTTCTTCATGGCTTCGTAATCATCTGGTCTCAATAAACGCGTATATGGATCTCCTAAAGGAAGAAGCATTGCTTCTATCGCTGAATAGGCTTGTTGTGAATTATTTATTGGTTTTTCAAGGGCTTTTTGACGAAGTTTTTTCCATTGAATTTCATCAAATTTCTTAGGAGCTAGATATCCCTCGTTAACTAGATTCCAAGCTTCAATCACCAGTAATTGTCCATCATTGAGTGCGAAAGCGGGCTTAGTTAAGACTTGAAATAAAATGCCAAAGCTTATTAAAACTGCAAAAAGTCTTTGCATTAACTTAGTCAAGGATTTAACAGAAAGAAGCATTAGATTGATCTTTTGCGGCGACCAAGGGGCACATCTAGTAAGATATTTGAAAGTACAGTGCATAAGTGGATGGCGAACTCTTCACCGGTTTATGACTGGTTCCAGGAACGTCTTGAGATACAGGACATAGCTGATGACGTCACTTCAAAATACGTCCCTCCACATGTCAACATTTTTTATTGTCTTGGTGGAATAACACTTGTTTGTTTTTTGATTCAATTCGCGACTGGATTCGCGATGACATTTTATTACAAGCCTACAGTAACTGAAGCTTATAGCTCAGTTAGTTATCTGATGACAGACGTGAGCTTTGGTTGGTTGATTAGATCGGTGCATAGATGGAGTGCTTCAATGATGGTACTCATGCTTATTTTGCATGTTTTTAGAGTTTATTTAACTGGTGGATTCAAAAGGCCAAGAGAATTGACATGGATAACTGGGGTCGTTATGGCTGTCATAACAGTTGCTTTTGGGGTTACTGGTTATTCATTACCTTGGGATCAAGTCGGTTATTGGGCCGTTAAGATTGTTTCTGGAGTCCCAGCTGCCATTCCAGTTATTGGTGACTTTATGGTCGAACTCCTTAGAGGCGGTGAGAGTGTTGGTCAGTCAACTCTGACTAGGTTTTATAGTCTTCATACCTTTGTAATGCCTTGGTTATTAGCAGTCTTTATGCTGATGCATTTTCTAATGATTAGAAAACAAGGTATATCTGGTCCATTATAGTTTTTAATTGTTTCTTCAAAACTATCCTTAATTACTACTGAAAATTTCTTAAACCATGTCAACTCTTAAGAAACCAGACTTATCTGATACCAAGCTAAGAGCAAAACTTGCTAAAGGAATGGGGCATAATTATTACGGAGAACCTGCTTGGCCAAATGACCTCTTATACATTTTCCCTGTAGTAATTCTTGGAACAATTGCTTGTGTTGTCGGTCTGGCAGTTTTAGATCCTGCTTTCTTGGGGGATAAAGCAAATCCTTTTGCAACTCCACTAGAGATACTTCCCGAATGGTATTTATATCCTGTTTTCCAAATTTTAAGAGTTGTCCCTAATAAGTTACTTGGTATCGCTCTTCAAACATTAATCCCTCTAGGCTTAATGATTCTTCCTTTTATTGAAAATATCAATAAATTTGCTAATCCTTTTAGGAGACCTGTTGCGATGTCATTATTTTTATTTGGAACAGTTTTGACATTGTATTTAGGCATAGGAGCATGCTTGCCGATTGATAAATCTCTAACTCTAGGATTGTTCTAGAAGCTTTCCTCTAAATCAAGCATCAATACATCATCAGGCGCAGCTCTTAATAGTTGATGAAGTAATAAGAACCCAACAATAGTCCAAGTTTGGTAAGTCCTTGATTGTTGACCTACCCATGTACCTGTAGGTCCATCAAAATATTCTGCCCATTTTTGTCTTGGAAGTTGATTTAATTGACTCCAATAACACTCTTCTATAAGAGCTCTCATTTGTCCCATTAGCAAAACATCAGCTTTTGGGTACCTTTTTTCATGAAGCAATATAGAAGCACCAAAAAACCATAAAAGGCTAGGCCAATGGCCTCCATTGTGATAACTCCATGGCCAGTTTTTTGGATCTGAACCCGTTTTGTTTTGCCATTCCTCTATGTCCATCGGTGGATGGCATATCCTCATTGGCATTTGTGCCATAAGGTGTTGACGATTATGAAGAACCAGGCGAAATAATGCTCTTTGCTGAGGAGCTGTCAAAACTCCAAACATGCATGCTAAGGAATTTCCTAAACTATAAAACCGAAAATCTGGCCTACCAGTTCTTATATTTCCAATAAGATATCCACCTCTATTCTCTAGCCAATCTTGAAGCCATGAAGGTACTACTTGAGGCTGGACATTGAATTCATTTTGATGTTGATCTTCACCATATTGTTCTGTTGGTCTTCTCCTAAGTACTTGCATCGTTTTGCTTGTTACCCAATAGTGCTTTAAAAGAAATTGACGAAGGTCTTTTACCCACTGACGAGTTAAAACAAGTCTCTGATCAAGTAATCGACTTTTTTGATGCTTCCTGCTTAATTCCATTAGTTGAATGCAACTTTTCAGACATGCATGCAATAAAACTTCTACCTCAAGAGGAGCGCCCCAAACATCCATAGGACGATCTATCATAAATGAGCAATCTGGAACGAATAAAACTGGATTGCCCTCAAAAGTTGGATGAAGAACCAAATCAAGTAGTAGTTGAACACCTCTTTGAACCTGTTGACTTGTCCCAAAACTTTGATCACCACTTTTTCTTACATATAACCAGCAAAGTATTGGCCACCATAAACTTGCATCAGCAGAAGTAATTCTTCCTATAGATCTCTGTCCATAATCTGCTATTAATTTTCCTTTTTCTTCGACAATGCTTGTTGGAAAAACTCCTCGAGTTTGATATGTAGTACTTTGTAAATCAAGACTTACTGTCAAGAATTTTTTTACTATGTCAAATCTTTTTTGAGTTAGTAGATAAATCATTACGGGGACATTGTCCCTTAAAAAAATCTCTCCATAATTGAGAGCATCGTTTTTTGTTGGATGCTCTAAAGCTGCAACACTGCCTGCAATATTTCCAGAAATTTCAATGAGAGTTTTTTCAAAATGCTCTTTAGCCCTTGCTACAACTTTGTCTTCGTTCGAATTGGGACGCACTCTTTGGTGCTGTTGGCTAAAACGTGCGGGCATTAAGATAATCTGATGCCATCGCTAAAAGCTAGTTATGGCTTACTCCTTTGATATTGATAGTAAGAGGTAAAACATTTCATTTGCAACTTTGTTGCATCTAAGTACTTTGAGGGTCTACAATATTCTTCTGCGCGTAAGTAAATCTGAAGCGTACTCACAAGGCAAAATAACGAAAGTTTTTTAGTTAAGTGGGAGTTTTACAACATTAGAAGACTAACCCCTTCTGTGATGTAAACTGAAAAACGGTCGAAAGATCGAAAACGTTTTGGCTTTTGTCAAAACAGAACCTAGACAACTTAAAAAGTTTAGGAACTGACGCTTTTATCGCGTCTGGTTCATTTTTGAATCGGATGTATTTGCGATAAAGGTGTGAGGTCCCGTCAAAAGAAATTAGTTGCCCAATTTTGTAGCAATATTGAATTTGAGTTTCACGGCTTGATTTTATATTCGGTGTTACAGGAGAAAGCAACGACGGATCTGAGATCCGGGAAAGTCACGAAGATAAAACTAAGTGCACTCTTTAGAACCCTTATTAAACATAAGGTGGCAACAATCACTATTTCAGTACGCCAGTGCTGTTGCTAGTGGGAGAAGCAAATCAGACTGAGTAGAATTTTGTTTTTACAATAGGGCCTGACTACAACGGAGAGTTTGATCCTGGCTCAGGATGAACGCTGGCGGCGTGCTTAACACATGCAAGTCGAACGAACCTTCGGGTTAGTGGCGGACGGGTGAGTAACGCGTGGGAATCTGCCCTCAGGAGGGGGATAACGGTTGGAAACGACCGCTAATACCCCATATGCCGAGAGGTGAAATGAATTTCGCCTGAGGATGAGCCCGCGTCTGATTAGCTTGTTGGTGAGGTAAAGGCTCACCAAGGCTTCGATCAGTAGCTGGTCTGAGAGGATGATCAGCCACACTGGGACTGAGACACGGCCCAGACTCCTACGGGAGGCAGCAGTGGGGAATTTTCCGCAATGGGCGAAAGCCTGACGGAGCAACGCCGCGTGAGGGACGAAGGCCTCTGGGCTGTAAACCTCTTTTCTCAAGGAAGAAGATATGACGGTACTTGAGGAATAAGCCACGGCTAATTCCGTGCCAGCAGCCGCGGTAATACGGGAGTGGCAAGCGTTATCCGGAATTATTGGGCGTAAAGCGTCCGCAGGCGGCCTTTCAAGTCTGCTGTTAAAGCGTGGAGCTTAACTCCATCATGGCAGTGGAAACTGATAGGCTTGAGTATGGTAGGGGCAGAGGGAATTCCCGGTGTAGCGGTGAAATGCGTAGATATCGGGAAGAACACCAGTGGCGAAGGCGCTCTGCTGGGCCATAACTGACGCTCATGGACGAAAGCCAGGGGAGCGAAAGGGATTAGATACCCCTGTAGTCCTGGCCGTAAACGATGAACACTAGGTGTCGGGGGAATCGACCCCTTCGGTGTCGTAGCTAACGCGTTAAGTGTTCCGCCTGGGGAGTACGCACGCAAGTGTGAAACTCAAAGGAATTGACGGGGGCCCGCACAAGCGGTGGAGTATGTGGTTTAATTCGATGCAACGCGAAGAACCTTACCAGGGCTTGACATCCTGCGAACCTTTAAGAAATTAAAGGGTGCCTTCGGGAACGCAGTGACAGGTGGTGCATGGCTGTCGTCAGCTCGTGTCGTGAGATGTTGGGTTAAGTCCCGCAACGAGCGCAACCCACGTTTTTAGTTGCCAGCATTTAGTTGGGCACTCTAGAAAGACCGCCGGTGATAAACCGGAGGAAGGTGTGGATGACGTCAAGTCATCATGCCCCTTACGTCCTGGGCTACACACGTACTACAATGCTACGGACAAAGGGCAGCAAACTCGCGAGAGCTAGCAAATCCCATAAACCGTGGCTCAGTTCAGATCGTAGGCTGCAACTCGCCTACGTGAAGTAGGAATCGCTAGTAATCGCAGGTCAGCATACTGCGGTGAATACGTTCCCGGGCCTTGTACACACCGCCCGTCACACCATGGAAGTTGGCCACGCCCGAAGTCGTTACTTTAACCCTTGTGGAGAAGGACGCCGAAGGTGGGGCTGATGACTGGGGTGAAGTCGTAACAAGGTAGCCGTACCGGAAGGTGCGGCTGGATCACCTCCTAACAGGGAGACAATAAATCGATTGCAATGTCTAAGTACTTTATTCTTAGGCTGCAATCCTGTCACCTTAAGGTCGATCGGTACCTCTGGTTTTTGAATTATATAATTAATTCTTTGATTTCAGTTCCTAAGCTTGTCTAGTTCACACCCAACAAAGGTTTCTCCTGGGCCATTAGCTCAGGTGGTTAGAGCGCACCCCTGATAAGGGTGAGGTCCCTGGTTCAAGTCCAGGATGGCCCATTCGTTGTTGGGGGTATAGCTCAGTTGGTAGAGCGCCTGCTTTGCAAGCAGGATGTCAGCGGTTCGAGTCCGCTTACCTCCACTGAAAACTTTCCTGCTAACTAAATTTCTGGAGAAAATTTGTAGATGTGTCTTAGAATTGTCTAACTGAAAGAACCTAGCTTCTTATCATCTTCCTAATAGTTGATAATATGCTGGGCTCCCATGGATTTATTCCATGAGAATTCAGTAGAACCTTGAAAACTGCATAGATTAGAAAGAATAAAGCATCTCATGGATGCATAATTCTGGTTTGATTTTTTAGATTCAAAACTAAATTATCAATTTTCAGAATTCATGTTTAATTCTTGAGTAATAGCCGAGCACAATTGATTTTGTGTTTGTATTTAAGGTCAAGCTACAAAGGGCTCATGGCGGATACCTTGGCACGCAGAGGCGATGAAGGACGTGGTTACCTGCGATATGTCTCGGGGAGCTGGATACACGCTTTGATCCGGGAATTTCCGAATGGGGCAACCCTTAGAACGGCCAGCTGAATATATAGGCTGGCACGAGCCAACCCAGCGAACTGAAACATCTTAGTAGCTGGAGGAAAGGAAAGTAAATAACGACTCCCTAAGTAGCGGCGAGCGAACGGGGAATAGCCCAAACCGATAGTTTCGACTATCGGGGTTGTGGGACAGCAACGTGGACTAACAAACCTAGAAGAAGCGCTTGAATGGCGCGCCATAGAGGGTGAAAGCCCCGTAATCGAAAGGAGAGTTAGCCTAGCTGTATCCCGAGTAGCACGGAGCACGTGGAATTCCGTGTGAATCTACGAGGACCACCTCGTAAGGCTAAGTACTCCTGTGTGACCGATAGTGAAACAGTACCGTGAGGGAAAGGTGAAAAGAACCCCGGGAGGGGAGTGAAATAGAACATGAAACCATGAGCCTACAAGCAATGGGAGCCCGACTTATCGGGTGACCGTGTGCCTGTTGAAGAATGAGCCGGCGACTTATAGGCACTGGCGGGTTAAACCGAAAATGGTGGAGCCATAGCGAAAGCGAGTCTGAATAGGGCGTTTTGTCAGTGTTTATAGACCCGAACCCTGGTGATCTAACCATGGCCAGGATGAAGCTTGGGTGATACCAAGTGGAGGTCCCAACCGACTGACGTTGAAAAGTCACCGGATGAGCTGTGGTTAGGGGTGAAATGCCAATCGAACCAGGAGCTAGCTGGTTCTCCCCGAAATACGTTGAGGCGTAGCGTCTAGTGCTCCAGCAGGGGGGTAAAGCGACCATTTCGGTGCGGGCTGCGAGAGCGGTACCAAATCGTGATGAACTCTGAATACCCTGTGTGTAACTAGGCAGTCAGACTGTGGGGGATAAGCTCCATAGTCGAAAGGGAAACAGCCCAGACCGCCAGCTAAGGTCCCAAAATCAACACTAAGTGATAAAGGAGGTGGGATTGCCCAGACAACCAGGAGGTTTGCTTAGAAGCAGCCATCCTCAAAGGAGTGCGTAATAGCCCACTGGTCGAGCGATCCTGCGCCGAAAATGAACGGGGCTAAGTGTTGTACCGAAGCTGCGGATTTAATTTTTAAATGGTAGGGGAGCGTTCTATGTGGTGTGAAGCGTTAGCGTAAGCGGGCGTGGACTGCATAGAAGTGAGAATGTCGGCTTGAGTAGCGAAAACATGGGTGAGAATCCCATGCCCCGAAACCCTAAGGGTTCCTCCGGCAGGCTCGTCCGCGGAGGGTTAGTCTGGTCCTAAGGTCAGGCCGAAAGGCGTAGTCGATGGATAACAGGTCAATATTCCTGTACCAGTTATGTTTTGGGAAGGGGGACGGAGAAGGCTAGCCAATCCAGATGTTGGTTACTGGTTCAAGCGTTCGAGGCTTTGAGGAATGGAGAAAACGTTCCGAGCTGAGGCGTGAGTACGAGCTGCTACGGCAGCGAAGTTGGTGATGTCATACTTCCAAGAAAATCCCTATACCCGTTAAGGCATAACTGCCAGTACCCGAAACCGACACAGGTGGGGTGGTAGAGAATACCGAGGGGCGCGAGATAACTCTCTCTAAGGAACTCGGCAAAATGGTCCCGTAACTTCGGGAGAAGGGATGCCAGCGCAAGCTGGTCGCAGTGAAGAGGCCCAGGCGACTGTTTACCAAAAACACAGGTCTCCGCTAAGTCGCAAGACGATGTATGGGGGCTGACACCTGCCCAGTGCCGGAAGGTTAAGGAAGCCGGTTAGCGTAAGCGAAGCTAGTGACTGAAGCCCCGGTGAACGGCGGCCGTAACTATAACGGTCCTAAGGTAGCGAAATTCCTTGTCGGGTAAGTTCCGACCCGCACGAAAGGTGTAACGATCTGGGCGCTGTCTCGGAGAGAGGCTCGGCGAAATAGAATTGTCTGTGAAGATGCGGACTACATACACCCGGACAGAAAGACCCTATGAAGCTTTACTGCAGGTTGGTATTGTTCTCGGGCTCTGAATGCGCAGGATAGGTGGGAGACATTGATGTAGTGCTTTTGGGTACTACTGAGTCAACGGTGAGATACCACTCTTTCAGAGCTAGAGATCTAACGTTTACCCGTTATCCGGGAAACGGACAGTATCTGCTGGGCAGTTTGACTGGGGCGGTCGCCTCCTAAAAGGTAACGGAGGCGCACAAAGGTTTCCTCAGGCTGGTTGGAAATCAGTCGTCGAGTGCAAAAGCAGAAGGAAGCTTGACTGTGAGACCTACAAGTCGAACAGGGACGAAAGTCGGTTTTAGTGATCCGACGGTTCTGAGTGGAAGGGCCGTCGCTCAACGGATAAAAGTTACTCTAGGGATAACAGGCTGATCTCCCCCAAGAGTTCACATCGACGGGGAGGTTTGGCACCTCGATGTCGGCTCATCGCAACCTGGGGCTGAAGTCGGTCCCAAGGGTTGGGCTGTTCGCCCATTAAAGCGGTACGCGAGCTGGGTTCAGAACGTCGTGAGACAGTTCGGTCCATATCCGGTGTATGCGCAGGAATATTGAGAGGATTTCTCCCTAGTACGAGAGGACCGGGAGGAACGCACCTCTGGTGTGCCAGTTATCGTGCCAACGGTAAACGCTGGGTAGCCATGTGCGGAGTGGATAACCGCTGAAAGCATCTAAGTGGGAAGCCCACCTCAAGATGAGTATTCCCATGGTTTTAACCAGTAAGATCACGGGAAGAACACCCGTTGATAGGCTCTACGTGGAAGTCTGGTAACAGATGCAGCGGAGGAGTACTAATAGATCGAGGGCTTGACCTTCATTTGCTTTTACTTAAATTAATGCTTTATTCGATCAATTATTTTTAATAATTTCTATGCAGTTTTCAGGGTTCATTCTTAACACTATCCTGGTGTTCATGGCGATGTGGAACCACTCCGATCCATCTCGAACTCGGTTGTGAAACGCATCAGCGGCGAAGATATTTGGGGGGTAGCCCCCTGAGAAAATAGCTCAATGCCAGGTAAAATTTTTTAAAGGGTCCATAAGGACCCTTTTTTGATGGTTAATTATTTTTGGCAATTAGGACACCAGTGTGTGCTCCTGCCACATATTTTTGCTCGCAAAATCGTTTCTCCACATTTTTTACAAGGTTGACCAAATCTTCTATAAACCCAGGCCTGGCCACCATAATTTCCATTTATACCTTCTAAGTCTCTAAAATCACTAAAAGTAGTACCTCCTTCTCCAATACTTATTTTTAAAATCTCAACAAGACTTTTGCAAAGCCTATTTAATTGATCTTTTTTTAAATTTCTACTTTCAGTTATTGGATTGATACCTGCATCAAATAATGTTTCATCTGCATATATATTCCCAACCCCAGCAACAGTTTCTTGATCTAATAAAGCAGATTTTATTGAGCGTTTTTTATTTTTTAAATATTCTTTCAAATAACAACTATTGAAATCATCACTAAATGGCTCTGGACCTAATCTCTTTATTCCAGAGACTGCTTCGGCGACTAATTGTGTTGATGGTACATACCACATTTGTCCAAAATTTCTTATATCTATAAAACGGAGCTCTTTTCCACCTTCTTCAAAAAATCTAACTCTCGTATGATTACATGGGAGTGTTTGTTTATTAATTATTTTAAATTGACCTGTCATTCTAAGATGAACAACTAAAAAGCCTTTATTTTGTTTGTTTATTGTATTAAGTGATCCTATTAAATATTTACCTCTTCTTTCCCAACTACCTAGAAAACTATTTGTAACGTTATTTATGAAACTTTTAGATCCACCAGAACTTGCTATTGAGCGTTCTTTTAATACATTTATTTTTGTTATGTAAAAATCATTAAGAAGGTTTTCAAGGCCCTTCCTAACTGTCTCAACTTCAGGTAGTTCTGGCAAAAGTGAAAATAATGTTAACTTGCAGCAGCTTCTAATTCCTTTATTGAAAACTGGCTGGTATTTGCACCACCGTCAACACCGCTAAATGCTTTAAAATCACATTTCTCGAATTTGACAGTGACTGGGTACCTCATTGCTGGAGATTTATCGATAGAGACTATTTCTCCAATTTGATTGAACCAGTATGATTCTGGACGCAAGATGCGAACCTTGTCTTTTCTCGCAAAGCTCATCTGACTTCCCTAAATAATTTCATTATCATTATTATCTATCAGAACAGGAGATATTTGTATATGTGTCACAGACTGTCGCTGGTATTTAAAAAAGTTGATCGATGTTAAAATTATTTTTAACTTTCCGATAAAAATAATTCGTATTGATTTTCGGGAGATTTTTCAATTAGCTTTAATGTGTTGAGCTTTTTAAAAATTTATTTTTTGTGATATCACAGCCTTCTTTAGACCCATCTTCTCTGAGGTTTGATTTGCCTGATCCTGAGCAAGAGGATTTAAGCAATATTGATTTTATTGAGAGGCTAGAGAATGCATGGTCAATATGTGAGAAGTTTGATTTGCAAACCGAAATTTGGCGAGGAAGGATTTTGCGCGTTGTAAGAGATAGAGAAAAGATAGGAGGAGATGGTAGAGGTACAGGCTTTTTGCAGTGGTTAAGAGAAATGGAAATTAGTAAAAGCAGAGCATATTCTCTTATTCAATTAGCTGACTCTTCCGATAATCTTGTGGTTGATGGAATTCTGGAAGAATCAAGTGTAAACAATTTTTCTAAAAGAGCTTTTATAGAAACGTCACAATCCGAGCCTGAGATTCAATATATGATTTCTGAGGCTGCAAATGAAGGGAAGGACATAACTAGAAGACAGGTAAAAAGTTTAACTGATGAATTTATCGCAGCGACAAGTTCTCTTTTGCCTGATGAAATTAGAGAAAAAACACAATCAAATTTATTGCCAGCAAAGTTTGTAGCGCCATTGGTGAGAGAATTATCTAAGTTATCTCCTATTCAGCAAAAAGAAATCTGCGAAACTTTAAGGGAAAATCCCGAAATTGATTCAGTAAAAGAGATGACTAATACTGCAAAATGGATGGGCAAGTCTTTAGAAGCTTCCTTAGCGTTAAGAGCTTTTCAAAATAAGAATTTAAATTTAGATAAAGCTACTCAAGAGGCTGTAAGGTTGGATTCTTTAGGATTACTTTCAGATGCTTTTGGACAAGCAAAAACCATAGAAAGTTCTATTTTAAAGTTTCATTCTGCTTGGAAAAGATTAGAAGGTTTACAAGAGAGATTATGGGTTGAATCTGGAAGTAGTACTCCTTATTTAAGGGAGCTTTTAGATACACTGAAAACACTTACTGGCTCAACAATTAGAGTTTCACTTGGAGAACTTTCAGGGGGTAAAAATTTAAGACTGCAACTTGTTGAAGAAGATTCTGAAAGACTTGATCCACCCTCTTTAGATCTAAATAAATAATTTTAAATTTAGGTATCTTTTACGCAAAAATCATTAATTATTTTAAATTCGAAATCACTCTTTGGAAAGTACCAGTTAGTCCAATATGAATTATTTAATGTGTTGTTTAAGGCTCTTTTTGAACAGTTAAGAGCTAAATAGAAAGATTTATTATTTTTGTTTTTTGCTTGAGTTATATAATTACCATCTGAATATGTCCAGTCTGACCAGTTTATAATTAAAGAGCCGTATCTTAGCCATCTTAATGATGTATTTTTCCTGATTTTTAATTTAATATTAGAATCCACATTTGTTGGATTATTTAATTTATTTAAAGTAATAATTTCTTCTATTGAGACATTGTGAATCTGAGCTATTTCATTAAGTTCTTCAGCCTTAGACGTTTGATGATAGAAAACTTTTTTGCTCGCTAATTTAATATCTTTTCGATTGACTTTGTTGTAATCAGCATCAGTTGGAAGCAGAATGATCTGATTGGGCTTGAGAATAGAAGACTTATCTAAGTTATTAATAGAAATAATATCTTTTACATTTACGTTGTAAGCTCTAGCAATTTTTAAAAGGGTATCACCTTCTTTGACTTTATGAATAAGACCTTTATTGCTATTATTTAGAGGTAATATGATAATTTGTCCTTCTAAAGTTCTATTTGCATCATTAACATTATTTTTATGCATTAATTCTTTTAATGAAACCCCATATTGCTTGGATAACTTCAAGAGTGTGTCATCATTTTTTGTAATTATTTTTGTTTCCGCATTTGCTTGTAAAGTGAAGATTGATAGAAGAAAAAATATAATTTTAATATGAAAAAAATTATGAATGATTTTTTTCTTTTTGGCCATATCTATTGAAAATTAATAATTTATTCCATAGGTATTAGATATATATTAACCTATTAATTTTTTAAGTAAAGATAAATCCAGTGTATATGGAGGGTATCGGAATTTTAGGTCTAGCCAAAATGGCCTTTTTAGTATTGATTTGTAATGAGTCAAGTTATCAAACCCCGCTTTGCCATGGTATTTCCCCATGCCACTTGCCCCCACGCCCCCAAATGGAAGTTCTGGTATACCAGCTTGTAATACAACATCATTAAAGCAAACGCCTCCTGAAGAGGTCATTGCAAGTACTTTTTCTTGCGCTTTTTCCTCCCCTCCAAAAAGATAGAGTGCAAGAGGTTTAGGTAAAGATTTTAAATCCGAAATAGCCTCTTCGAGATTGTTAATACACATGATTGGTAGTAAAGGCCCAAACAGTTCTTCTTTCATTAATTGGTCTTTTCTATCCTCGATTTTTATAAGAGTAGGGCTAATTCTTTTTTCTGATTCATTACAGTCTCCTCCATAGATTATTTGGTCATTATTTTTAGCTTGTTTTAGTAAATTATTAAGTCTATTGAATTGGCTTGGATTAATAATGCTCCCAAGATGTTTTGAATTTATGGGATCATCTCCGTAAAAATCATTTATTGATGCTTTTAAATTAGAAATTAGAGAATCAAAAAGTTTATGCTCCACAAGTAAATGATCCGGGGCAATGCAAGTTTGGCCAGCGTTTAGACTCTTTCCCCATATAATTCGCCTTGCAGTTACTTCTAAATTTGCACCATCGATAACAATGGCTGGGCTTTTCCCTCCAAGTTCTAAAGTTATTGGTATTAAATTTTTTGCAGCTGCTTCCATAACTTTTTTCCCTATACTTTCCCCACCAGTGAAAAATATGTGATCAAACTTCTTAGTCATTAAACTAGCAGCAATATTTCCATCCCCTTCAATAACTTGTGCGATATTTGGCTGAAAATATTTTTCTACAAGCTTTTTTATTAGACTTGATACAAAAGGTGCATGCTCTGATGGCTTTAGAACAGCAGTGTTCCCAGCTGCAAAAGCTCCTACAAGTGGTTGAAGTGTAAGAGAAAAAGGATAATTCCATGGCCCAATAATTAGAATGCAACCCAAAGGGTCTGGTTGAACCAATGCTTTGGCAGGCCTTAGAGAAGCAGGAACAGTGATACGTTTCGTCTTCATCCAATTGGTTAAATTTTTCTGAGCCAGTTTTATTTCTTGTTTAACAGCAATAATTTCGAAGAATGCTTCGGTAGGAGGTTTTCGTAAATCCTCGCTTAAAGCATTTAGAATTTCTTGTTCATGATTTTCCAATAAATTTGTTAAAGCATTAAGCTGCTTCCTTCTCCAACTTCCTTGTCTTGTTTCGCCTGATAAGACTAAGTCTTGTAGTTGATTAAGCTCGAAATTTTCTAATGACAATGTTTTTTCCAAATTCTTATTCTTCTAACAAAATAATTCATCTATTGAGGTTAAGCTTTTATGAACATAACCTTCTAAGTAGTTTGACTCAATTTTGACTTCTAAGTTTCTGAATAGCAGCATAGCTTGATCTCCTGATGGCGTGTAAAAATTTTGATGCAAACGACGAGTGGTGAAATTATTATTTGTTATGAAAACTAAAGAAGGGTGTTTTGAGTATTATCTACGAGTTACATATACTTGATCTTTGACATAAAATAATGATCCTTCAGTAATAGATATATTGTTAAGTCATTTGATTCTTATTTTTGCTTTCTCTGCTTCTTTTATTTGTGTTGCAGAGGTTATGTATTGGTTATACAAAAAAGAGTATCTTAGGGCGAAAGCTAAATATCTAAGAGAATTAATCGATCAAAAGAATGATTTAAGTAGTTCAAATGAACCTTTTTATACATGTGTATATGAGAAATGGAACTCAGGAGAAATGCCTTTGTCTGAGGCTAATACAATGTGTAGCTTAAAGTTTCAACAGAATTAGTGATTCCAATAGCAATTTTATAAATAATTTCATAGTATAATTTGATTGTTAATTTAAATTTTACTTGAAAGTATTATTTTATGGCTAATAAGTTAATTAGTAGTCAAAGTTTTAGGTATATTATATTATCTTTTGTTGCTATTGTCTTAAGCATTAGTTTTATTTATTTTGATGTTAATGTAATTAAGGATTTCTTTTATAATATTGTAGATAGCCTAGATTCAAATAGATTTTTTAGTCTAATATTAATATTCTTATTATTTTTATTAAGGTCAGTTAGCATTGTTATACCAGTATTGCCTGGAACAATATTCTCAGTGGCTGCTGGGTTTCAGTTTGGCTTTAGTCAGGGTTTAGCTATTATCTTTTGCGCAGATTTTCTATCTTGTTCAATATCTTTTTTGTTGGCTAGAAAATTAGGAAGGAATTATGTAAGTCACTTATTAGGACAAAGACAAATGAAAAGAGTTGAGAGCATTAGTAAAGATTATTTAGAAAAGAATTATTTTCTTATGACGGCTTTATTAATGTCAGGTTTCTTTGATTTTGTTTGCTATGCAATTGGACTAACAAAAATCACATGGAAAAGGTTTATGCCTGCTTTGATTTTTAGTATTATCATATCTGACTCGCCTTTTGTTGCTAGTGGCTTTGCCGCAAGAAAAATAAAAGATATTGGCTTAAAAAACTTCTTAGGAAAAATATTAAATGGTGAATTAGATATGATATCTGGAAATTATCTTTTCTTATTTATAATTTCTTTTTTAATAATATTTACATTGGCAATTATAAATATATATGTAAGTAAAAGATCTAATATTGTTTAGTAGTTTTCTTAAAAAAAAAACCCTTGAGTAAAGGGCTTTTTAGGGATAATAGGTATTTGAATTAACTATTATAAGACTTGCCACGGTACGTAAGTTGTACATGCTGTTTCTCTACAACTGTTTTGTGCTGGTTGTACTTAAGGCCTCTGTAGGTTAAAGACATTTGTCATCTCCGAAATATGCTCAAGTCCCCGTTCCTTGGCTTGAGTCAAACTGCGGCTCATCTTTTGATGAGTTGAACGTTTTTAGTAGTTATTGCTACAAAATCATTATACGCATAGTATCTATTGAATGCGGTTCGCCATGTTACATAAAACTATCTGTCTTTATTGAGAGTATTGAGTTAATAGAGATCTTTCAGATCAATTTGAGGAAGTAAGGGATCTTTATTTAGTCAATATTCCAACTGTAAATTATAGGGAATTAAATGAGCGAGTGTTGCTAAAGAAATCAAAAGAACAGAAAACCAGAGGGATAGAGATTACAAAGCATTAGATCCATTAGACCTGAAGATACGAGTTGCTTGCATAAGTTGGGTCTACTTTTCGTATTGGGAAGGCATCCCAATACTCTCAATATAAAGAATATCTGCCTTGAAAGCCCTGTGATTACGGATTTAGGCTAATAAATATAGTCTTTTAAACTGCTCTTTGAATCTTATAAAGTCAAGACTCGAGTATAAGAAAAATCATAGTAAAATCATTTATATGATTAGGATTATGCCAATAAAATAAAAAAAGCCTTTGGCTCTAGGTTTGGCTCTAATTGTTTAATATTTTGTGATTTGAGTAATTTGTTGGCAATCTTTAGTGCCTTAGATTGCTTCCCCTGACTGCGGCTGAGGGTTATGCCCTCGTCGGGACTTGAACCCGAGACCTCTCCCTTACCAAGGGAGTGCTCTACCGCTGAGCTACAAGGGCCTGTGGAAAGATGGGCCGGGTTGGATTTGAACCAACGTAGGCGTAGCCAGCGGATTTACAGTCCGCCCCCATTAACCACTCGGGCACCGACCCGATCCACTTAATGAGATTACCAGTAAAAGGTGCCACTTTTCTCGAATTTGTTGGTCCTTTTAGGATGGAATCGATACGATCATTAAAGATGTTCAATTTGAAAGGGATATGGATCTGTTATTAATTAATGGACCTAATTTGAATCTTGTTGGTAAAAGGGAGCCATCTATATATGGCTCACAAACGTTAGAGGTCATTCAAGTAGAGCTATGTGATTTAGCTAGAGAACTTGATGCAAGGCTCCAATTCTTTCAAAGTAATTCAGAGGGTGAAATGATTGATTGCATTCAAAAAAGTGCTGGTTCGATTGACGGAATACTAATTAATGCAGGAGCTTATACTCATACTTCTATTGCTCTTAGAGACGCTTTGTTAGGCGTTTCTATTCCTTATGTGGAGGTTCATTTAAGTAATATTTACTCTAGGGAAGAATTTCGTCATAAATCGTTCCTTTCGGATAAAGCGTTGGGTATGGTTTGTGGCTTTGGCCCAGTTAGTTATCAACTTGCTTTGAAAGGAATAGTTTCTTATTTAAAGCGAGACTGAAGAGATAATGGATAACTCACACTCTCAAATGGTGGGGCAATCAAAGATTCGCTGGCTAATAAATAAAACTAGTGAAGATTGGATCAATCTTGCAATTTCTAATCCAATGGAAATACTTTTGGATCATGCACATTGTGAACGCAAAGCTGCTGGTGTAGCCCTTCAATTGATGTTTCGTTATGTAAGTGAACCTGGTTTATCGGAGGTCTTAAGCCCAATAGCTCGAGAAGAACTTCAACATTTTGAGAGGGTCTTGTCTATTTTGAATGCACGTGGAAGAAAGCTTCAGAAGTTAGCATCGCCGCCTTATGGAGCTATTTTGGCAAAAAATATTTGCAAAGATGAACCAATACGAATGTTGGATAGCTTTCTGGTCGCCGGACTCATTGAAGCAAGGAGCCATGAAAGGATGACTTTATTGTCTATACATTCTCCTGATCTGGAACTTCGTAATTTATACGCCGACTTATTAAAAAGTGAGGCTAGGCATTTTGGAGTTTATTGGAGATTGGCTGATGAACGTTTTGATGGTAATATTGTTAATTCCAGATTAGAAATATTAGCTAGGGTTGAGTCTGATGCGTTAGAGGAAATGCATCCTAAGCCCAGAATGCATAGTTAAATAGCTCTTTTGAGTAGACAGTCGTTACTAGCGTAAATGGAATTTTTAACTATTACTGGCGTAGGGCCAGGAGACCCATCTTTATTAACATTGGCAGCAGTTGATGCAATCAAAGATTCAACAGTTATTTCTTTCCCAGTATCTACTAGAGGAGGAGAGAGCCTCGCTGAGACAATTGCTTCAAAATGGATATCTAACGACCAAATGAAATTGCCATTATATTTTCCTATGGTTGACGATCAGAGGATTTTGAAAAATGCATGGCGAGTTGCTGGCAATGAATTAATGAAGATGGTCAAGAAAGGAGAAAGAGTCGTTTTCCTTGCTCAAGGAGATATCTCACTTTTTTCTACAGGTTCATACCTTGCAAAGGAATTAGAAAAACATCATCCAGAGTGTGTTGTTAAATTAATTCCAGGCATTACATCTTTTTCTGCAGCAGCAGCAGCAGGTAAATTTCCTCTTGCTTTTCAAGAAGAGGGATTGCTCGTAGTGCCTGTACCAGAATCTTTAGAAGAGCTAAAGGTTATTTTGTCTGAAGCAAAATCAAGGAAAAGGGTAGTTGCTTTGCTCAAGCTTGGTAAAAAGTGGACATGGGTTAAGCCTTTGCTTAAGGAACTTGGTTTATTAGAAAGTTCTATATTCGCAGAGAGGTTGGGATTTTCTGATCAACAACTATTTAGAGCATCTCATTTACCCTCTGAACGTAGGCCATATTTTTCTTTGCTCTTGATACGACAAAGTATGCCTTCGATAATGCCTTAAATATCTTTGTTGAATTTAAGAAGTTCTTCTTCAAGTAATTTTATTGCGTCATGTGGAGTACGAGCTCTTACTAATTTATGTCTAAGTGAAGAGGATCCCTGAAAACCTCTACAAGTCCAATTCATGTGTTTTCTAGCAATTAAAAGTCCATGATTACCTTTTTTTGAAACGAGTAGCTTTAGGTGTTCTAAAGATAAACTAATTTTCATCTTTGCATCAGGTGTCCTAAAAGTTTTTTGTTTGTTAATCTCTTCATCAATTTGCCCAACCAACCATGGAGCGCCCATGCTTGCTCTCCCTATCATTAATCCATCAGCATTTGTAATCTCAAGACATTTAATTGCATCTTGAGAGTTTTTTATATCACCATTAGCGATGATAGGAATATCCAATGAATTTTTGATTTTTGCAATAGCTTCCCAGTTTGCACTCCCTGAAAAGCCTTGCTTTCTTGTTCGACCATGAACTGTTATGAGTTGAGCCCCAGCCTCCTGTAGCCTTAATGCAAAAGATATTGGATCACTGGTTGTTTCACACCACCCCAATCTTATTTTGACTGTTAGTGGAATTGATATGGCTTTAGAAACCTTTTTGACGATTGCTTGAGCAAGATCTGGGTTTTTTAATAGAGCACTCCCACCTCCCTTCCTCGCGATTTTTCTTACTGGACACCCCATGTTTATATCTATTAGGAAAGCCCCTGATGATTCTGCCTTAATTGCAGCATCAACCATTGATTCTGGTCGATGGTCAAAAAGTTGAACACCAATCGGTCCGCTCTCTTCTGAAAGCTCAATTACCTTTTCTTCCCCATAACCCAATTCTAGACTTTTAGCATTTACCATTTCTGTAAAAAGCAAAGCTTTTGGTGACCACCTACGAACAAATTTTCTGAATATTTGATCGCTGACACCTGCCAGTGGGGACTGAATAATTGGACATTCCAAAGATCTAGATGTCCCATTACCTGATAAGAAAATGGGAGGTAATACTTTCATTCTTTAAGTGATCTTGGATTGATATTAGTTATTACAGAAAAACAAAGTTTTATTAGTATTGTTTGCCTCAGACAATAAGCAAATAATGCTGAATGAGGCTTTTAGGGAAATTGGTACTTGCATCAAAGCTATCACTATTAGAAGTATTGCTATGAAAGATGGCTTGGTATTCAGTGCATCTCTTTTTTTTGAGGTTAATCTTTTAAAGGAGGTTTGATTTCTTAATCTCATCTTGGATTCCAACTCTTTGCTCGTACTTGTAGTATGAATATAGAATCTCAATTTTGACCTATAAAGGGTAAATAATCTTATGAAAGGTATAGAAATTTGGCGCTACCAATAGTTGCAATAATTGGGCGCCCAAATGTTGGGAAATCGACATTGGTAAATCGATTATGCCAAAGTAGACAAGCTATTGTTCATGATGAACCAGGTGTAACTAGAGATAGAACTTATCAAGATGGATTTTGGAGAGATAGAGATTTTAAAGTAGTAGATACTGGTGGACTGGTTTTCGATGACGATAGTGAGTTTCTTCCTGAAATAAGAGAGCAAGCAAATCTTGCGCTTGAAGAAGCTGTGGTTGCTTTATTAATGGTTGATGGCCAGGAAGGAGTTACTACAGCTGATGAATCTATTGCTAAATTTTTAAGGTCTCATTCTTGTGAAATATTAGTAGTAGTTAATAAATGTGAATCTCCTGAGCAGGGGTTGGCAATGGCAGCTGAATTTTGGAAACTTGGGCTTGGCGAGCCCTATCCAATATCTGCTATCCATGGAGTGGGAACCGGCGATCTCCTTGATCATGTAGTTACTTTCTTTCCTTCTAAAGATTTAGATGAAATAAGTGATGCATCTGTTCAATTGGCAATTATTGGTAGACCAAATGTAGGGAAGTCAAGTCTTCTTAATTCTATATGTGGAGAGACAAGAGCAATCGTTAGCTCGATCAGGGGTACAACTCGAGATACGATTGATAGTCGAATAACTCATCAAGGCAAGCAGTGGAAACTGGTTGATACAGCAGGTATACGTAGACGTAGAAGTGTTAACTATGGACCAGAATTCTTTGGTATTAATCGCAGTTTTAAGGCAATAGAGAGAAGTGATGTCTGTATTTTAGTCTTAGATGCCTTGGATGGCGTAACAGAACAAGATCAAAGGCTTGCAGGTAGAATTGAGCAGGAAGGAAGAGCTTGTGTCATTGTTGTGAATAAATGGGATGCTGTTGAAAAAGATAGTCATACAATGTCTGCAATGGAAAAAGACGTTCGTTCAAAACTATATTTTCTGAATTGGGCAGAAATGATTTTCACTTCAGCGCTAACAGGACAAAGAGTCGAAGGTATTTTTGCATTAGCGACTTTGGCAGTTGATCAGAATCGAAGAAGGGTTGGTACATCAGTTGTTAATGAAGTGCTTACTGAGGCATTGAAATGGAGAAGTCCTCCTACTACTAGAGGTGGGAAACAGGGGCGTCTTTATTACGGGACTCAAGTGGCTATCAAGCCTCCAAGTTTTACTCTCTTTGTAAATGAACCTAAATTGTTTGGGGAAACTTATCGAAGATATATTGAGAGACAAATTAGAGAGGGATTGGGTTTTGATGGAACTCCTATTAAATTGTTTTGGAGAGGAAAGCAGCAACGCGATGTAGATAAAGATTTAGCTCGACAGCAGAAAGAGACCTGAAATTAGTTGTTTTTTATGGATTGGCTAAAAAAAATTCCAATTGGTCAATATGTCTCCGGCAAATCTAGCTGGCTTCGTATTATTGATCCCCGAATTAAGATCTTTTGGATCCTCTTCTTTCTTGTAACTCCTGTTTTGGCTAACTCCATCTGGAGAGTTTCAACAGTTTGCGTTCTTTTATTGATTACAATTTCTAGTTTCTTACCTCTACGTATTTGGTGGCGGTCGCTACTTTTTTTAGTGCTGCTCTCTTTGGTTATTGGATTTTTATCAATTCTGTTACCTGCTAGTGAAGCATCAAATGAATTGACGTTAAGAGCACCTAATGAAATCCCTGGAGCAATTGTTTTGAACCGGCCTTGGGAGATTTTTAGGATTGGACCATTTGACTTCGGAGGGATTTCATTGGGACCTCTGATTATAGATCGTCGTTCTATCGAATTAGGTATTAAGACTTCGACTCTGATTTTTACCGTTATTCATAGTGTCAATTTGATGTTAATTACAACTCCACCTGAAGATCTTGTATGGGCAATAAGATGGTTTTTTGCGCCTCTAACTTTATTGGGATTTCCGTTAGAAAAACTTTCATTTCAACTTCTTTTGGCATTAAGGTTTTTACCTCTAGTTCAAGAAGAACTCCAAAACCTCTTTCGTTCAATTGGTGTCAGAGCAATTGATTTTAGGAAACTAGGCCTTAAAACTACAATAGGTTTATTTATTTCTTTAGGTGAAAGACTTTTGTCAAATATCTTACTAAGGGCAGAACAGGGGGCTGATTCTTTGATGTTGAGAGAGGGTCTCTGGTTATCATCGGAACAACTTCGACCTTATATTGTTATTAATCCTAGATATTTCTGGGCTAATTTTGGTTCAGTTTTTTTGCTTTTGATAGCTATTATCTTCCGTTGTCTGTATGGTACGTCTTAATTAAAAAAAATTAAGATTTGAACGCGGAACGCTACCTAAATCATCCGACTTTCGGAATGTTATATCTAGTGTCACCAGCAAGTAATGGTAGGGATGTATATGCAACTTTATATGCACAGAAAATATTCTTTTTAGTTACTTTGCAACCAAGAGGAGCAACCTTTGAAGTTATTCCATATATGGATGCTAGGCATTATGCCGAAATGTATTTGTCTAAATGCAGGAGAGAAAAGTCTTCCAAGATTGTTGTTTGGCAGGAATTATTTAATCAAACTTTTATTTGATTAAATTTTGATTTACCTTAATGAATTCAAGAAAATAAAAGATTCATTACCTTTAGGGGTTGGTTTGATTGCCGTTAGCAAGGGACACGACTCTGAAGCTATACGCAAATTTTCTGGCTATGGTCAGTTAGATTTTGGAGAAAGTCGTTTGCAGGAGGCTATTCCAAAAAAAAATGATCTTAAGGACTTGCATCGACTTCGTTGGCATTTCGTAGGTAAATTGCAGAAGAATAAGGTTAGAGGAGTTATTAAAGAATTTGATTTTATACATTCTGTAGATTCTTTACCCTTGATTGAGCGCATCTCTAGAATTTCAGAAGAAGAACAAAAAACTCCGAATATATTTTTACAAGTTAAATTTAGAGATGATCCAAAAAAGGGGGGATTCTTAAAAGAAGAGCTTTTGAAGAGCTGGTCCAAGATTGTTTCTTTAAAGAATATTCACTTACTTGGCTTAATGACAATTCCGCCAATATTTCTGAACTTGGATCAAAGAAAAGATTTATTTCTTGAATGTAAAGATCTAGCTACTTATTTGGGATTAAAGGATTGTTCAATGGGAATGAGTAGCGATTGGCAAGTGGCTTTAGAAGGTGGTGCTTCATGGTTGCGTATAGGTTCTCTTTTGTTTGGGAAAAGAAAGGCTTAGAAGGAAAATTCAAAGATATGAAAAAAACAATAAAAAAGCTTGCTCCATAACAGAAGGAACGTTATTTAAGTATATGGTTCATTCTTCATTTTGTTGAAGATGTACCGCTTGTTGGCTTACCCAACTTTTTAACAAATCATCCCGAGAGGATTAACTGGTGTCGCTTATTTCCCGTCTTCGTGCTGTCGTCGCTGGTGATGACTTTTTAGATAGTGATTTTGATGAGCTCGATTACGAAACAAGTGATGATTTTGAGAATTTTAATAGAGCCAATAAAGAAGGAGGTGGAGAAATGTCAACCATCTCTCGTTCCAATCCTTTTGATAGTCGCAGTGGTTTTGCTCCTTCAAATGTGATAGGTATGCCAGGTATTTCAACAAATGATTCTGAAGTTAGTTTGATGGAGCCACGTAGTTTTGATGAAATGCCGAGAGTAATTCAAGCTTTACGTGAGCGTAAAACAGTTATTTTAAATCTCACAATGATGGAGCCTGATCAGGCTCAAAGAGCTGTTGATTTCGTTGCAGGTGGCACTTTCGCTATTGATGGACATCAAGAAAGAGTTGGAGAAAGTATTTTCCTTTTTGCTCCTTCTTGTGTAACTGTAACTAATTCATTTCAAGAGGAAGCTTCTCCTTCAAGCATGACTAATAAAGGAACAGATTTGATTGCCAAGGATTCTTCTTCAGCTCCAGAACCTGCTTGGGGAGAGACAGTAGCTTCAGCTCTTTGAAAGATTAAATAGATTGGAAATTTCTATTGGTATAATTGGTTTTGGCCGTATGGCTAAAACTATTATTTCACCTCTTTTTGAAACTGGTGAATATAATCCTGAGCATGTTTTTGGAATTGTTGGTGGCACCTCAAGTATTCCGTCTCTTTTGAGTGAGCTTCCAAAAGGAGTAAAAGTAGTGTCCAGTGAGGATGCTTTGTCTAAAGAAGTATGGAGTGCTCCTTTGAAAATATTGGCTGTCAAGCCCCAACAATTCGGCAACATCAAAGAATATTCCTCTTCATTTCAATCTACTATTCAGTTCCCTAAGCCATTATTAATTTCAATTTTAGCGGGAATCACCTTAAAAAGTCTCCAGAATGCTTTCCCTGAGCATACATGTGTAAGAGCTGTTCCAAATACCCCTTCTCTTGTTGGAGAAGGACTTACTGGCTTATCTTGGAGTGATGATATAACTTCTGAGCAAAAGATTACTGTTCGAAAGATTTTTGAACCCATAAGTGAAATTTTTGAGTTACCAGAGAGACAGCTTGATTCTTTTTTGGCTTTAACTTCTTCAGGACCTGCGTATATAGCTTTAGTCATTGAAGCAATGGCTGATGGAGCTGTCGCAGCAGGATTGCCGCGTAATTTATCCAATCAATTAACTCATAAAACCATTTCTGGTACTGTATCTCTACTTAGCGAAAAGTGTTTACATCCTGCTGAACTTAAAGATATGGTTGCATCCCCTGCCGGAACTACAATCAGTGCTATTCGACATCTTGAACTTGCGGGTTTGAGATCCGCTTTAATTGAAGCAGTTGTCTTGGCAGCTCAGAAGAGTCGTCAATTGGCTGAAGAGGTTTCGAATTAGATGAACTGAGAACCTCTTTATAGAGATTTTCAAGTGAGTCAATATTTTGTTTAAGTGTATATTTACCTTCTACTCTTAAGCGAGCACGTCTACCTAATTCATTTGTAAGTACTGGTTGATCACGCAAAACAGGTAAAAGAGTCCTTAATTGAGAAGTAACTCCCTCAGTATTTAGAATGATGCCAGCACCGTTTTCAAGGACTTTCCCGTCTGCCCCTGCATCTGTCGCAACGCATGCTGTTCCAGTTGCCATAGCTTCGAGTAAGGCTAGTGATAATCCCTCTACAAGGCTTGGAAGTAAGAAAACTTCAGCAATTTGAAGTAGAGCGATTCTTTTGTTTTCATTAGCTTCATATCCCCACCAAATTACATTTTCTTCTTCATTAAATATCGAATTATTTTCAAGTGTAGGCCTTAGTGGTCCATCTCCTACTATTACTAGTCGACATCCTTTTGGTTGGACAAATCTCCATGCTCGCAATAGCGCCTCAACATTTTTTTCAGAAGCTATTCTACCCATATAGATGAAGATTCTTTCAGAACCTAGCTTTTCCCTGATTTCAAGTTGAAGGTTGCTTAATGTATTACGTAGATTCTGGGGTTTCCATTTTTTAATATCAATTCCGTTTGGGATTACATCTAGTCGGTTTTCTTTTACTCCTAGTTTTGCGAGCACTTCTGCTTGCATCTCTGAAAAAACAATAACTTTGTCATATTTAGCTAATGATGGTGCATACAGTTGGTATGTCAGTTGCTGTGTATTGGCTGTAAGATTTCTAAGCTTTGAATCGAAGGCTGGGTGGAAAGTTGCTATCAAAGGTAAATCAAGTTTATGGCAAAGTTCAGGTAGGCGAAAATCCAATGGAGAAAGGGTTAGACTTGCATGAACCAAATCAGGTTTAAGTCTTGAGAGAGATTCTCTGAGCTCTCTTTGTGCATTTAAAGAAGGGATTGTATAAACCTGAGATTTAATTAAATAAGGAAGACTGACATCCGGATCGTTTGCGAGTAAGGAGGTCTTATTATTCCCCTCTCTGCGTGGGTTGTCAAAGTGAATAAAGCTTGTTTGATATCCTCTCTTCCTAAGCTCTTCAGTAGTGCTTAGGCCATAACATACATTCCCGCAAAAAGGTGTTTTTTTGCCTAGCCAGGCTATATGGGTCAAGCTATAAAAAATCCGGCATTTTAAACTAGCAGCTATCCTATATTTCTTCCCAAACTATTAGTAATAGTTAAATAATTTATAGATAAGGTTTTTAAAAATAATATTTTCTTCAAATATTATAGTTCTACTTACTAATTAGATCATTGCTAATTATTACTTCTCTCATCATTTGCAGAGAAGTAATTCTTCTTTGTAAATTAGTTTCGATCCATACTTCAACAACTTTCAATAATTTTAACCAGACATTTTTAGGTCCTAATAGTTTCCCATTACTATGAAACGGTAACTTTTCTTGCAATAGTCTTTGAAGTAAAGCTAGTTCAGATGGATTCAGTTCAATGCTTGCATTAGGTATTGCTCCAATAGCAAAGCCTTCTTCAGGGATAAAGCTGCACTTCCAGCTCCATTCTCCAATAGGAGGTATTAGCTTTGATCCTGAGTGACAACACTTTTGAAGTGGTAAGCAATATCCTCCTACAGCTAATAAATGTATACATGATTGAACGCTTATTGCTAAAGCCTGTAATGGGTCAAATTCTATTTTATGTAAATTGTCTAGCCTATTTAAATGAATCAATACCAGTTTAAGTAAATCTTTTTGTGGGTCTTCATTCCCAACCATAATCATTATTAGCTCTGAAATTGCTTGAGCTGCTGAAAGAGTCTCTAGATGCTTACCAAGATTTCCATAACTCTTAAGAATCTTTATCTGTGTAACTCGTTTAAGATTTTTTTTCCCGACTATATGTAAATCTAAAAAATTAAAAGGAGATGATGCACCGAGCCTGCTTTTGGGTTTTCTTGCTCCTGGTATCGCAAGACGAGATATTCCATTTTCTTCAGAAAGTATGGTTAAAAGCCTATCATTTTCTCCAAGAGGACCAACTTTTAAAGATAGGGCTTTTATCCTGTGAGTTAAACTCATTACTCTTTTTTCTTTTGTTGTTTGGTGATTTCAAAACCAAAGCTTGTGCCAATAAAGGTTGATCCTGCTTCAATTATTTCTATTGCTTGATCAAAAGTTTTGATGCCCCCAACAACCTTAATTGAGCATCGATTTTTAGCAATTTCATAGACCTTTTGAGTTTGATTTTTTGTAACTGCTGGACCAAATCCATTTCCTATTTGAATTCCAGTTGCGCCTGCATCAATTGAAGCATTTATTGCTAAGGAAAGTTTTGATGAGTTTAAGAGGATATTTGCATCAAGTATTACTCTTACTGGAATGCTAAGTTCACTTAGTTGATTGATTTCCTCAGCAAAAAGTTCGACATTTCCCTCTTCTAATGCGAAATAATTAGGAACAAAATCTAATTCTTCTGCTCCAATTTCGATTGCATACTCGGCTTCTTTAAGTTTGTTATAAGTCGGGATAAAACCAAAAGGAAAACCAATTACTGATGTTAATTTTGTAGTGCTTTTGCTACCTAATCTTTCACGTGCTATTGATAGATTAGAAAGACTAGTGCATAAACCTACAAAGCCATATTGCTTAGATCCATCACAAATCTGAACAAGCATTTCTTTCCCTAAATGAGGATTTAGGATTGCTTGATAAATCACATTAGAAATATTGTCATAAGCCTTATTCGAACTGTTTGTACTCATATGACTAGTATCTAGATTTTTTCTTGAATCACGCCATATCCTCCGTGATTCCTTTTGTATATGACTCTTAACGCTGATCCTTCCGCCTCTCTAAATAAATAGAAGTCATGATCAATGAGATCTAGTTGGGCTCTTGCTGCTTCAATGCTCATAGGGGGCATTTCAAAATATTTGCGTCTAACTCCTGGGCTAGGAAGATGAGGCTCTTTACCTTCAATGAGTGGACTATCAGAGGGAAAATAATTTTGGGTGTCTTCGTTTGGGATTGATTTTGTAGACTTATTATTATGGATATGATGACTATTGTGTCGCTCTTTATACTTACGTAATTGTCGTGCAAGTTTATTTGCTACCAAGTCGATGCTTGCATATAGATTTTCACTCCTCTCTTGCGCTCTTATTACAGTTCCATTTGCAAAAACAGTCACTTCGGCTGTTTGTTGAGGTACTCGAGGATTGCGAGCGACTGAGAGATGAACATCAGCTTCCTGTACCATTTCTTGAAAATTGTGTGTTGCTTTATCGATTTTTATTTTTGTGTAATCACGCAGTGATGAAGTTAACTCAAGATTGCGTCCATGGATAAGAAGCTTCATGCTGTTTCGCCTGAATCAGGTCTTAATAGCAACTTAGATCTAACCCCTCAACTTGCACAATTTTCTTCTGCTTTTCTTTTTGAACCTAAAAATATTGTGCCATTTGAGACAGCATTGGGTTGGCAGAAAAATTTTCAGAAAAGCCTTATTGCAAAACCATTTTCACCACAGGCAGTATGGCTGCTCGAACATTTTTCTTGTTACACCATAGGTAGAGGTGGCGACAAAAATAATTTATTATTTGAAGAAAATAAATCTCCCGTGCCAGTTTTTAGAATTGAAAGAGGAGGTGAAGTTACCCATCACATGCCTGGCCAGATAGTTGGTTATCTCGCTTTTAATTTAAGTCTTCACAAAAAAGATTTATATTGGTATTTGAGGGAATTGGAAGAAGTTTTGATTGATGTTCTTGATTTGTTAGGAATAGAAGGGAAAAGGGTCGATGGCTTAACAGGAGTTTGGTGTGCAGATAAAAAGGTTGGTTCAATAGGTATTGGATGCAAGAGATGGATTACTCAACATGGATTCTCACTAAATGTAAATTGTGATCTTATTGGTTTTGAGAAGATAATTCCTTGTGGACTGGATAAAGTAAAATTAGGTAAATTAAGTGATTGGATACCTGGTATCAAAGTCTGTGACGTTAAACCGCTTTTAAGGGAATCTGTGAAAAGACGTTTTAAATTGAATTGGGAAAATATATAAATCGATTCAATAAGTATTTCTAATAATAAAAAATTATTTTTTAAATCTATGACAAAGACTAATTCACTAAAAAATAAACTTGCTTCTCAAAATGCTTTAGCCTACTGGATTCCAAGTGGAAAAGAGGAAAAAGCACTTAATAGACGGTCTCATCTTGAGCAAATAACTCAAGTTGATGAAATCTGGGAAATATTAAAAGTTCAATTTGGTGATGTTTTAGCAGTTGATTCTCCTCATACTTTTCACCCTGAAAGTTTTACTTATGAAGAACTTGCAGAAAATATTTCAAAAGCAGCAGAAGCCTTTTCTCAAATTGGGGTTGAACCTGATGATGTCGTTGCTATTTTTGCAGAAAACAGTCCTAGATGGCTAATTGCTGATCAAGGACTTATGCGACTTGGCGCATCAGATGCTGTTAGGGGTGCAACTGCTCCACCAAGCGAACTTAGATATATCCTTGAGGACTCCAATTCGGTTGGACTGATTGTTCAAAACTTTGACGTATGGGAGAAACTTTCTCTTAATGATAAGCAAATAAATAGTTTGAAATTTGTTATTCAACTTGAAGGGAAAGCATGTGAAGGAGTTTTTGAGTGGGAGATGTTTTTAAAGAAAGGATTGAATAAAGTCAATGCAAATAAACAGGTAAACATATTTGATAGAAAACAAAAAAAAGTTGCAACTATTTTATATACGTCTGGAACAACAGGTAAGCCAAAAGGCGTACCACTAACACATGCTAATTTGTTGCATCAAATTAGATCCCTTGCTTGTATAGCAAACCCGTCATCAGGCTCACCAGTATTAAGTATTTTACCAATTTGGCATTCATATGAACGTAGTGCTGAATATTATTTTTTTTCTTGTGGCTGTACTCAAACCTATACATCAATTAGGCATCTAAAGGAAGATTTGCCAAGAGTAAAGCCCATTGTAATGGCAACTGTTCCAAGGCTTTGGGAGTCAATAAAGTTAGGATTTGAGGACGTTGTCGAGACAATGCCAAGATTAAGAAAGACTTTGATAGAAAGTGCGATTTCTAATAGTAAGTCATATAAATTGGCAAGAAGAAAATTTAATCTTTTAACAATTAATAGTGTTTCTACTTTAGATCGAATATTATCTTTAATTGAAATTATTGTACGATTTCCAGTCCATAGGATTTCATCTATTTATTTATGGCCAAAAATTCTTAAAAAGATTTGTGGAGGAAGATTGAGATTCCCAATTAGTGGTGGTGGAGCAATTGCTCCGCATATTGATTCTTTTTTTGAAGCCTTAGGTGTTGAATTATTAGTTGGTTATGGTTTAACTGAGACAAGTCCAGTCCTCACGTGTAGAAGGCCTTGGAGAAACATACGGGGAAGTGCAGGGCAACCTTTACCGGAGACTGAAATAAAGATAGTAGATCCAGAAACATTCCAAGCAAAAAAGCTTAATCAAAAAGGTTTAGTTCTCGCTCGTGGACCTCAAATAATGGTTGGATATTTAGGAAAACAATCAGAATCAAAGAAGGTTTTGGATTCTAATGGCTGGTTTAATACTGGGGATTTAGGGATGTTGCTTGCTGATGGATCGTTGATTCTGACAGGAAGAGCAAAGGATACGATAGTGCTAAGTAGTGGAGAAAATATTGAGCCAGGTCCTATAGAAGAAGCCTTAATCGCTTGTCCATTGATTGAGCAGGCTTTTCTATTGGGTCAAGATCAAAAGCAACTAGCTGCTTTAATTGTTCCAAGAATTGATTATTTAAAAGCATGGCTTGTCGAAAGAGAGGTGACTCCTGAAGTTGTTTTGGGTATCTGTCCTGAAAATCGTGAATTAAGACAAGCTTTAAGAATGGAAATGAATAAAGTTTTAGCCAATCGTCTTGGATCTCGAAGAGAAGAGAGGCTATTCTCAATTGCTTTGGTAGAGCCATTTACAATAGAAAATGGCTTGCTAACACAAACTCTTAAGCAAAAACGTAAGGAAATTATTCAACGTGATTTGAAACTTATAAATGAAATATATCATTTGTAATTTGTTTATTTGGCAAATTAAATTGACCAATACTATCTTTTACTGAGAGTCTAGAAATTGATTCATAATTTATTGATCAGGTGAATTCAATTTCCATAAAACGCTCAATAACGGTAAGAGCAGTTGTAACTCCTTCATGGAAAGAGGAAGCTGAGCGCGAACTAAGTAATGCAATATCAGCCATAGATCAACAACTTGGTGAATTAGAAAAAGAAGGACAACAAATTGTTGATGGTATTAGAAGTCAGAGCTCAAATCCTCTTGATCCAAGAGTTCAAGAGCAGGTAGCCAATGTTCAGAATCAAGTTTCTTCCAAAAGATCAGAATTTGAGGAACAAAAAAGAAATCTTCTTTCACAGCAATCACAGGTTCGTGACTTAGAGATGGAACAAATTGTTGAGCAAGGACAAATTGATAGTTTTTGTGATTTAAAAGTTGGTGATAACTTAGTAAATAAAATGGGTGTGAGTATTTTGGTTAGAGATGGCATGGTTGAGGCAATTGATCAGGATTGAAATCTGGTAGAACTACAATTTATTCATTAAAAATTTTTAGATATTAAGAAGAAATCCACATAAAAAAAACTATCGTTGTAAGGACACTCATGTAGAACTAACATTGGTATGTATTGATACTCGCAAAGCTTCTAGATAGAAAATTTTGAAGCTTTTCCACAAATTCTCTCCATAAAGTAAATAGGAACAAATTATGGCCACTCATGACATCTTTATGCCTGCTTTAAGTTCAACTATGACTGAGGGCAAGATAGTTGAGTGGCTAAAAAATCCTGGAGATAAAGTTGAAAGAGGTGAGTCTGTTTTGGTTGTTGAGTCAGATAAAGCTGATATGGATGTTGAGTCTTTTCATGATGGCTTTCTTGCTTCGGTTTTGATGCCTGCCGGCAGCTCAGCACCTGTGGGGGAGACAATCGGATTGATTGTAGAGACGGCAGATGAGATCGCGGCGGCTCAAGCTAATGCCCCTTCTGCTCCTTCTCAATCCGTTGGCGAAGAGAACAAGAGTTCGTCAACCCAAATTAAAGAACAAAAAGATACTGTTGATTCTTCGAAAACAACAGTAGTGAATAAGGAACCTATTTCTCCTTCTGTTCTCGAATCCTCAGTCAATCAGCCTCAGTTTTTAAATGATGGTCGAGTTGTTGCTTCTCCAAGAGCAAAAAAACTCGCTTCTCAAATGGGAGTAGATTTAGCTACTGTTAGGGGGTCTGGACCTCATGGGCGAATACAAGCTGAGGATGTACAAAGTGCAAAAGGTCAACCTATAAGCGTTCCTTGGATTGCTGAAAGTAATGCTCCAGCAAAAGTTGTTTCTGATATACCTCGCATAGAAAAAAAACCTGTTGACTTGGATAAGCCTCCTGCTGCAGGAAAAAGCTTTGGATCTAGAGGTGAAACTATTGCATTCAATACTCTTCAACAAGCGGTCAATCGGAATATGGAGGAAAGTTTAAACACGCCTTGTTTCAGGGTCGGATATTCAATTCTTACAGATGAATTGGATTCTTTTTATAAGCAAGTTAAGCCTAAAGGAGTAACGATGACAGCTTTGCTAGCAAAAGCTGTTGGACTAACTCTTGCTAGACATCCACAGGTAAATGCAGCCTTTACTTCTGAGGGGATTGCCTATCCTTCACAAATAAATGTAGCCGTTGCAGTTGCAATGGAAGATGGAGGATTGATAACTCCAGTACTCCAAAATGCCGAAGAGACGAGTCTTTCTGAGTTATCTCTGCAATGGGCTGATCTTGTTAAACGCGCTAGGAATAAGCAACTAGAACCTCAAGAATATAGTAGTGGTACATTCACTCTCTCTAACCTAGGTATGTTTGGTGTGGATCGATTTGATGCGATTCTGCCTCCAGGTACAGGAGCTATTTTAGCGGTAGGAGCCTCCTTGCCAAAGGTTGTTGCTTCTAAAGATGGTTCGATTTCAATTAAAAAACAAATGCAAGTAAATCTTACTGCTGATCACAGGGTCATTTATGGAGCTGATGGAGCACTATTCCTTAAGGACTTGGCTTACCTAATCGAGAGAAATCCTTATAGCCTTTCATCATGATTTTTCTTCCTCTAATCTGATTGGATGTGTTAGATCAAAAAGATAATCTTTTAAGTTCATACAACTATGAATTGCCAAATGATTTAATTGCTCAATCACCTACTAATCCTAGGCATGATGCGAAATTAATGATTATTAATAATGGATTGGATGATGCTTTAAATCTTTCGCATGCAAAAATATGGGACTTAAAAGACATTTTGAAGGCTGGTGACCTTCTTGTCGTTAATAATACTCGTGTTCTTAAGGCAAGATTGAAAATTCGATTGCCAGGGGGGGGCCTAGGTGAATTGTTGCTAATGGAACCGAGGGGAGATGGACAATGGCTTTGTCTAGGTCGTCCTGCTAGACGTATGAGAAGCGGTGATCAATTATGGTTGGATACGTCTTCAGATAATTATTTATGTTTAAAAGTTATTGATAAAGATGAGAATACAGGCGGAAGGATTATTCAATTCCCTAATGAGTTTTCGAGTAGGACCGAGATAGCAAATTTACTCGATTTATGTGGCGAAGTTCCACTTCCTCCTTATATAGATAAGGACAACTTTAGCGCTCATGAAGAAAAATATCAGACTCGATTTGCATCGAAACCAGGAGCTATAGCTGCTCCTACCGCGGGCTTACATCTAAGTGATGAACTTATAGAAGTTTTAAAAAACAAAGGTATTAGAATTGCACAAATTACTTTGCATGTAGGCTTAGGGACTTTTAGACCATTAGAAAAAGAAGACCTCTCTCAGCTTCATTTACATAGTGAGTGGATAGAGGTTGCTGAAGAGACTATAAGAGCGATAATTAATTGTAAGGAAGATGGGGGGAAAGTTCTTGCTGTTGGTACAACGAGTGTAAGAGCCCTTGAAGCTGCTTGCCTTTCAGGAAAAGGTATCTTGAAACCATTTAAGGGCAAAGTAAATCTGCTAATTAAACCAGGATTTAAATTTTCCGTAATCGATGGATTGCTTACTAATTTCCACCTCCCTAAAAGTTCCCTATTACTTTTAGTTAGCGCTCTAATTGGTCGAAAACGTATGTTGAAACTCTATCAAAATGCGATTTCTAATAAATATCGATTTTTCTCTTATGGAGATGCGATGTTGATAACACCTGAGTCAGTTATTTAACTCAAAAATTAAGCTAGTGATGGTTCTTTAATAACGCCTGTAGGCACATTTTCAAACATGATGGATGAAATATATCTTTCTGCAAGGTCAGGTAGAACCACAACGATTGTTTTTCCTGCGAACGCTTCTTTTTCAGCTAATCTTACAGCAACAGCTGCAGCTGCACCACATGAGATGCCAACTAGTAGGCCTTCTTCTTTTGCTAATCGCAATGACATTGCAATAGACTCATCATTTGAGACTTGCTCAACTTGATCGACTACAGACAAGTCAAGATTTTTAGGAATAAATCCAGCACCAATACCTTGGATCTTGTGAGGTCCGGGTTTTACTTCTTCTCCATTGAGAGTTTGCGTTATTACAGGGCTATGAGTGGGCTCTACGGCAACAGATAATAAGGAATGATTTTTCTCTTGTTTTATATAACGAGAAATACCTGTTATCGTTCCACCTGTCCCGACTCCAGAGACTAAAACATCAATTTGGCCATCGGTATCATCCCAAATTTCAGGACCTGTTGTTTTGAAATGTATTTCAGGGTTAGCTGGGTTATCAAATTGTCCTGGCATAAAGTATTTTTTTGGTTCGCTATCTGCTATCTCTTTTGCTTTGGCAATGGCACCAGGCATGCCTTTCGCTGCTTCAGTAAGTATTAATTCAGCACCTAGAACAGCCATCATCCTCCGACGTTCAATTGACATGGACTCAGGCATTGTGAGGATTAACTTGTAACCTCGAGCAGCAGCTGTATAAGCTAGGGCTATTCCAGTATTTCCAGATGTTGGTTCGATAATGACTTTATCTTTATTGAGTAAACCTTTCTTCTCAGCATCCCAGATCATATTCGCTCCAATTCTGCATTTGACGCTGTAGGCAGGGTTACGGCCTTCTATCTTTGCAAGTACTGTTGCTTTTGCATTTTTAGTAATCGAATTAAGCTTGATCAACGGTGTATGACCAATAGCAAAACTATTGTCTTCAAAGATTCTGGACATTTTAAAATGACTTAATTAACTAATACTCTAAATCTATATAGAAATCTATGTAATTGGTTATTTAGATAATCTTTATTAGTGATTTTTTTATATTACTGAATTAAATCTTGACCATAATTCATCTTCATTTTCTAGCCCTACAGAAACTCTTAATAAATGTTTTGAGACTCCGCAACTTTCAGCCCATTTCAATTCTTTAAAGTGAGCCAACTGAACATATGGACAAACTAATGTAAAATTTGTACCTAAGCTTGGTCCTTTGTTGACTCTTAATGAATCATAAACTCTTTTTGATTCTTCAACTCCCCCCCTAAGCTCAAATGATAATAGACATCCATAACCTCCTCCTTTTTTTAATAGAGAATTAAAATTCTTACAATATTGAGGATGCAAAACCTTTATAATTTCTTTTTTTGTTTCTAATTTTTCTTTCAGCTTTAAGCAAGATATATTTAACCTTTTTAATCGATCCTCTACGTCTCGACTAGTTTTTTCTAACTCGATAGTATCTGAATCAGATAGCGACGACAATGCTACTTTGGGAATTGTCTCAGCTAATTCTTTTTTCCATTTGGAATAAGGGCTTATAACAGTACTGCCAGCAAGAATATCTCCTCTCCCAGCAAAACTTTTTGTAAGTGAACTAAAAACCACATCTGCGTAAGGAGTTAGATGAACATTTAGAGATGAGCCGATGGTATCGTCAACGATTATTGGGATATTTTTATCTTGAGCTAATTTTGAAATGGATATGAGGTCAACACATTGTAATAAAGGGTTGCTAGGTATTTCTATGATTAATGCAGCTGGTTTTTTTTTATCAAGCGCTTCTTTGATATGACTTAATTGTGTTTTAATAATGAGGTCGCTTCCTTGGAAAACAATCTGAGGGAGTTTAAGTACATCAACATATGGAAAACCTATTTGAAGTGTCGAATTATTTCCTCTAATACATTTCATCGCTGAAAGGGTAGACGTTAATGCAGCCATCCCTGAACGATGTAGTTGAATTAAGTTGGAATCACATTCATATATATTGGCTAGACGATTAAGTAGTTTATCTCGAGCACATTGACTAACTGAAGATGATGGTTTTTTTTCTCTCCCAAGTGCTATTGCTGCCTCACGTGAAGATAATCCAAGCCCTGTGTGTTGCCAGAAAGCTTTTGCTGATGGAGTACTACTTTCGTCAACGATTAAACAAGAAATTCCAAGAAAGTCTTTGATTTTCGACGAACACTCAGAATTATTTCGATGACAATGTCTCTGGGCGCTTAAAGCAGAGGCGATATTTGGATAAGGCCAACTACTTTGATTTGATTCTCCATGAAAAGCTAAAGATTTCTGAGCTACCTCAGCAACAAAAGGATGAAATCCGAATCTAGGGTAGATTGCTTTTAAGGAGTTTATACAGGCTGGATTATTCTCTTCGTATGCGATTACATCGGCCCATCTAGGTAAGGCGACAGATACAGCATGTGGGCGGCTTGGGAGAGGTTCTCCTAAGTCTTTAGCACTCCAGCAAGGATTGGTTTGTAAATTTCGTTCAGTCAAGAGATGATTTCCAAGGCTTGTTTTAAATCAGCAATTAAGTCATTAATATCTTCACATCCGACAGAAAAGCGAATAAGTGAATCAGTAATCCCAATCTTTAATTTGGTTTTTTTGGATACTGAAGCATGTGTCATTGTCGCTGGATGGCAAACAAGACTTTCAATTCCTCCAAGACTTTCTGCCATTTTGAAGTAATGAAGACTTTTACAGAATGAATAAGTTTGGGCTTGAGTTGCGTTAACTGTGGCAGTAACAATTGCTCCTCCCATAGCCATTTGTCTTTGGGCTAATTTACATTGAGGATGATCATTCCTGAACGGATATCGAACGGATTTTATTGCTGGGTTATTGGCTAATTGGTTGGCTATTTTAGATGCATTGTTTATTTGTCTTTCTAAGCGAAGTGGAAGAGTTTTTATTCCCCGTGTAATAAGCCAGCAATCAAAAGGAGAAGGATTTAAACCAAGAGCTTTTTGAGCGAAATTTAGCTTGTCTCTCCAAGCAGTACTTTCGGTGCAAACGGCACCTCCAAGTGCATCTGAGTGACCATTGACATACTTGGTCGTGCTCATTAAGGATAAGGTCGCTCCAAGCTTAAGAGGTCTTTGTAATAGAGGCGTTGCAAAAGTATTATCTACAACAACAGGTATTTGCATTTTATTTGAGATATGACAAATTCCCTCAATATCAATAATTTTAAGAAGTGGGTTGGTCGGACTTTCGATCCAAATCATTGCGGGTTTGTTATTTGAAATTACTTCTTCAATATTGGACTTAGTAAAGTCTATCCATAGAGCTTTTAATCCAAAACGATTAAAAACTTGTTCAAATAATCTCACCGTACACCCATAAAGGTTCTCCTCACAAATGATTAAGTCTCCAGCCTTAAGAGAGGAGACTATTGCCGTAATTGCAGCGACTCCAGAACTAAATACACTTGCAAATTCACATTCTTCCAGATCAGATAAAACTGATTCAAGAATTCGAAAATTTGGATTTCCTGAACGAGTGTAGTCAAAGCCGCCCTCATTGCCATGGACGAACGTTGAGGTTGGGAAGATAGGAGGCATTATTGAGCCGGTCTCTTCAGAAAAATTTTCTTTGTGATGAATGACTCTTGTGTTTACTCCAGTTCTGAACTCTTTTTTGCTTTTTACTTTGCCCATATTTTTTAAGTTGTTTTTCTATAGGCTATAGAAAAACATGAAAAAGCCCCTAAAAAAAAGGGGCTCAATAATTAAATTTAACGAGAAAGAAGCTACTTGCAGCCCTATACCTTTCTTGGGTAAAACGTGGTATTAGTCATTGCAGTTGATTATAAAGAAAATCAAGTTGGACTTAGGTTTGACTATTTATTTGATAGATCGAACAACATAAGTGAAAGCAACCTGATTGGTTAACCGTACAAAACCATTATCACGCTTATCTTTTTTGGGAGCGAATATTAAAAAGACTAAGAAACTAAATTA
The DNA here is from genome assembly GCA_003278445.1 of Prochlorococcus sp. AG-363-B05. Lineage (GTDB taxonomy): Bacteria > Cyanobacteriota > Cyanobacteriia > PCC-6307 > Cyanobiaceae > Prochlorococcus_B. Next base: position 128,629 of record QCFD01000001.1, read on the forward strand.
ATTCGAATGAATCTATTCGAAAATATCTTTCATAATCAAGTCTTGATGACTTTCCTGATTGCATCTATGTGGATCGTTCCAGGGTTTGTATTTACCAGAATAACAAATCAAAAATTCAAGCGAAGAGAATTTATAAGACAAGCAAAGAGAGTGTCAAAACTTTATCCTTCTTAGTTTGAGAAAGGTGGAAAGTCATAAGACATCGTCTTGAAAACTTGCAAGCTTAATTATTGATTAAGGAGTCTTGGGATATTTAGGTAAAGCCGTTGTTAGGAGATTTGTTGAACCCAAGTATTTATCTAAGAAACTTATAAAACAACCCAGTAGGTGAAAATGCCCCGAACTGGTTAACCCTACGCCGATCGACCTATGTACAAAAAATAAATGAGTATTAACTTTGTTCAGTCGTTTTAGGCTATCGCTTTGATATGTAAGACTTATAGCTTACATATCAAGCATCTTTTTCGTAATCCAACTAAAGCCTCTATAACCTCTAATTATTGAATTTTATAACTAGTTTTATAACTGCTACAACACTAGACATCCATCTAACGATTCGTGATGAAGAGGTAAGAGATTTAGTTAGTAGTTCTATTTGTTCTTGTCTCTGTTTTTATTTAAGCTCCAGTTCTATTTTTGCAATATCAATGTTATCTAATTGAGTAGAGCAATGACCCTTTCCTTCCCAATCGTCGATATTTGACTTTAATTCTTCAATATCCATAGTCCTGCACTTACTAATAAACATTTGCAAGTCATCAGGTTTGGGACGCATAAAAAGTGATTTATGGACATCCAAAATCTAACTTGTAAATAAAATATCAAGGATGGGTAACCCCCTCGAGTTCGGGCTATTTAAACTTATTAGGATTATCAATAGATCTAATCATTGGATAAATATCTCTCTAATTAGTTGCTGTGCTTGGTCTTTGAGGTTCAAAACTATTAAGGGTTAGAAGAAGTCGTACCAGAGCGTATCTTTACCCTGCAAAGCCGATGCTTTGCATTCCTTTACGTGAATTATTTCCATAATGACATCATCATCATCATCTTCTTCTTCTTCTCAGGTGATCACTGAGTACGGCAAGCAAAATATCTTTAGCCGTGAAACACAGCCCCAGCTTTTCGAGGACTACAAAAGTTATCCAGAAGAAGCAGAAAAAACAAATGGTCGTTGAGCGATGATTGGCTTTTTTAGTCTTCTAGTTTCTTACTTCACAACTGGTCAGATCATTTCTGGCATCTTCTAAAACAATTAACCATGGAACCATCTAACAAAGCAATTCTAGAAAGAAGCATCGGCAGACCAGCAATGATGATTTTCGTTCTGTTAACAGGCATCTACCTAACAACCGGTCAAATTATCCCAGGTTTCGTTTAATGAAAAATCAAACTACTAAAACACTGAGAGTAGAAGAAGGTAAAGTGTTTGCTGAACGACTCAATGGTCTGGCTGCTTCTGTTGGTTGTTTAGCTCTCATTGGCGCATACTTAACAACTGGTCAAATTATTCCAGGTTTTGTGTAATGAAAAAGAAACGGACTACTTGAAACAGCAGAGCAAATCAATAGCTATCTAGCGATGATTGTTTTCTTATAACATTCATTAACTACTTATTCACTAGTTGGACTGCTCCCGGAATACTCTAAGTGTCAATTTGATTCAATCTTTATTTAGCCTCTCCCTTGTGATGAAAAGAAGAGACTTTTACTTTAAAAATCAAATACTTATCTTAGGAAATGGATTGAGACATGATCGTCTACTTGAAAACAACCTCACTAGGGAGTTTGTATGCATTGTCGATTTTGTGATTAAACTTGGTACTGAGTTGAAAATCAGATGAAAAACATTTCTAAAATTATAGCAATGAGCATCGTTGCTATCTTTGTTCTTTCTGCTTTTGCGGGATTATTCGGAACACTTTTGTATAGCTAATCAATCTTCAAATGATTTATAAAATCATCAGGCATGATAAAGAATCTGACGACATTAATCGGCAATCATTTGGCAGCTATGACGAGGCATATGATCTATTGGAAGAAATATATTCTGATGTCTGTTGTTCTGATGCTGACTATGGGGACCGACCCTATTATGAAATTATCAAGGTAGAAAAATGAAACTTATCTATAAGCACAAGCAGCTAATTGCTTGGTATAAAAAGAAGCTTGGTCTGAGTGATTATGGATTTATCTGAGTTGTCTTTTCAAAGAAGTATTCATGGCTTTAGTACTAGAAAGATTGATTATTCATTAAATGTTTAATCAAGATGCTCTATTAGAATATCTAAGTTCACCTGAGGGGATGAATACAATTCTTGTAGGGATTATTATTGTTGGAGCTATTAATGCAATCTTTATAACTTATAGCGTTAGGACTATTTATGGAACTGCAAAAAAAGAGAAAGATCAATTAAGGATTCAACAAGAAAAGATCGATAGATTATCGCCTGAAAAGGAATAGCATATATGCCTCTTTTAAAACTTTGGAGAAAAACAGCAAGAGGTAGACATCTCAATGTTAAACGTGTCATCTTTTTCCCTTTAATAGTTTATGCAGTGTATATATTTATAGATAGTTACTTGCCTATCTTTATGGTTGGGTTCGTGATCTGGTTGTTATATGCCCGGACTGGAAAGCGTAGATAAGATCTATTCAAAAGTGAGATGAATAACTTACCCTTTTACGTCTTAGGTCGATTAATATTCTTTTGTGTTTTAGGCGTAGTTATACGTAGATGCTGATTTTTTCGGGGTTCTTTGAATTTTCTTTAACATTAATTCTGTAATGTTTAGCTATACCTTCTAAATCATCCATAGAAAGATCAGAGAAATAACTATAAATACATTGAAAAGCATGAAACCTTTCTAGCTTTCCTTTGCTTTTATAGATTTCTCTGGCAATCTTGAGTGCAAGCTGTTCTTTTGTTATTTGATTAAGCAGCCTCGGGACACCATCCAATCTTTTTCTCGAGTCGCTGCATCCAGCATTGACATTTTGAAGTTAGATGATCTCCATGGGGAATTAGACGTTGGTGGAGATGACAAGTAAGTATCGTTCTGCAATGCCTGTCGCAGCAATAATTGAAATGATGACATGTCATGCAAACGCTAGCTGAACGTGTGTGCTTAAGAGTGTCTTCTTCGAGATAGGCCCACTCCTCTGCTGGGCTATACCGCTTCTGGGGTAGTACTTTTTGGGTGCGATACGAAGACATTGTCTTAATCCAATAGGCTCTGCTACCACTGAATTCCAATCTGATGCACGAAAAACGGCATAGGGTGAGGACGTTGGAGTCATATGTCTGTAGCAGTACACATGTACTAGCAACGGTAAGGAGGTGTTGTCAAGTAGTTCTGAAGAAATTTATTTCACTCTTCTATTTGATTCAGAGATCATTAATTTAGTTTTAATAAGAGCTCCGTCTATATCCATCGCAATCTTTGGTCGACTCTTATGTTTTTAATATTGTTTTTCGTATTTTTTATTGATGAATTAGAGCTTGGTTTTATATCTCTCAACTCTCTAATTAGTTGTCTTTCACACTCATTCGCTCACTCATTTGTTTTGAAGTTCTAGAGAGTGTGCTCATGTACCGGATGGAGTTAAATGGTAAAAGCCTCTGTGTAACATTACTGCTTTATGTCATTTTGATTTCTCTGCAATATTTGGCATGAAAAAAACTCTTGCTGTACTGGAAGTCGTGCAGCAAGAGTTTGACTAAGGTTGGACTAATGCTAAGAAAAGCGAGTAATAGACTAATTCTATACTTTTCTTGAGTAGTACTCAACAACTAACAATTCATTGATTTCAATAGCAACCCATTCCCTATCTGTCTTTGCAGATATCTTTGCTGAGAGCTTGGTTTTATCTAGTTCAAGGTGTGGCGGAACATTCGCAAGACCTGGAAATTCTAAGTTAGCTTCAGCCAATTGCTTACTAGCTTTGTTATCTCGGATAGCAATTACATCTCCAGCCTTGCATTGATAACTTGCAATGTCAGTGATTCTGCCATTAACAGTTACATGTCCATGGTTTACTAACTGCCTTGCTCCTGGGATGGTAGGTCCAAATCCAAGTCTAAAACAGACATTATCAAGCCTATTCTCCAGAAGCTTTAAGAGATTTGTTCCTGTGGAACCCTCCTGAGCACGAGCTTTTTTTACATAACGAACAAGCTGACGTTCAGAAATTCCATAATTGAATCGAAGTTTTTGCTTCTCTTCGAGTCGGATAGCGTATTCAGAGCGCTTGCGACGGGCTTGGCCGTGCTGACCTGGGGGATGAGACCTTTTTGCGGCCTTCCGGGTGAGACCAGGCAGGTCTCCCAAGCGTCGCGTAATCCTCAAACGAGGTCCGCGGTATCTAGACATAAGGGTTTAATTTGAAAAATGTTGACTGGTAAGAGTAATCTGGAGATCAATCCATTAGCCCTGTATTTACCAGTTCATTATTCTATCTAAAGATGCTCTCAAAGATCAATAAGGCCATTGCACTAGTTTTTGTTGGTTTAATTGCTTTTTATCAAAAATGGATTTCGCCATTGTTTGGACCAAGTTGTCGTTTTATCCCTAGTTGCAGTGCTTATGGGATAGAAGCTGTTAATAAGCATGGTCCTTGGAGAGGTGGTTGGCTGACTTTGAACAGGTTAAGCAAATGTCATCCTTTTACGCCTTGTGGGTGTGATCCCGTTCCCGAAAAATGAACTCAGAGGTATTGATTTTATACTCTCGTAAAGGCTGCTGCTTGTGCCAAGAACTTGAAAAAAAATTGTCTAATATATGTCTAAATAATTTAAACCCTTCTCTTGCACTTTGTATTGTCGATATAGATAGTAAAAAAGTGTGTATTGATATTCAAAGAAAGTATACAAATGAAGTACCAGTTTTAGTTCTTGACTCAACTAAATTATTAAAAAAAATTGAGTTGCCTCGGGTTTCTCCACGTTTAAAGGAAGAGATTCTTTTGTCTTGGATACAAAAGCATTTGAATGTTTTTTACAAAATATCTTAGAAAAATAATCGATTAATATTTTCATTGAATTCCTTACTAGTTTTAAACAGGTAAACGTGATTTTTGTTTATAACTAAGTTTCTTTTAAAAACAATATTGATTTTTTTAATTACTTAATCGTACGTAAAGCTATTTTGTGGTGAAAATCATGAAGGTCTTTTTATACTTTAAATAATCCTTCATTAATTTTTCATCGTCAGAGGTTTGTTTTGTTGCGCTATCTTCACTCTTTATTGAAAGCAATTGATCTTGAAGTCCCATCAGGGTTAGCGAATCAAGAAATAAAAAATCTCTCTTGTGATTCTAGAGAAATCGAAAAAGGTGATTTGTTCTTAGGGTTAAAAGGGGAAAAAGTTGATGGAGGGACCTATTGGGAGAAAGCCATTAAAAGAGGTGCTTGCGCGGCCCTAATTAGTAAAAATGCTTCTCTTTTAAATCCACCAACTAAGGAAGACCCCGTAATTATTGTCCCGGACCCTGTCTCATTATTTGTGGGCAAATTATCTGCAGATTTTTGGGGCAAACCATCAAGTGAGATTTGCTTGATAGGTGTCACTGGTACTAACGGCAAAACAACTACATCCTATGTGATTGAATTTTTGACCGCTTCGCTTGGACATCCATCTGCTTTATTTGGAACATTAATTAATCGATGGCCTAATCATGAGGAAACTTCAGACTATACAACTACTTTCGCTGTGCCTTTGCAGGCACAACTTCGTAAAGCAGTTGAGGCAGGAGTTGAATATGCAGCAATGGAAGTAAGTTCACATGCTTTGTCACAGAATAGAGTCGCTGGTTGTGATTTCAGTGGGGCAATATTTACAAATCTTTCAAGAGATCATTTAGATTATTACGATTCAATGGAATCTTATTTTGAGGCTAAAGCTAGTTTGTTCAGATTACATTTAATAGAAGACGATTATCCAAGATCAATAGTTAATATAGATGATGAATGGGGTTCATTGTTGGCAAAAGAGCTCAACGAAAAATGTTGGACATGCTCCTTAAAAGAGAATTCTCATGCCAGGGAAAAACCAGATTTATATATTAGTAATCTTCAAATCATGCAAGATGGTTATAAGGGGAAATTGCATACGCCCTTTGGGGCGGAAAACTTTTTTTCACCACTAATAGGTGATTTCAATTTAATGAATATTTTGCAAGCAGTAGGAATACTAGTTCAAAGAGGTTTTCTCTTGAATGATCTTTTGGTGGCGTTGAGCAAGTTCCCTGGCGTACCCGGGCGAATGCAACTGATAAATATGGATGGATTTAAAGTTGAAGACGGTTATCCTGTAGTAATAGTAGATTATGCGCACACACCCGATGGGTTGCAAAATGCTTTAATCGCATCTAGATCATTGACGAAAAATGAATTAATTTGTGTCTTTGGTTGTGGTGGGAATAGAGACAAAGGTAAAAGATCTGAGATGGGAGAAGTTGCAGCTAAGTTTGCAGATTGTGTTGTCGTGACTTCTGACAATCCTCGACAAGAAGATCCAAACGAAATTATTAAAGATATTGAAAAAGGTATAACTTTTGATTCTGAAGTTTTTGTTGAGCCGGAGCGATCTATAGCGATTCAATTGGCTATAGCAAAAGCTAATAAAAACGATGTTGTTTTAATCGCAGGAAAAGGTCATGAGGATTATCAAATTTTAAAAGATCAAACAATTTATTTTGATGATCGTGAACAAGCGAGAAAAGCGCTCTCTTTAAAAAAGATTTCTAAATAGATTTTTTAGTCGAAATGAAATTTTTTAGTCCAATAACAAGATTATCTATCTCGTTTATATCTGTAGTGATATGAACGCAAGCACGAAGCCATTTAGGGTCTTCGAGAACTCTTATCCATAAATTCTTTTGACCAAGATAGTTGACAACCTCTTCAGGAGAATTGATTCCATTAATTTCAAAACTAATAATTCCTGAAGGTGGAGCACTATTTAACACGAGTTTAATATTTTTGATTTGGCTTAATTTTTCCCAAAGGATAGAACTTAGGCTCGTGATTTTCAAAAAGCGCTCAGTCTCAGAACCTTCGTTTTTTAGCATCATTATAGAACTTTTTAGACCAGCTAAAAGAGGTATGCAAGAAGTTGCTATTTCAAAACGTCTACCATCAGAATGAAAAGGATTTATATTATTTACATGAATTCCTTCTTCAGCTTTTAAGCATTTCCAACCAATTAATGTAGGTCTTGATTCTTCAAGAACTCTTGTTGAAAGAGCAACAGCTCCAAGTCCTTCAGGCCCATAAGCCCATTTGTGCCCTGTAAATGCATAGATGTCTGCTTTATTACAAGCATCTTTAATGGGAATATGACAAAAACTTTGAGCAGCATCAACTAATAAATAAGGTTTACTTGGATGCTCTTTAAGTTTTTCGGAAATAAGTTCAATTGGCATAATCTGCCCTGTATTCCAAAGAAGATGTGATATAACAACTAGCTTCGTGTTCTTTCGGAGATTAGCATCGATTAATTGAAGTACTGTTTTATATGTCTCATTTTTATTGTCGTTTCCGTTGCATGATTTTAATATAGGTAGTATTCCAATTCTTAAATTCTTTGTACGAGCCAACTCTTTACATGCTGCGACTATTCCAGGATGTTCACAATCACTAATTAACAAATGATCACTTTCAGAGAATGGCAGCCCTAGCAGTGGTAATACACAGCCCGAAGTAACATTCTCAGTAAATGCAATTCTTCTGGGATGAATCCCACAAATCTCTGATAGAAGATTTTTGGTGCTTATGACTTCTTTAGTGATATAAGGCCAAACATCATTTGTAAATGGACCTAAGTGTTGGATTCTTTCCCAACTGGTAGTGATTGCATTTAATGATTCAGTTGGGAGAGGTCCTTGACCTCCATAATTAAAGTAGGATTTATTTTGTAAAGCAGGCATATTTTCTTTGAATGATATTGGTAACATCGTGTTTAATCTTCAGTTGCGGTAACTAAGAATATCTTTTTTTAACAAATTTACCAATTTTAAAATATCAATTAGTCATTTCAATATAAACATCTACAATTTATAAATTTGTCTATGGAGATGCTTTGACTCCAAAAAACACGTTATTAAAGTAAAATAGTTTTAAATTGAAATGGTCTATGGACGACAAAAAAGTACAAAAAATAAAAGCTCAGGAATGGGTAGTTATGTTTGATGGGCAAATAAAACGAAGCGAAAAAGAGATTGATGCTAACGAGCATCATTTTGAAGTTAACAGTCAGAAGAATGAATAGAATCTATTTTTTTGTCTGATTGGGTAAAATAAATGGAAATACAATTCCGATTGAGTTATTAAACTGTAAATTTGAATAATATAAAAATTATTGTAAACACGATAGTTTTGTGTTGAATTCAAGTGATCTGATCTTGTAAGGAATTGATTGTTTAAAGACTTTCGCTTTTGGTCGATTGATATATTAAGATACATAAGAATATTGGCTTCCAATGAAAATAGATTTCGGACCTATCACTTTCAGTAGGATTGCAAGCATCCTTCTAATACTTGGTTTTTTTGGACTTTTAGCTTATAATTCAACTCTTTAATATCGCTTTTAATAGTTTTAGAATTATATAAAAAATTAATTGATAATCTTTGAAAAATAATTATAACTTGCTTAAGTGATTTTTATTTTTTTTATTTTATATAATTATTATCACTTATAACCAAATAATAATAATCTTTTATTTACTTTTAGGAAAGGAAATTCGTGAGAGGATTAGGCCAATTAAGATAGTTTCCATTTGATCTCTCGTTGTAACTATCAATACAGTAGAATCTTTTAAATTAGAAATGCAAATGGAAACTTCAACTACTGACCCAACTCTTTTAATGCTGATTGGAGGAATTGTTGTTTTACTGGCTGGATCAGTAGCCTATGGAATTTATTCAACATTTGGCTCTGGTTCAAAAGAGCTTAGAGACACTATTGACGAACATGCAAAGATGCACGAATTAGGTATTGCGCATGGGCATGGTGGAAGCTCTGAAGCTTATGAAATGTCTGGAAAACTACAAAAGGATCAAATCTCGTAAAATTTTGAGATTTTCTTTAATTTGATTTTTAAAGTTTCTCTAAAATAAATTTTTTCATCAAAGAAATTACTTATTTTAATTATTTTATATTTGAACTAATTAGATGTAATATTGATTTGGTTCAGGTGAATTAAATTGATCATTTTTGATCAGAAGAATAATTACTTAATGAAAAGAAAACCATTTGTTAAATTTCTATGTTAGTAAGTGTGTTAACTGGCTTTGCTGCCGGAGCAGTTCATGTGGTGAGTGGTGCTGACCATATGGTTGCAATGGCTCCTTCAGCGATCCAAAAACCCCGAGTAGCTTTAAGAGATGGCTTTGCTTGGGGCGTTGGGCATTCAGCTGGAGTTTTAATCCTCTCATTATTAGGAATTTTTGCTAAGGACTTAATAAATATTAAATTGATGTCTTCATATGCAGAGTTTCTTGTCGGAATAAGTCTTTTAATTGTGGGACTTCTTGCTATTAAGACTTCATTGAGAGTAAACATTCATATGCATCAGCATATTCATGGAGAAGAAACGCCTCATAAGCATTTTCATTTCCATTCACTTGGCACTAAGATTCATAGAAATCATAGTCATGCGGCAACTGGATTAGGCATTTTGCACGGGTTCGCTGGCGCAAGCCATTTGGTGGCAATTATTCCCGCATTGGCATTGCCTTTAGTGGGAGCCTTGGTTTATTTATTTGCATATTTGCTTGGATCAGTTATTGCAATGGGATTCGTCGTTTTAGGCATATCTTTTGCAGCCAATAAAGCTAATAAAATGTTTTATCCTTTCTTAATGCGATCAATAGGAGGCCTGTCAATAGGTATAGGAATATTTTGGCTTCAAAAAACTTCCATTATTACTTCTTGAAAGTTTCTCAATGAATTACACGGCTAGTCTTATTGCCTTAGGGGTATTTTTTTTATGGGTTGTTGTCGCTACGTTGATTTGGGCAAGAAGGATGAGAAAACTTAAATACGAATATTCTCAAAATAAATCCAAATTCAAAAGTTAATTGATACATCATTATTTATCTTTAGATACATTTTTTTTGAATAAAATGATTAAAGATTATGTATGATTATTTTGTTATAAAAAAGATTGATGAAAGGTGTATTGTTTTTCTTAGGTTCTATCTTTAGATGGCCTGTTCAAAAAACTAACGAATTCTTGATCTTTCATGTTTATCTTTTAGGCATTTATGGAATAACATTTCTGTTGAGAAACATTGGTATGAGCTTTTCTAACTTCATTTTCACAGTTGGTCTAGTGGCACCAATTGGATACCTTATTTATAATGGATTACCTTTGGATTGTCTTAATTATAAGTCTGCAATTAAAAGAGAATTGAGTTCATAAAATTAAAGCAGAATCGCCTATTAGACAATTAATTTAGAGAACTTGTATTACCTCACTCACTTCAGGAATCATTTCTCTTAGTTTTCTTTCAATACCCATTTTTAGAGTCATTGTGCTGCTTGGGCAACTACCGCAGGCACCCTGCAGTCTTACTTTGACAATGGGTCCATCTATTTCAGCTATTTCTACATTACCTCCGTCAGCCATGAGAAAAGGTCTTAATTCATCAAGAACCTTTTCAACATTTTCTGTGGTCAGTGCAAGAGTTTCTTCGCTCATTTCGGCTCTTTTAACTTATTTTCGATTAGCTTAGTTAATTCCAGGATAGTCTGTATGTAATCTTGATAAAGATTGTGTTGAAAAACAATGCTCCAGGTTCGGAAAATACTTATGACGCAATTTTAGTAGGAGCAGGCGTTATGAGCTCAACTCTTGCAGTTCTTCTGCATGAGCTTGACCCTGATTTGCGATTGCTAATTGTTGAAAGATTATCTTCGCCTGGTTTGGAAAGTAGCAGTGCAAAAAATAATGCTGGCACAGGCCATGCTGCTAATTGTGAGCTTAATTACACTCCAATCCAAGAGGATGGAGGCATTAGTACTTCCAAAGCTTTTGAAATAAATAAATCTTTCGAGCAAAGTTTAGAGTTTTGGGCATCTTTGGCAGAAAAAGGGAAATTGATGCCAGAAACTTTTTTAAATAGGTTGCCTCATATAAGTCTTGTTTTTGGAGACAAAGATATTTCTCTTCTTAAAAGAAGATTTTATGAGCTAAGTTCCCATGCCGCTTTTTCGAAAATGGAATTCACCATGGATCATGTTGAATTAAAAGATTGGATCCCATTGGTTATGGATGGAAGGAAAAAGAGTGAAAAGCTTGCGGCAACAAGAATTACAAGAGGAACTGACATTGATTTTGGTAATTTAACTCGTGCATACATCAATCAAATCGAAAGGAAAGAATCTATTGAGATTGATTTTTTAACTAATGTTGAACATCTTCAACAAGATAGTGAAGGGGATTGGTACTTATCTTTAAAAGGAACAAAAAAAAGTAGAATTGTTAGATCAAAATTTGTTTTTCTTGGAGCCGGAGGGGGAGCTTTATCACTTTTGCAGAAATCAGGAATCCCTGAAGGATTGCCTTATGCAGGATTTCCTGTCAGTGGAAAATGGTTGATCTGTGAAGAAGAGAAATCAACAAAAAAACATAATGCCAAGGTTTATGGAAATGCAGCAGTTGGAGCGCCACCAATGTCTGTACCACACTTAGACACAAGATGGATAAATGGAAAAAGATCTCTTTTATTTGGGCCTTTTGCAGGATTCAGTTCAAATTTTCTAAAATATGGATCAAAATTGGATTTATTTAGATCAATAAAAACAACTAATATTTTCTCAATGTTGCAAGCAGGACTAGATAATATTGATTTAGGAAAATACTTATTTAATCAACTAATACAAACAAAGGTGGATCGAATAGAAACATTAAGAAAATTTCTTCCTTTGGTCTCACCCGGTGATTGGAAACTTTCAATTGCAGGACAGCGTGTTCAAATAATCAAACAAACTACTCAAGGTGGAATTTTAAAAATGGGAACAGAAGTTGTAACTTCATCTGATGGAACTTTAGCGGCCTTACTGGGTGCCTCTCCTGGAGCAAGTACAGCAGTAACAATTATGCTTGAAGTCTTAAACCGTTGTTGGTTCGAAAAAATGAAATCAAGTCAATGGAAAAAGAAGATGTTAGAGCTTTTTCCAAGTTTTGGGACGGATATTAATTCAAATCAAGAAGCTCTTTTGGCAATTCGAAAAAGAAACGATTTCTTGCTTAAATTAAGTTAAAAATTTAGTAGTGGTGAGCTATATTTAATGTTTATTTAGAGTTGATTTGATAATTGAAGACCTTTTTCCTTTAATTGCTTTCGCATGACTAATGTGCCTATTTCACGTTTGAGGAACTTTTGCATAATTGCACATATTGACCATGGGAAATCAACCTTGGCAGATAGGCTTCTACAAGATACTGGCACAGTCTCTTCAAGGGACATGCAAGAACAATTCTTGGATAATATGGACCTTGAGAGAGAGAGAGGAATAACTATAAAATTACAGGCTGCTCGAATGAATTATAAAGCGAATGATGGCGAGAAATATGTATTGAATTTGATTGATACTCCTGGTCATGTTGATTTTTCTTATGAGGTGAGTCGGTCATTACAGGCTTGTGAAGGTGCATTGTTGGTTGTTGATGCTAGTCAAGGAGTTGAAGCTCAAACTTTAGCTAATGTTTATCTTGCGTTGGAAAATGATTTAGAAATTATTCCTGTTCTCAATAAAGTTGACTTGCCTGGTGCGGATCCTGAAAAAATCAAAAATGAGATTGAATCAATTATTGGATTAGATACATCAAAAGCAATTTCATGTTCTGCCAAAACAGGGGTTGGCATTCCTGAAATATTGCAAGCAGTAGTGGATAGAATACCTTCTCCGAAAGACAGTGCTGATCAAGTTACAAAAGCACTTATCTTTGATTCTTATTACGACCCTTATAGAGGGGTAATTGTCTATTTCAGAATTATGAGTGGTGGCATAAGTAAAAAAGATAAGATTTTACTTATGGCTAGTAAAAAAAGTTATGAGCTGGATGAAATAGGTGTAATGGCTCCTGATCAAGTAAAAGTAAACGGACTTCATGCAGGTGAAGTTGGCTATTTAGCTGCATCTATCAAGGCAGTTGCTGATGCGAGAGTTGGGGATACTATAACTTTGCTGGATAAACCTGCTGAAGAAGCTTTGCCAGGTTATACCGAAGCAAAACCCATGGTTTTTTGTGGGCTGTTCCCCACGGATGCAGATCAATATCCAGATCTAAGAGAGGCTCTAGATAAATTGCAGCTATCAGATGCTGCATTGAAATATGAACCAGAAACAAGTAGTGCAATGGGGTTTGGGTTTCGTTGTGGATTCTTAGGGCTATTGCATATGGAAATTGTTCAAGAGAGATTAGAACGTGAATATGATTTGGATTTAATTGTTACTGCACCGTCAGTTATTTATAAAGTGAACATGATTGATGGAGAAGTTTTGATGATCGACAATCCTGCCACACTTCCCGACCCTCAAAAACGAGAAACTATAGAGGAACCATACGTACGAATGGAAATTTATGCCCCTAATGATTACAACGGTACTCTGATGGGCCTTTGTCAGGATAGAAGAGGAGACTTTATTGATATGAAGTACATAACGACTGATCGAGTTACTTTGATTTATGAAATACCTCTTGCAGAAGTTGTCACCGATTTCTTTGATCAGATGAAAAGTAGAACGAAGGGATATGCCTCTATGGAATATCACTTGATTGGTTATCGAAAAAATGATTTAGTCAGATTAGACGTTTTAATTAATGCGGAACGAGCAGATCCTTTAACGACAATTGTTCATAAAGATAGTGCTTATGGTATTGGAAAAGGACTTGTTGAGAAATTAAAGGAACTTATTCCTAAACAGCAATTTAAGATCCCTTTACAGGCCTCAATTGGGAGTCGAATTATTGCCAGCGAAGGTATTAGTGCTTTACGAAAAGATGTTTTATCAAAATGTTACGGAGGAGATATCTCTAGAAAAAAGAAATTGCTGAAGAAACAGGCAAAAGGGAAAAAACGGATGAAGTCTATGGGGAAAGTCGATGTTCCCCAAGAGGCTTTTATGGCTGTCTTGAAATTAAATAATGATTAATAGATATTTTTTATTTTGATAATTGTGTTGGATAGACTAGTTCACTTGAACTCTTTATAAGCATTGAGACTTCCTGCTTGTCATTGCTTTTAGTTAGATTTGTCCATATAAAACCTACGATTAATAATGTTGCAATTGCTATTGAGAGCTCACCTACTGTGAGGCCGTCATTTTTTAAATTCATCTTGAATTGTATGTTTTGATTTATTTAAGCAATTCTTTTTTTAATTTCTACCTTTTATAGTTAAATTTAATTAGGTCTTATTATTTGACATTGAACCTGAGAAGCTTTTTAAGTCGTAATAATTTGTCGGGGCGATTAATGTTTGCTGGACTGATAATTTTATCTATCTATATAGGCATTTCTTTTTTAATGCCTATATTAATTTCCATGAAAATAGTGCCTAATGGTGAATTTGGCTTAGGGAATCCAATTTTTTCGGCTCCATCTGTAGATCATTGGTGCGGAACAGATCGACTAGGAAGAGATGTTTGTATTAGAACTTTGGCTGCGAGTGGAGTGGCATTACAGGTTGTTTTTGTTGCTGTATCTCTTGCTGTTCTAGTAGGAATACCTTTGGGACTTTTAAGTGGTTATATTGGCGGCCTTTTGGATAGAATATTAGTGCTCTTAATGGATACCCTTTATACAATTCCTGTCCTTCTTCTCTCTGTCGTAATGGCATTTATTTTCGGTAGAGGGATATTGAATGCTTCAATCGCATTATGCGTTGTTTATATTCCCCAATATTTTCGACTTGTTAGAAACCAGACATCACAAATCAAATCAGAACTCTATATTGAAGCAGCTATATCAATGGGAGCGTCTCCGGTTTGGGTGATAAGGAAATACATTTTAAAAAATGTTCTTACCTCTGTACCTGTAGTTTTAACACTTAATGCTGCAGATGCTGTATTAGTTCTTGGAGGATTGGGATTTCTGGGATTGGGTTTACCAGAGAACGTTCCAGAATGGGGAAGTGATTTAAATATGGCATTGGTTGCATTGCCTACTGGCATTTGGTGGACAGCTATCTATCCTGGCTTGGCAATGTTTGTACTTGTATTGGGGTTGTCATTCATTGGAGAAGGTCTAGAAAATTTAATAAGTGAAGCTCCTAGTACATAGGCATATAAGAATTAAGCTTTAAAAGAAGTAATATTAAAATCTCATTTTGCTTGTTCGAGGGAGCTCTTCTATTATTTCACCTTTTTCATTGAGTTCTGGATATTCTCTACCTTCACTTTTGCACCATTGTGCAACCTCTGGGTAAGCCCATTCAAAAAGTTTTCTTTTATAAGTCCTTTGGTTTAACCCTTCTCCTCTTTCAGGGATTTTATTAGCTACTTGTCGTTGCCTGATTGCTTCAAATAATAACGTAGAGGCGGCGACCGATACATTTAACGATTCAACCATCCCTCTCATTGGAATATGAATATGCTCATCCATTAAAGCCTCGGCTTCATTGCTGATTCCCCATTTCTCTGCTCCTAGGATAAATGCAGTTGGCCCTATAAAATTACATTTTCTGTAGTCAATTGATGTTGGATTAAGAGTCGTTCCGTACAATTTGAATCCTTTCTTTTTTAGAACATCTACAGCAGTTTTTATTTCTTTGTATTGATTTATATGTATCCATTTTTGGCTACCTTGAGCGGTGCTATTAAATGTTAGAAATTTATCTTTATTGAAAATTGCATAAGCTTCAAGAACTCCTACGGCATCACAACTTCTTATTATGGCAGAAAGATTATGTGGCTTTTCAACATTTTCTATTAATACTGTTAAATCAGACATTCTTTTATTTAATACTGATTTAAGTCGCTCGTATCGTCTTGGTAATAAGGGCATTTTTATAAATTATTTAAAATGATAATCTCCTTGAAGCTTAGAAATTAAAAAGATAAATGACTCATTTTCATTAATATCTATCAATAAAAAAATCATGAAAAAAAAGCTCTTGCCATAGGCAAGAGCTTTTTTAAGTTAACTTTAATTAGTTCCTAATAACTTAGAAGCTAAATGCAGTTTCTAGTACTACACCAGTATCTTCTTCGTCACCATCTGTTTCTCCTACTGAGTAGAAGCCAGGTGTAATTGTAACGCTGTCATTTATAGCATAGCTATAAGCAACTTCGAATCCTGTTGTATCAGAGTCGTCTCCACTATCATCATCAGTTGTGGAATTGTAACCAACGTGAAGTGTTCCAGGACCAACTTCGTAGTCAACGCCAACGAAAAGATCTTGGGCATCATCGCCACCCTCTGGATCTTTTGTATCGTAAGTAACGCTAATAGTCGCGTCAATTGACTCAGGAGTGTAATAAGCTCCGATACCAAAAGTGTTGTATTCAGTGCTGGTTCCATCACCATCATTAGCGGCGACTACTATGCCACCACCAAATCCGTCACCGTCATAACCAAGAGTTAAGGTTGTGACATCGCTACCTTCATCGGTATTGATACCATCTGTTGAATCTTGGCCGTCGTCAGCAACGAAGCTAGCTGAAGCAACAATACCTGAATCGTTAGACCAAGTAACTCCAAGTCCAGGACCGGTTTCGGCTCCTTCCAAGGAGAAAGGCATAGCGCCTAATCTGAAAGTATCAGAGTACTTAGATACTGTGGCTCCAACAACATCATCCTGGTCTACTAAAGGACCAGCAAGTACAGCTACGTCTCCAACTGGGAAGGTGTAGAAAGCTGAAGTTACAGTTAGTGCATCGCTTGTAGTGTTTACAGAACTATCCATGGATGCTAAAGGACCAGAAGCATTACCAGCTTCGATCCCTACGTATAGAGAATCCTCACCAGTAAAACTAGAAGTCATGTCTAGTCCATATGCATATTGCATATAGAGCTCTTCATTTGCATCACCAGTTCCAGCTGATTCTGAACCTAGAGTGAAATATGCACTACCACCTAAAGTAGTAGTAGACGAAAATGTATCTGCATTAACTGCAACAGGAGCCATTAGGCCTAGTGCAGCAGGTGCTACCAGCAAACGCTGAAAAAGCTTCATTGTGTCCTCACACATATAAGAAGTAAACTAAAAATACATTTACCCAAGCATGTGTGAAGTATCAATTGTAACAGCTTATCGGTTGTCATAAGCGTGTATAAGATGTTACTTTCTGGAGATTAGTGAAAGTAATGATAATCATTTTCATTGCTTATGGGTGTTGTTTGGTCTTTCTGTAGCTTCGTAGTTGTCACTTTGGATTAAAATCTAGATGCTTGAGTCTTTAATCTTTGCTTGATAAGCAATTTAATTTGGTTTGAATAAAAAAATATCACCTGTTCAAGGGCTGAGGGCAAGAAAGGCTGCTTGGGAGGTAATTCAAGCAGTAGGTGGGGGCGCGTTCGCAGATGTTGCTTTGGAGAGAATTTTCAATCTTTATCAATTCAAGCCGATAGATAAATCCTTGATCACTGAAATTTCTTATGGAGCGATTCGCCAAAGATATTTTTTAGATTGTTGGATTGATTTTTTAGGAACAGTATCTGCCAAAAAACAACCTCCATTATTGAGATGGTTATTGCATCTTGGGCTTTATCAAATTTTAAAAATGGAGAGAATACCTGCTGCGGCTGCAATTAACACAACTGTTGAGCTTGTAAAAACGACTCGTTTAGCCAAGCTTACGCCTGTTGTTAATGGGATCTTGAGATCTGCGCTTCGATGTAAAGAGAAGGGTATTCAATTACCTAAATCAAATACTCCTAGTTTGGAACTAGCTAAAAATGAGTCTTTACCAGCTTGGCTGGCAGAAGAATTGATTGCTTGGAGGGGAGTAGAGGATGCTTGTAAGGTCGCAAAAGCATTTAATACCATTAGTCCTATAGATATAAGAGTGAATAAAATCAGGGCTGAATTAAAAGATGTAAAAGAGAGTTTTGATGCCTTAGGGATTAAAACTCAACTGATCCCAAATTGTCCATACGGATTGGAAATTCCACCTGGAGTTGGTGAGCCTAAGAAATGGCCTGGTTACCTAGAGGGTGAATGGAGTGTTCAAGACAGATCTTCTCAGTTGATTGCTCCATTCTTAGGAGCTTTGCCTGGAGAAAAGATACTGGATGCTTGTGCGGCACCAGGAGGCAAATCAACTCATGTCGCTGAATTAATTAATAATCAGGGCGAAATATGGTCTGTTGATCGATCGTCTCGGAGAACTCACAAAATTTTAGCTAACTCAGAGAGGCTTGGAACCACCAGTTTGCAACTTTTAGTTGCTGATTCTAATGAGTTATTAGATAGGCATCCTGAATTGGAAGATTATTTTCATCGTGTTCTAATTGATGCTCCTTGCTCTGGTTTAGGTACTCTTTCTCGCCATCCTGATGCAAGATGGAGAATGAATAAAGAAAATATTCAGGAGCTTGTTTCTCTTCAAAGTCGATTACTCAAATCTTTAGTTCCTTTATTAAAAAGAGGAGGTAAGTTAGTCTATTCCACTTGTACTATTCATCCTGACGAGAATTTTAATCAGATAAAAAATTTTCTTAAAATAATGCCAAATTTTTTGCTCGAATATGAGAAACAAATTTGGCCTGGAGAGAAGGATAATGGAGATGGTTTTTATATTGCCGTTTTAAGTAAATCATAAAATTAAAAACAATTGTATTTAGATTTCACAACAAAATTTATAAACTTATTAAAGAACTATGTCCAATTGCTATAGCAGTAACTAGCATTCCTAAAATAAGGAATGGCTGCGCACTTGCTTGATATTTAACATCAAAACTTAAGGGGTCGCGTAAAAGCCAAATATCCTGAAAAGTTATTTGTGGAATTATAAGTAAAACGAGAATAACCGATGCAAAATGCTGTCCGATTGCTATTAGAACTACCACCATTGCTAATTGAAATATATCTATCATTCCTGCGCTAATACGACTGGCATTTTTTATTCCAAAAACTACAGGAAGTGATTCTAGACCAAGAGCTTTGTCACCTTCAACGCTTTTAAAGTCATTTATTACTGCAATTCCTAAGCCAGATAAACTATATGCAAGCGTTAGCAAAGCAGTTGCCCATGTTAAGTGGCCAAATAGGGCTTGGCCTGCCCACCATGGAAGAGCTATGTAACTAGCTCCTAGCGCATAGTTCCCAAGCCACCCATTTTGTTTGAGTTTTAAGGGAGGTGCTGAATATATGTAACTAACAAATGAACCACCTAATGCAAGCAAAAGTACTGATGGGATCGAGTGGTGAGCCCAAACATCTAAAAGATATGCAACCCCAAGACCAGCTAGCAGTAGGACCCAAATTTGAAATTTGACTTGAAAAAGGGATATTGCTCCTGAGGGGATCGGCCGACTGGGTTCATTGATGGCGTCTATTTCTCTATCAAAGTAATCATTTATTGTTTGCGTATATCCAGTCAGAAGAGGCCCACTCATAATCATGCAACTTAAGGAAGCAAGTACGTTGCTTAATTCCCAGTGGTAATTACCACTGGCGGCTGCTCCACATATCACTCCCCATAGCAATGGAATCCATGTAATGGGCTTCATTAATTGCAAACGAAGCTTCCAAATGTTTGTTGTTTCAGAGCCTCCTTTTATTCCAAGGAGTTGCCTAGCATCGTTCACTTTTCAACCTCAGGGTTAAGAAATTTCATCTTCAAAGAACCAATGTTTGCTGCCATCATTCATCTTAAGTACAACCCCAATTCCACCCCTGCCATCAGTCATCTTGTAATCAATTACAGTCCCTCTTGGGTCTTGAGATAGTTGATTGATTAAATAAGAGGGTATGCGATCTCTTACACGTTCAATATTAATTTTAATTTTTGAACCTATCCTGGAAAGGGAGGTTGGCTTAGCCATGGAATTAAAATACTTAATTCCGGGCACCTTAACAGTTCCTCTGTTTAAAAATCATGGTTGCTTTAAGATTGATTCCTTGTCTTGATGTTTCAAACGGACGAGTAGTGAAGGGAGTTAATTT
This sequence comes from Prochlorococcus sp. AG-363-B05, assembly GCA_003278445.1. Taxonomy (GTDB): domain Bacteria; phylum Cyanobacteriota; class Cyanobacteriia; order PCC-6307; family Cyanobiaceae; genus Prochlorococcus_B. The sequence goes on from QCFD01000001.1 coordinate 148,751, forward strand.
TGTTGGATTGCGTGATGCTGGTGATCCAGTTGAGTTGGGATGCAGATACAGTAAGGCTGGAGCTGATGAATTGGTATTTCTTGACATAACAGCGACACATGAGAAGAGGTCTACTTTGGTTGATATGGTCAGACGTACATCTGAAGCTGTAACTATTCCTTTTACCGTTGGAGGAGGGATAAGTTCATTAAATGGAATAAATGAATTATTGAGAGCAGGCGCTGACAAAGTAAGTTTAAACTCCAGTGCTGTTAAAGATCCTTCTTTGATTTCTCAAGGTGCAAATCGTTTTGGTTCTCAATGTATTGTCGTGGCAATAGATGCAAAAAAGAAAAAAGATATTTCTAATAATTGGGAGGTCTACGTAAGTGGTGGACGGAAGAATACAGGTTTAAATGTAATACAATGGGCAGAAAAAGTATATGAGCTTGGAGCAGGAGAAATCCTATTAACTTCTATGGATGGTGATGGTACTCAAAATGGATATGATGTAGAACTTACTAAAGCAATTTCTGAGAAAGTTCCAATACCTGTAATAGCTTCAGGTGGAGCAGGATGCTTGAGACATATTAAAGAGGCTTTTACTCTTGGTAAATCTTCGGCTGCTCTTTTGGCTTCATTGCTGCATGACGGTAAATTAAGTATTAGAGAAATAAAAGAATATTTAATAAATGAAAATTTACCTATAAGACCTATCGAAGGATAAATATGCACTTTTTCGACGTAAAATATTATCTACGTATTAGAAATTTGATGCGCAGATACTCTTTTTATATATTTATATGAAGCCAGGAGATGATAGGGCTATTGAAGAAATGTTTAATTCAATTTCTTCAAAATATGATTTCTTAAATGATATGTTTAGTTTTGGATTTCATAGATTTTGGAAAAGAAAATTGTTGGATATTCTTAATCCTACTTTAGGAGAAAAATGGATAGACCTTTGCTGTGGAACTGGAGACATGTCAATGCTTTTGGCTAGGTATATGAAAAGCTCTGAAAATATAACTGGCGTTGATTCAGCTTCTCAAGCATTACTAGTAGCCAAAGAAAGATCAAAAGAAAATTACTCTTCAATTGAATGGATAAATTGTGACGCTCTGGAAACAAATCTCCCATCACATCAATTTGATGGCCTTTTGATGGCCTATGGATTGAGGAACCTTTCAAGCTCTGAGGCTGGTCTTAGAGAGGCTTGTAGAATTTTGAAACCAGGGGGTAGAGCTGGAATCTTAGATTTTAGATCTTTTCAAGGTGCTTCTATACAAGGACTTTTCCAAAAAGTTTATTTAAGTCTTTATGTTGTCCCAATCGCTAGAGCCTTTGGCTTAGGGAAAGAATATTCATATATAAGAAAAAGTTTGGTTAAATTTCCTTCTGGGTCACAACAAATTCAATTGGCACTTTCTGCTGGCTTTCAAAAAGCAGAGTACATTACATTAGCAATGGGTCAGATGGGTATTTTATTACTTAAAGCCTAAATTAGATAGTTCAATCTAATCTCAATTCTTTTCTTCTGCAAAAACTACATTTACCCCATAATTTAATTTCTCCTTTAGGAGAAGGTACTTTACAAAATGGACAATTAATAACTCCATTTTTATCAGTTCTGCTTGGGTGCTTTTCCCATATTTCTTTCTCACTTTCTTTAGTAACAAAATTCACTGGATAATATTGTCTGATCCGTATTTCTTGTATTTGATATCCAAATGATTTTAAAGCTTCAATTAACTGCAAACGATTGTATTGAAGTGCTTGTCTCCACTGAGGATGACTTGCCCCAATCGTTAGGATCTTGTTTTGAATGTTAAGTGGTGTGCAATTCAATGCTAGTTGCTTCCCAGCAATTTCTTCCCAATCTTGAATAAGTCCTCCTACATCCCCTTTCCATGAAGACTTGATCTTTTCTAAGCATTTATATATTGATTGCTCTCTTTTTGAATTTGTTTTATGTTTTGAGTCTTCTAGAATCAATTTTAATTAGACACTATTGATGAGTTAGTGCTTAAATCTAGCTAATATTTTTTAGAATGCATAAAAATACTAATGGGATTATTAGATAGGTTAAGCCGATTGCTAAGGGCAAATCTAAATGCTTTTGTTAGTGATGCAGAAGATCCAATAAAAATACTTGATCAGTCTGTTGCAGATATGCAAGAAGATTTGGTGAAGCTTCGTCAAGCGGTAGCTATGGCTATTGCAAGTCAAAAAAGATTAGAGAATCAGGCAGATCAAGCAAAAGACCAAATTAAAAATTGGTTCTCAAGAGCTGAATTAGCATTGAAAAAAGGGGAGGATGATTTAGCCAGAGAAGCATTAAGTAGAAAAAAAACTTTCCAAGAAACTTTTGAATCTTTGTCTACTCAGTTTCAAGCACAAAATGGCCAAGTTGAAAAATTAAAGAAAAGTCTTTTGTTATTAGAAAGAAAGATTGCCGAAGCTCGGACCAAAAAAGATATGCTTAAAGCAAGAGCTCAGGCAGCTAAAGCTCAGCAGCAAATTCAAAGTGCTGTAGGTGATTTAGGTAGTAAGTCTGCTATGGCTGCCTTTGAAAGAATGGAAGATAAAGTAGAGGCATTGGAAGCATCAGGTCAGGCGTCATTGGAGTTGGCAGGGGAAGATTTGGAAAGTAAGTTCGCGGCATTAGAAGGCGGTGATGATATCGAAAAAGAATTAGAAACTTTAAGGAATCAATTAAAATCTGGAGTTGAGGCGTTAGCTTTGCCACCATCTGATTTAAATGTTAATGAAGTACAGACAGTAGAAATTCAAGAAGTTGAAGTTGAATTAGAGGAGATGAAAAAGTCAATGGATAACTCTTGATTTTTTCTAAGAACATATGTTTTTAAAATATGAAAAATAAAAAACTCTCTAGAAGTGCAGGTGGGATTTATCGATATCACAAGTTTAAAAAAAAGCCATTTGCTAGATCTTGGAGATTAATTTGGAAACCTATTTGTGCAAGTACAGAAATTGAACTATCGAATTGGATAGCTGAGAAACCTATAGAAAAAGATTTCCCAACAGCAATTTTTGCTTCTTCACAAAAATATGGTCAAGGTCAATTTGGTCGAAATTGGCATTCACCAAAGGGAGGGGTTTGGGTTAGTGCTGCTATTAATAGCAAAGATTGCAATACAAATAATTCTGAGCTTTACGGATTAGCGGTTGCATTGGCTTTGGCTGAGATGCTTGAAAGGATAGGGGTTGATATCAAAATAAAATGGCCAAATGATCTTTTGTGTAATGGTAAAAAATTAGCTGGAATTTTACCTAGATTACTTTCAAGAGGAAGAGAAATTAGATTATTTAGAGTAGGAGTTGGTTTAAATGTTTTTAATAATGTTCCTCAAGAAGCGATTTCACTAAAACAAATTGTTGGAGATGAAAAGATGAATATAAATTTTTGGTCATCTGAAGTTTTATTTGCAATAGAAAGGGCTTTGGATTTTTTAGATAATCAAAAATTTTTGTGCAGTCAAATTGAACAAAGATTGTGGTCAAAAAAATACACTGATAAAGAAACGGGTTTTCAATGGGATATTAAAGGTATTGATTTAAGCGGAAGATTGATTGTTACTAAAGATGGTAAAGAAAGATTATTAGCAACTTAAAGATTTCTGAAGTTAATTAATTTTGAGAAATTTCTACTACCTTTCCATCTCTAAATCTTGCTATTTTTTTTGCTCTTTGCGCAACATTATCTTCATGAGTAACTAAGACAATTGTTATTCCTTGATGATGAAGTTGGTCAAAAAGATTTAAAACATCTTCAGTGGTTTTGGAGTCAAGAGCACCTGTTGGTTCATCTGCTAATAAAAGTGATGGTTGATTGATTATTGCCCTTGCTATGGCGACTCGTTGCTGTTGCCCTCCAGACAATTGATTTGGCAGATTGGTCATTCTGTTTCCAAGCCCAACTTTATTAAGAGCCTCTTTAGCGCGATTCTCCCTTTCTATAGAGGGTACACATGCGTAAATCATTGGAAGCATGACATTCTCGAGCGCTGAAATTTCTTGAAGTAGATGAAATTGTTGAAAAACAAAGCCAAGTTCTTTGTTTCTAATATCAGCAAGCATGTCATCATCTAACTTTTCTACTGCAGTCCCATTTAATTTATAAGTTCCATTAGTAGGTCGATCAAGGCATCCCAGAATATTCATTGCAGTACTTTTACCAGATCCACTTGCACCCATCACAGCAAGATAATCGCCTTGGAAAACCTCAAGGTTTAAGTTGTCAAGAGCTTTGACTTGAACTGAGCCCTCCCCATAAAATTTATTTACATTTGTAAGACAAGCTACAGTTTTTCTCAATGATTTGAATTGGTTAGCCAATTGAGTTCTTACTTGCAAGGGTAATAGCTTCTTGAAGCAATGGAGTTCCATTTACAGCACTATCGGCTAAGTCAAAGAGAGGGTTTGAAATGATTCCACCAATAGCCGTTACGAGAACACAAAAAATCAAAGCGACTCTAAGAGAAGACATTCCTGGGACTGACCACTCTATCAATGGATATGCTTTAACAACATTTGAAGCTTCTTTAGGTTCTGTTACTACCATCATTTTTATAACTGAGATGTAGTAGTAAATAGAAATAACAGAAGTAACTAGACCAACACTCACCAGTAGGTATTGTCCATCTGCCCATCCCGCGAAAAATAAATAAATTTTCCCAAAGAATCCCAACATAGGAGGAATTCCTCCCAATGAAAGAAGGCATAAACTTAGTCCTAATGTGATTAATGGATCTTTTTGGTAAAGTCCCGCATAATCGGAGATTTGATCACTTCCAGTTCTAATTGAGAAAAGTATTACGCATGCAAAAGCCCCAAGATTCATAAAAAGATAAGCTGCCATGTAAAGAACCATTGCGGCGAAACCATCTTCAGTGCCGCAAACCAATCCAATCATTACAAATCCAGCTTGTCCAATTGAGCTATAAGCCAGCATTCTTTTCATTGATTTTTGAGCTAGTGCAACAACATTCCCAAGTGACATACTTAGAACTGCCAAAACGGTAAATAGCAATTTCCATTGTGTGTCAAAAGAGCTAAAGCATCCGACTAGTATCCTTATTGCAAGTGCAAAACCTGCTGCTTTAGATCCTACTGATAAAAAGGCAACTACTGGTGTTGGGGATCCTTCGTAAACGTCTGGTGTCCATTGATGAAAAGGAACTGCTGCAATCTTGAAGGCTACTGTGGATAATACAAAAACAAGAGCTAATGCAGATAAAGGCGAAGGGGCATTTATTAGGGTTATTCCTATTTCCTTTAAGTTTGTAGATCCACTAATTCCATAAAGAAGAGATGCTCCATAAAGGAATACAGCGGCAGCGGCAGAACCGACTAGTAAATATTTTAAAGCTGCCTCAGAACTTCTTGAATCTCTTTTGAGGTACCCCGAAAGTAAGTAACTAGCTACAGAAAGTGTTTCTAGTGAGACAAAAACACTAACTAAATCAGTTGAGCCACATAGAAGCATTGCTCCAAGAGTGGCAGCTAATAAGATCGCAGCAAATTCACCAATAGGACTCCCATTTTGTTCAGCATATCTCCAACTAATTAGCAGAGAAATAAGAGTTGATAACGCTATAACTCCTCTAAAAGCAATAGCAAGATTATCAGCGACAAAGGCTCCTAAGAACGATTCTTGAATTTCACCATTCCATTGCATGAATAGCAAAAACAAAGATAAACCAAGACCTGCATAACAAATAGGAGGGGACCATCTGGCTGAAGTCTTTTCACCAGCTAAATCAACTAACAGTGTCCCTAGCATTGCCATTAGAACAGCAGCCTCTGGAAGCACGGTTTTGGCATTTAAGGAGAGATTTAAAAGCTCTGCAGGCGCGTTTATGAATATTTGAAATGAAAAAAGTTCTCCCATTTATGTATTGTTTTTAAGGAGTATCTGATCTTCTAACTTTAGCGAAGTTATAAAATATGCCTTTTTTATCATTTTGGACTATGCATTTTACTATTCAGTACGTTAGATAAGAAGGAGGAAAATTGAGCTGATGTCCACTGACCATACCCTGGTAATTGTTGAAAGTCCCACAAAGGCGAAAACCATTAAAGGTTTTTTGCCTAAGGATTTCCAAGTTCTTGCGTCAATGGGGCATATAAGAGACTTGCCTAACAATGCTTCTGAGATCCCTGCCAAGCACAAGGGGGAAAAATGGGCAACGATTGGGGTTAATACAACTTCTGATTTTGATCCTTTGTATGTGATACCCAAAGACAAGAAAAAAATTGTCAAGGAATTAAAACAATCATTAAAGGGTGCTAGTGAATTGTTGCTTGCAACTGATGAAGATAGAGAAGGGGAAAGTATTAGTTGGCATTTGATGAATGTGCTTGATCCCAAAATCCCCGTGAAGAGGATGGTTTTTCACGAGATAACTAAAGAAGCAATTTCAAAAGCTCTCTCGAAGACAAGAGAAATTGATATGGAATTAGTTCATGCTCAAGAGACAAGAAGGATATTAGACAGATTAGTTGGATATACATTGTCACCTCTTTTATGGAAAAAAGTTTCTTGGGGTTTATCTGCTGGAAGAGTTCAATCGGTTGCCGTAAGATTGCTTGTTTTGCGAGAGAGAGCAAGAAGAGCTTTTAAAAGTGGGAGTTATTGGGATTTAAAAGCAAAACTAGAAAAAGAGGGTTGTGAATTTGAGGTGAAAATTATCTCTATTGGTGGGCAAAGAATTGCTAGTGGTAGTGACTTTGATGAGTCAACAGGCTTATTGAAGTCTGGTCGAAATGTTAAATTACTCAAAGAAGAAGAATCCAGAGAACTTGCGCAAAAATTAACTACTGAAAAATGGGAAGTAACGAATGTCGAAGAAAAACCGACAATTCGTAAACCAGTTCCTCCTTTTACTACAAGTACGTTACAGCAAGAGGCTAATAGAAAACTTCGATTATCAGCTAGGGAAACGATGAGATGTGCTCAGGGTTTATATGAAAGAGGTTTTATTACATATATGAGAACAGATTCAGTCAACCTGTCTGATCAGGCTGTAAATGCTTCACGAAAGTGTGTTGAATCAAAATATGGTGCTGAATATTTAAGTGATAAACCTCGCCAATTCTCAAATAAGACTAGAAATGCCCAAGAAGCTCATGAAGCAATCCGTCCTTCTGGTGAGAGATTTAAAACACCTAAAGAGTCAAACTTGCAGGGAAGGGACCTTTCTCTATACGAATTGATTTGGAAAAGAACCGTTGCTAGTCAAATGGCCGATGCAAGGTTGACAATGCTTGGGGTTGAACTACAAGCGTCGGATGTATCTTTTAGGGCGAGTGGTAAAAGAATAGATTTTCCTGGCTTCTTTAGAGCTTATGTTGAAGGAAGTGATGACCCTGATAGTGCTCTTGAAGGGCAGGAAGTTCTTTTGCCTGATTTAGCTGTTGGAGATGCTCCTATAGCCAAAGATGTTGAAGCTTTAGGGCATCAGACTCAGCCGCCTGCTAGATATAGCGAAGCTTCATTAGTTAAAACACTTGAGAAAGAAGGTATAGGTCGCCCATCAACATATGCAAGTATTATAGGAACAATCGTAGACCGAGGATATTCAGTCCTAAATAACAATTCTTTGACTCCTAGCTTTACAGCATTTGCTGTTACTGCGCTTCTAGAAGAACACTTCCCTGACCTTGTAGATACAAGTTTTACAGCTCGAATGGAATCTACCCTTGATGAAATATCAACAGGAAAAGTGAATTGGCTGCCATACCTAAAGGGGTTTTATAAAGGTGATACTGGTCTAGAGAATCAAGTTCAACAAAGAGAAGGAGATATAGATGGAGGCGAGTTCAGGTCTGTTTCCTTGGAAGGACTTTCGTCTCTTGTTAGATTGGGTAAATTTGGAACATATTTAGAATCAAAGTATCTAGGTGAAAATGGGAAGCCTATAACAGCCACTCTCCCTCAGGAAATTACTCCTGCAGATTTGGACGAGAATATCGCAGAGATGATATTAAAACAAAAAGCTGAAGGACCTGAGTCACTTGGAGTCGATCCTGATAGTGGGCAGAATTTATATCTACTAAATGGTAGGTATGGTCATTTTGTGCAAAGGGGTTTGGTTGTTGAAGTGAAAGATCTTGGCATCCCTAAAGGTAAGAAAAAACTTGGTAATCTTCGCCTGTATAAAAGTAGTCAATATGGACTTTACTTGAAGCAGGATGCATCAAAAGTTCAGCTTTTATTGCCGGAGAATATTAAAGAGGAGGATATTGATGTTGAGAAAGCAATTGAATATTTAGAAGATAAATCATTAAAAAAGGCTCCAAACCCTAAAAGAACTTCATTGCCAAAAAATTTAAAACCTGAAAATTTAACCTTTGAGGAGGCTCTTGGATTGATTCAACTGCCACGTCTATTAGGTGAACATCCAGATGGAGGTAAAGTTCAATCTAGTTTGGGTAGATTTGGCCCTTATGTTGTTTGGAGTAAAAATGATGGTGAAAAAGATTATCGCTCAATCAAGGGGGAAGATGATGTCCTTCAAATAAATATAGACAGAGCTCTTGAGCTTTTATCTATCCCAAAACGGGGTAGAGGTGGAAGAACTGCTTTGAAGGAACTTGGGATCCCAGAAGGAGAAAAAGAATCTATCCAATTATTTAATGGACCTTATGGTTTGTATGTTAAGCAGGGGAAAGTAAATGCCTCTTTGCCTGAGGGAAAAGGTGTTGAAGATATTTCTATTGAAGAAGCAATAAAACTGTTGGCTGATAAGAAATCAAGTAAAAAATCAACTTCGAAGAAAAAAACTTCTTCAAAAAAGATTGCTAAATCTACTAAGAAAGTTTCGACTTCGTCATCAAAAAAAGATAGCACTCCCAAAGCCCCCTCTACAACTAAAACAGGACGTCTAAGAGCTAGTAAAGTAAGGGTTATTAAAACCAAATGAAATTTTGAATATTACAAGATTAGTTGAGAAGATGTTTGTTGGATTATTTCTAACAGCTATCCTTATTCCACTGCAATCCTGCTCAAATACTCTAATTGGCGAAAAGCTTGAAGATAGTTTTGATATTACCGAGAATCCAACAATCTTAAAAAATGTTACTAAAGTTAAAGAGCTAACTAAACCAAACGAAATAAAAAAAATCAAACTCAGCAAAATGGTTGATGAGAAAGTTAATGAAAATATACGAGTAAGCAATTTAAAAAACAATTCAAAATCTAATAAAGATAGACTTAGTCAAAAATCAATTAAATCAAAAAAGAAGGTAATCTTTAAGCCTCAGCCATACAGAATTATCTTAAAATTATCAGGTGCAAATCCTTCTGCTCCGGCAGAGACTGTTACGGCAGCTCTGAGGAAAGCAGGAGTTGAGTTTGAGGTCGAAAAGATTGAACGTTACGAAGAGAGAAGTGTTTTAAAGGATTCATTCTCGGAAAGATAATATTTTGACCTTAGATAATAAAAACTTTCTAAAAAGTAGATCTCCTTATCAAGCTCCTCTAAGCAAAAGGAAGGCCTTGAAAATTGTTGAGTCTTCTTATTTGGCTGCTGCGACTTCATTGATTTGGATGGCTCTTTATTATTTGCCTATTGGTGGAGCGTTTTTTCGTCTCGCTTTACCATTGCCTTTGGCTCTTTTGCTGATTCGCAGAGGTGTTAAAACAGGGATTGAGGGGGTGGTTATTTGTGTGATGTTATTGGCTACTCTAATGGGGCCACTAAGAGGACCTTTAGTCCTTTTCCCTTACGGGTTACTTTCCTTGTGGTTAGGATATAGTTGGCAAAAAGGATGGAACTGGTGGTTAAGTTGGAGTGTCGGAGTTGTAATTGGAACTATGGGTTTTTTAGTTAGGGTGTTTGTTCTATCTCTTTTGGTCGGTGAGAACTTATGGGTCATTATTACTCGTGCTGGAGCAGCATTGATTGAGAAAGGAATAGATATTTTCAATTTGCCTTTTATCCCGAATATGACGCAGGTTCAAATGGTTGCGCTATGTCTTGTTATAACTCAAGAAATCGTTTACGTTCTTTGTTTACATGCTTTGGCATATTGGATTTTTCCTAGACTCAAATCCTTTATACCTACCCCTCCCACGTTGTTAGAAAATCTAATTTCTCTTGAACCTAATTGATAAATAATGATAGGAGACAGTTACGTTTTATTGGCGTCAGGAATATTGGCTTTTGGGAAAGGGGTCCAAGAGCAGAATATTGAAGAAAAAGTAAAACGATGGCATGAAAATATTAGGAATATTGCTTTCTTTTTAATTCTAGCCGGAACTCAAACTGCTGAGATTGAGGGAATATCCTCTGCGGGTTCGACTCCTATATCTAGACGTTATACAGCTATTGCAGATGCCGAACTTTTGTTAAGAGGACCTTTGTTCTCCAAAAGATGGCCTTTGCCTCCTTTGCCTGCTGGGGTCTCTCCTGCTTTGATTAGCTATGTTGCATCAGATTTTTTAAAAATTCAACCAACTATTATTTCGGCAGGATTGCGGCAAAGACCCTCTTTTGAGCATATTTTTCTTGAGTCGTCAGAGATAGGCCCTGCTAGATGCTTGAGCTCAGGGAATGCGATGGACATTAGTAGAGTTCAACTTTTGTTTGATGGTGGGTTTAAAATAGGGAAGAAATTAAAACAATCTCTTTTAATTACAGAGTGTGTTCCAGGAGGAACAACAACAGCTTTTGCAGTTCTATCAGGCTTAGGAATAAATGTTGATGGTCTTATTAGTGGAAGCCATAGGAATCCTCCTTCAGAATTAAAAAAAAAATTAGTTAACCAAGGGTTAAAGGCAGCTAAATTAGATCAATACGCCTCTTCTATTGATCTTATGGCTGCAGTAGGCGATCCATTTCAGCCAATTGCGGTTGGTTTGCTAATGGGAGCAAGAGAGTCTGGACAAGATATTCTATTAGGAGGAGGTTGTCAGATGTTGGCAGTATTGGCTTTAGTCTTAAATGAAGTTGAACCTGAATTACGCTCTAATATTGTTGAAAAAGTCATAATAGGCACTACATCATGGTTGGTCGACGAATCACTTTCTTCTTCAAAACAAAGAAATTCTTTTATTCATTTGATGAATAATGTTGCTAAACATTTTAAAGTTAATATCCTTGGCTTAGCAAGTTCTTATAGATTTAATGATAGTAATCAAAAGGTTCTTCGCGACTATGAGATTGGATACGTCAAAGAAGGTGTTGGGGCTGGAGCATTATCATTACTCGCTCAAATCAAGGGATTGACTCAGAAAGAAATGATTAGGAAATGCGATAGAGAGGTTGCTAATCTATTGAAATCAAAAGATGAAAAAACTATTGAAGGAATTTAAATAATATGCAGACGAATAAATTGGGAAGGAGAGATTTTATAAAGTATGGGCTAATTTCTTCGATGTTTTTATTCTCAGGATGTTCAATAGCTCAACAAAAACTTTCTTTGAGAGGTGTTTCTAATAGCTTCCCTAGTGAATTGATAAATAGTCTATCTAATACTTGGGAGTTTTTCCCAATAAGCGATATCGAATTAAAAAATTTTTCTTATAATTCTATTCTTCAAGAAAAAACAGATTTAATAGTCTTCAATGACGGTTGGATTTCTAATTTACCTTTTGGTTCACTTCAAGAGATTAAAGCACCTTATCTTAGAGATGATTTCAGTAAGCAAGCCAGATCTTTTCTTGCTGGGTTAGGCGAGGATTATAAAAATAGAATTTTTCCTTTAGCTGTTAGCCCTTGGGTCATACTTTTCAGGAATGAAGATTCACTAGCTCTAAATAATAAGAATTCTTGGAAAGTTATCTTTTCAACTGCACTGAAAAATCAAATAGTTTTTCCAAATAGTCCTTATCTTCTGATTTCTATTGCCCAAAAAATTGGTTTTGATAATGACTTTTCAAAAATCAAAAGTCAAGCTAAGTCATTTGATGATCGTAATGCATTGAATTGGGTCGTTTCAGGTAGAGCCAATGCGACAGTTCTTCCTTTATCTAGTTGTGTCGATAGTCTTATTAAAGATCCGCGATTATCTATTCTTTTCCCCAATGAAGGATGCCCATTGAATTGGACAGTCCTTGCTTCTCCCATGTTATCTTCAGAGCCTTTCCCTACTGATTGGTTTAATTTGTTGTGGGGGCCAACTTATTTTAGACGTTTAATAAGAAAAGGTTTTTTCCCTCCAACTAGCTTTTCAGATTTAAGGAAAAAATATATAAATATTTCTCAAAAGTATCAATCTATTTTCATTCCAGAAGAAAGTGCTTGGAATAGATCTTGGTCATTGCCTGTACTGAGCTTTGAGGAAAAAAAGAACTTAGCTTTGTATTGGAATAATTCATAATCAAACTTCATTCGAAATTCAAATAAAGTTTTTGAAGACATATTTAAATACCTTCACTAGCATTCTAAAAGTTGTAGGTTTCATAATGTTTACTGGTTTAATTCAGTCCATTGGTACTATCAAGAAAAATAATATAGGTGTAGTTGTTGATGGATGTAAGCCATTTTCTCCTTTGAAACTTGGTGATAGTGTCTCTGTGGATGGAGTTTGCTTAACTGTTTCTGAATTAATGAATGATTCTTTTTTGGCGAATATAAGTGAGGAGACTCTAAGAAGAACAAATCTTGCAGATAAAGCTCAAAAAAATGGTCATGTGAATCTTGAGCCAGCATTGCGTCTTTCTGATCGATTAGGTGGACATATTGTTAGTGGACACATAGATGGGATGGGGGAAGTCATTTCTATTGAAGATTTGAAAAATTCATGGAATTTGAAAGTGTCTTGGGATGACCTGAGCTTTTGTAGATATATGTGTGATAAGGCCAGTATTAGCTTAAATGGAATAAGTCTTACTATTGCAGAGACATATGATTATGGACGTAATTTTTCAATAGCCGTAATACCTCATACTTGGTCAAATACTTGCTTACAGTTTTTAAAAATTGGCGAAAAAGTTAATTTGGAGGTTGATGTAATTGCTAAATATGCTGAAAAGCTGTTAAAAGTAAATGAAAAAGAGTCCGTTAAAAAACAAAATCCAGTAATCAGCTCCCAGTGGCTTAATGAGCAAGGTTGGATTTAATAGCTTAAAATTTTATCTCAGTGACTCCTACTTAAATAATAATTATTTCTTGAGTGGTAACAAACTGATTGCTCCAGACTCTTTTCTGACATCAATACGAAATTCTTGTCCAGGTTCAAGACCTAATTTTTTTGTATATGCATGTCCAATAAGAAGATTGCCATTACCATGAACTTTTGTGCGAAATTCTGCTTGTCTTCCTCTTGAAGATCTATTCCCTGCTCTTCCTGGTCCATTTGAGCGAAGTTTATAACCTTTGGCTTCAACTAAAGCACGATAGAAATTTTTACGTAAAACTCTCCCGCTTGGCCCAACGTAACCACATCCCTTAGCGATTTCGTCTTCTGGACATTTGCTCAAAGATCTTGCTTTGTCTAGGAGTTCTTTTCCAACAAGCATTTCAGACTTATTTAATTAATTGAATTCTGACGAATAAGTGGAATTGTGGCAACAAATTAATTTAAATATTCTTTCTTAGTATCAATATTTAACGCTCAAAGCAGATAAAGGATAATGAATAAAACGACCCAAATCCCATCTACGAAGTGCCAATAGAGCTCTACTGCTTCAAATGGAAACTTGTTTTCTTTATTTACTCGACCTTGAGGAACGCGTGTTTGCCACCAAATGATCATTATCATTATGGATCCAAGAGTAACGTGAAGCCCGTGAAAACCAGTTAATGCGTAAAAAGTACTTGCAAATAGATTGTCAGTTAATCCAAAAGGCAAAGTAAAGTATTCAAACATTTGGCTGATTAAAAATGCCACTCCCAATGCACCTGTAATAAGAAGCCATTTTTGACATTGTGTTGCTTCATTCTTTTCTAGAAATTTTCCAGCTCTATGAAAAGTAAAGCTACTAACTAATAGCAAAACTGTATTTAAAGTTGGTAAAGGTAGCTCTAATTCGTAAATAGCATCAGGACCTATGGGATTGACTGCTTTAAAAGTTAGATATGCAGCAAAAAAACCTGCAAAGGTCATTCCGTCTGCGATTAAAAAAGCTATGAGTCCGAATAAGCGGAAATCTTCATGTTCTTCTTTTGAGAGATCGTTCTTGATTTCTGAGGATTGCTCTTTCGGGACTAGTGATGTCATTTTTTTTGCTCCTGAGATTCATTTGAATCTCTTCTTCCATACCCATATGGCTCCAGAACTAGTGGAGCTTCTCCAACCCAATTCTCAACAGGGGGTGGTGAGCTTGTTAACCATTCAGGAGTGAGTGCATTCCAGGGGTTGTCCCCAGCATTATCTCCGTAGAGGATGCTTCGAACAACATTCCATAGAAAAGGAAGAGTACTTAAAGCCATTAATAAGGCTCCTAAGCTACTTATTTGATTAATTAATTGAAATTGCGGATCGTACTCTGCAACTCGTCGAGGCATCCCATTTAAGCCTAACCAATGTTGAGGAGCAAAACAAAGATTAAAGCCTATAAAGGTAATTATGAAATGGAATCTTCCAAGATTTTCATTGAGCATTTTCCCAGTGAATTTTGGGAACCAATGATAAATTGAGGAGAAGATAACAAATACAGAACCTCCATAGACTATGTAATGAAAATGAGCAACAACAAAATAGGTGTCATGCACATGAACATCAAAAGGCACTTGAGCTAATGCAACTCCTGTTATTCCTCCTAAAACGAAGTTAATAATAAATCCACATGAAAATAGCATGGCACTATTAAGTGAAATTTTCCCTCCCCATAAAGTTGCAACCCAATTGAAAAATTTAATACCCGTAGGAACAGCTATAAAAGCAGTCGCTATTGTGAAAAATAAGCGCATCCATGGAGGAGTTCCACTCGTAAACATATGATGGGCCCAAACAACTAGACCTAAAACAACTATCCCCATAATTGAAAAGACCATTGTTGTATAGCCAAAAAGTGGTTTTCTACTATGGATTGGGAGTATTTCACTGACTAAACCAAAGGCAGGTAGAACCATGATATAAACAGCAGGATGAGAGTAAAACCAAAAAAGATGTTGATAAACAATTACGTTTCCCCCAAGACTTGGATTAAAGAAACCGGTATGAGCAACTATGTCAAAGCTCAAAAGTATTAAAGTCCCAGCAAGTACCGGAGTTGATAAAACAACAAGAATACTTGTACCCAGCATTGCCCAGCAATACATAGGTAATTGCATTAATTTAAGCCCAGGTCTCCGAAGTTTTAGGATGGTGGCGATGAAATTAATACCACCAAAGATTGAGCTCCCTCCCAAAAGCAAGACACTTAATATCCAAATGATTTGACCTGCTGCTGGAGTCGTAATGCTTAAGGGTGGATAGGCTGTCCACCCAGACTGTGCGGCACCATTTATGAAATAGCTGGTTATCAACATTAAACCGGAGGGGGGGATTAGCCAAAAAGCTACTGCATTCAGTCTGGGGAAGGCCATGTCCCTAGCACCAACATAAAAAGGTATTAAATAGTTTCCAAAAGCACCATTAACTACAGGCACGATCCATAAAAAAATCATGATTGTGCCGTGGAGAGTTAGAACTTGGTTATAAACTTCTCTTGGCATGAAATCTGAAAGTGGACTAATGAGTTCTATTCTTATTGCGCCAGCTAAAGACCCTCCGATCAAATAAAACAAGAAACCACATACTAAATATTGAAGACCTATAACTTTATGATCAAGACTAAAACTTAAATACCTGAGCCAGCCAGTTGGTTGAAGTTTTTCTGGAGGAGTGTTGCTTGGTTTTAATGAAATAGTCATGATCTTAAATTGTTTCCTTAGAGTTTTCTCTTAACCAATTATCAAAGTCTTCTTGTTCATCAACTATTACGTTTGATCTCATCCCTCCATGATATGGCCCACACAACTCTGCACAAACAATTGGGAAATTACCTGCTTTAGTTGGAGTGAAATTTAAGATCGTTGGTTGGCCAGGAATAACATCCTGTTTAAGTCTAAATTGAGGAACCCAAAAAGCATGTATGACATCTTTAGACTCCATTTTTAAACTAACCTCTTTTCCCAGTGGAACATGAAGTTCTCCCGAAATAATATCTCCTTTTGGATAATGAAAGATAAAAGCAAATTGCATTGCAGTTAATTCAATTGCTAATGGGGATGAATTATTTGAATAAGTAGTCTCAATTGGGCCGGAACCTATACCCCCCCAAACTCTCTCGGTCTGATTTCCCATTTGCCCATTGTGATCATGCATTAAAGGTTGCATGCCCCCCATCCGATCATAAATATCGTAGCTATATAAACCTACAAACAATACAACAATTGCAGGAACTGCTGTCCAGAAAATTTCTAAGCTGATATTACCTTCTAAATCAATTCCATCACCAGTTTCTCCAGGCCTACGACGGAATTGAATAAGGCTATAAATTACTAAAGCAGTCATACCTATAAAAAGTATGCAGCCAATAATGAATAGGACTCTGTAGAGCTCATCATAAACAGGAGCATTCATGCTCGCACTCACGGGAAGCATATCTACGTTGTAAGCAATCCAAACTCCTCCTATGCCAAGAATTAAACTTGATGAAAGAGTTAGGATGGCCGACAGTTTCGGCAAGAAAATCTCCTTTTTCTATTTATAGGTTATGGGCAAAAGTAATTAATGTACTGACTAATTGTTAATTCAAGATGAATAATTTATTTTTACAGGGAATATTTATGTTGCAGTCCGTTTATTCAGGTGACGTGTACGAAGTAATCGCTACGTTTAATTAATAATGATCTTGATGGATTTTTGCATACGTGCAGGTTATTTATCCACAAAAGCCTCGCTTTAGATTGGGTCAGCTTGCTGCTCATGTGGTAGTTGCACTGATCGCTCTTGTTGTAATTGGAGGTGCAACGAGAGTAATGGAGGCTGGCCTCGCTTGCCCAGACTGGCCTTTGTGTTATGGATCGTTTTTGCCAGGTAGGCAAATGAATTTACAAGTCTTCCTCGAATGGTTTCATCGTTTAGATGCTTTTTTCGTGGGGATTGTTTTAATTACTCAGTTTTCCCTCTCTTTATACTGGGCCAAATCTTTACCTAAATGGCTTCCTTGGACTTATGGGGCCCTAACTTTATTGGTCTCTTTTCAAGGGTTTTTAGGCGCTTTGACAGTTCTTCAGCTATTGCCATCCTTAGTAGTAGTTGCTCATCTTGCAGTTGCATTTATTCTTGTGGCGATCATGAGTGGTGTAACTCAAAAATTACTTAGCCCAGGTAAATCAATTCTCCCTCTCTGGATTCGCTCTATTGGATTTACCTCTCTTTTTTCTGTAATAGGTCAGTCTTTACTTGGTAGTCGAGTGGCAACCTCATGGGCTGCTCATAGATGCTTGAATTTTGGTGATTCTTGTAATCTTTTAACTCTTCATCGTGCAACTGCCATACCTGTAAGCATTTTGGTGATTTCATTCGTAATCATTTCACTTAAACAGAGAGATGTTTTTATTAATCAATGGCCGTATCTTTTTACTATTACTTTTTTGATCATCTTACAAATCTTTTTAGGGGTTTTTTCAATTCAATTAGGTATGAGTGAGCCTTTACTGGTAATAGGACATCAATTAGTTGCCTGCTTGTTAGTGGCCGTTTTATCAGCATTGAATTTTAAAGGCAAAGTAGTTGATGGAACTTACCAACCGCTTTTTGTAACTAAACCAACTTTGGAGACATGTCATGGTTAGCTCAACATCTGATGTAATTCCACAGCAAATTAATCGTGAGGAAATTGTTCCCTCCAGAAAACGTATTAAATTGCCAGCTTGGTTAGAAGTCGCTAAGCCAAGATTAATTCCTCTTTTACTTGCTACAACTGTTGGTGGGATGGCCCTTTCCGAAGAATGGCCAGTACCCTCTCCAAGATTGGCTTGTACTTTAGGTGGAGGAGCTCTTGCAGCTGCAGCTGCAGGAGCTCTTAACTGCTTGTGGGAGCAAGATCTTGATAAACGAATGAAGCGTACTAGTAATAGAGCATTGCCTTCTGGACGTCTTTCTCAGTCATCTGTTTTTATTGGAGCAATTTCTTGTACTCTTGCTGCGTCAGCTCTTTTAGTAAGTGGAGTTAACTGTTTGGCAGCTGGACTTACCCTTTTGGGACTTTGTAGCTATGTACTTTTATATACAGTTTTCTTAAAACCAAGAACATCTCAAAACATAGTTTTTGGAGGAGTCGCTGGCGCAATTCCTCCTTTGGTTGGAGCTTCAGCCGCTGCAGGACATATTGGATTAGGGGGTTGGTGGCTTTTCTCTTTGGTTATGGTTTGGACCCCAGCACATTTCTGGGCTCTAGCAATATTGTTAAAAGAGGACTATAGATCTGTAGGGATACCTATGCTCCCAACAGTAAGTGGTCCTTTTGTTACGGCTAAGGCTATATCCGTTTATGCTTATCTAACTGTATTTTTAAGTTTTTTAGGCTGCTTCGTTTTGCCTGAAGGAGGTTTTTTATATGGAATCTTACTATTACCCTATAACTCAAGACTTCTTCAATTGGTTTCAAGATTAAGAGATAATCCAGAGGATTCAGATAGGGCTAAGGGTTTGTTTAGGTGGTCTATCCTTTATATGTTTGGGGTTTGTTTTTTGCTTGTTATTAGTAGATTACAAGTATCAATTGTTTTTAATGATCAGTTAATAGCATTAATTCATGACTTCTCAATGAGTTTTTCTTAAGTCTAAGAAATAAAAATAAAAACTTTATAAACTTGTTCTTCTATATTAATTAGAATTTGTTGGATGATATCAGCTTATCTTTATAGGAATTCTATTTCTAGATGTTTTTCATTCAACTGAAAGATTTATTCAAGTCTTATGGTCCTGTTAGTGCTCTAAATGGACTTAACCTTAAAGTTCCTAAAGGTTCTTTGTATGGTTTGTTAGGTCCCAACGGGGCTGGTAAAAGTACTGCTCTTAGAATTATTTGTACTCTTCTTGCTCCTGATTCAGGTGACGTTGAGGTGGCAGGACATAATGCTTTACTGGAGGAAAAAGAAATCAGACGAAGATTGGGTTATGTAGCTCAAGAGGTCGCAATCGATAAAATACTTACAGGTAGAGAGTTGCTTCAGCTTCAAGGAGATCTTTACCATCTGAATAACAACTATAAGAAAAAGAGAATTGAAGAATTGATTCAGAGACTTGAGATGAATCAATGGATTGACAGAAGGTGTGGTTCTTTATCGGGAGGGATGAAAAGAAGACTTGACCTTGCGACAGGATTGTTGCATGAACCAGAATTATTGATTCTTGATGAACCTACAGTTGGACTGGATATAGAAAGTCGATCAGTTATTTGGGGATTATTGAAGGAACTTAGAAATAACGAAACTACAATTCTTTTAAGTAGTCATTATCTCGAGGAAGTAGATGAATTGGCTGATGAGATGGCTATTATTGATAGGGGAAAAGTCATTGCTAGTGGAAAACCAGATGATTTAAAAAAAGAGCTTGGTGGCGATAGAGTTACGCTTAGGGTCCGTGAGTTCAGTGATGAGTTTGAAGCTGAAGCGGTAAGGAGATTAATAAAAAATATTAATGGCGTTTCAAATGTGGTTGTCAACAAAAAACAAGGATATTCTTTAAATTTTTTAGTTCGAAGTAATGATGTCATATCCAATTTGTCAGATCATCTTTCAAAAGGAAATTTTGAAGTTTTTGCACTTTCTCATAGTCGTCCCAGTTTAGATGATGTTTATTTACAGGCGACTGGTAGAACTCTTATGGATGCTGAATTAGAGCTGGCTGGTAAAAGAGATTTTAAACTTGAGAATAAAAAATCGATGCGTTAATTAATTTTTTAATACTAAACTAATAAAGAAATGATTACTACTAACTCACCCCTGCATCAAGGAAAACAGTCTAGAAATGAATTGAATGAAATTCTTCAAGAGACCTCTGCATTAACATGGAGGCTTTTCATTCAACTCATTCGACGACCTTCAACATTATTAGCAGGCATTCTCCAACCTTTGATATGGCTTTTGCTTTTTGCAGCGCTATTCTCAAAAGCCCCGATAGATTTCTTGCCTGGCAATAGTAGCTATGGAGAATTTCTTGGCGCAGGTTTAATAGTATTTACCGCTTTTAGTGGAGCCCTTAATGCTGGGCTCCCTATAATGTTTGATAGAGAATTTGGCTTCCTTAACCGACTTTTAGTTGCTCCATTGAGTAGTCGGAGTTCAATAGTTATTGCTTCAGTAATTTATATAACTACTATTAGTCTTTTGCAGAGTTTTGCAATTATGGCAACCTCTGCTCTCTTAGGTTATGGCTGGCCAAGCTTGGGAGGCTTTCTACTTATAGCTATAACCTTATTGTTGTTGGTATTTGCAATCACTGGTTTAAGTCTTGGTTTGGCATTCGTTTTACCAGGACATATAGAGCTAATAGCAATTATCTTTATTGCTAATCTCCCTGTCCTTTTTGCTAGTACAGCTTTAGCACCAATATCTTTTATGCCTAAATGGCTTGGATGGGTAGCATCAATCAATCCATTAACATTTGCGATTGAACCAATACGTATGGCTTATCAAAACTCTGTTGATCTGGAATCTGTTTTAATTAATGCTCCGTATGGAGAATTAAATGGATATTCTTGCCTTGCAATATTATTTATTCTTACAGTTGGATTGTTTTTTCTTATTAGACCACTTTTAAATCGCAAACTTGCTTGATATTCTTATTTTAGCGATATACAAGAATTTTGGAGTCTCGAAAGTACCAGCTACAGCAACAAATTATAGAAGCCCTTGAGGCTAAAGATAATGATTTATATTTTCTTCTGAAATCTCAATGGGCACATCGTTTTGGAGTGGAAAGTTTGGAGGAATTGCAAAAACTAGATTTAACACTTTTAGATCAAAAAACTATTGATAAAGATAATAAGAAGGATTATCAAGTAAAAGAAGCTTCTTTTCAGGTTGATAAAGAAATTTTTATAAAAGACGATGATAATAAAGAAAAAGAAATCAAAATTGAAACTAATAATGTAGTTAATTCAGTTAATGTTGAGAATAAAGACTCGGTTGAAATTAAATCACCTGAACTAGTAAATAAGGAAAATAAATTGCAGCAAGATATAAATAAAATTAATGAATGTAAAAATCTTCCAAAAGTACAATCATTAATTCCTTTACCTCCTAAACCTAAATATGGTTACCTTCAGAAGTGGTTATTAAGAAGTTAGTTCTATATTTTTACTTGAACTTTTTAATTTTAAGAATTTAGATAATTCTAATTATTACATCATTCCAGGCATACCCATTCCACCCATTCCACCCATTCCACCCATTGGATCTCCACCTTCGCCTCCAGGAGTAGTCGGTGGCTCAGGTTTGTCTGCAATAACAACTTCTGTAGTAATAAGGAGCGAGGCAATTGACACAGCATCTTGAAGAGCAAGTCGTATTACTTTTGAAGCATCCAAAATTCCTGCTTCCAGTAAATCTTCGTATTCCCCTGTTTGTGCATTGAAGCCTTTACCTAAGCGTTTAATATCTGCTACAACAACATCACCGTTGAATCCAGCATTTATTGCTATTTGCTTGGTTGGAGCAGTTAATGCCCTTTTTATAATTTCAACACCGGTTTTCTGATCACCCTCTAGAACTTTAGATAAAACTTCAAGCCCTTCACTTAATTCAAGAAGAGTAGTTCCACCACCAGCAACAATACCTTCTTCTATGGCTGCACGAG
This sequence comes from Prochlorococcus sp. AG-363-B05, assembly GCA_003278445.1. GTDB lineage: Bacteria > Cyanobacteriota > Cyanobacteriia > PCC-6307 > Cyanobiaceae > Prochlorococcus_B. Next base: position 170,495 of record QCFD01000001.1, read on the forward strand.
TTGCATTAAGAGCATCTTCAATTCTTAACTTTCTATTTTTCAATTCAGTTTCAGTTGGCGCTCCAACTTTGATAACAGCTACTCCGCCTGCAAGCTTTGCGATTCTTTCATTTAACTTTTCTTGGTCATATTCAGAATCTGTTTCGTTGAGTTCTCTCTTGATTGAGGCAATGCGATTTGCTAATTCGGTATTTTGATTTTCATTTGCGACAATTGTTGTGCTGTCTTTTGTGATTGTTACTCGCCTAGCTTGCCCTAAGTCAGTTAATTGAACTTTTTCAAGACTCATGGCTTTGTCCTCACTTATTAATGTGCCGCCTGTGAGTACAGCAATATCTCCAAGAGCAGCTTTACGTCTTTCGCCAAATGAAGGAGCCCTAACTGCGGCAACTTGGAGAACTCCGCGATTTTTATTTACTACTAAAGTTGCCAGTGCTTCACCTTCAACTTCTTCAGCAAGAATTATTAAGGGTGATCCATTTTTCTGAACAGTTTCAAGAACGGGAATAAGATCCGCTATTGATGAGATCTTTTTGTCAGTAATTAGTATTGATGGATTTTCAAATTCACAGATTAATCTATCTTCATCGGTAACAAAATATGGTGAGCTATAACCTCTATCAAAGGCCATACCTTCAGTGATATCTAGTTCAGTGGCTAGAGATTTGGATTCTTCAACTGTTATTACTCCATCAAAACTTACTTTATCTATCGCATCTGCAATCATTAAACCTATTTCTTCATCACCACCTGCACTTACTGTCGCGACTTGTTTAATCGCCTCACCACTTACTGATTTACTTTTTTCTTTTAGATCATCAACAATTTTAGTTACGGCTTTTTCCATCCCTCTTCTTAATTCTATTGGACTTGCTCCAGCCGCTGTATTCCTAAGTCCTTCTTGAACCATAAACTGAGCTAATACTGTTGCTGTAGTAGTTCCGTCTCCAGCTTTTTCCTTTGTCTTTGAGGCGACTTGCTCAATAAGCTTTGCTCCAATATTTTCAAATGGATCATCGAGATCTATCTCTTTGGCAATAGTAACTCCATCATTAACAATATCTGGAGCTCCGAATTTCTTTTCAATGACTACATTTCTACCTTTAGGCCCAATAGTGACTTTTAGAGCATTCGCTAAATTGTTTACCCCTTTTTCAAGAGAACCACGAGATTCATCAGAAAAACTTAGAAGTTTGGCCATATTTGGTTTGAATTAAACTTAATCTCCCACAAAAAACACACATTAGGGGAGGCTAAATAAGTGGGGAAAGCCGAATTGTATTTGAGAAATTTTTCCCAATTTCCACAGAAGGCAGTTAGTGTCAACTTATGAATGATCCAGGAGCTTTATTTTTTATTCTCATGGCTGGGTTGGCCGGGACTATGACGTTGATTTATTTTCCTTTGAGGATATTTCTTACAGCAACAGCAAGAAGCAGAAGATTAAAATTACTACAACGTATTCGCAGATTGAGAGATGAACTAGGTCAACCTATCCGAAATTAATTTTTTCAGCTAATGATTTAATTCAGTGGGTATTCAGTAAATAAAAATCTTATTACTGCAATAGATTTAGCATAATCACTGATTAGTGAGGAAAAGTAAAAGTACTTTTGATATTTCGGATAACATAGGAAAGAATTAGTCATTTTTTAAAACTTTTTGAGTTATCTCGCAGTTGGTAAATATATAACTTGAATGAATAAAAACACCAATTGCAAAAAATAATTCTCCCATTTCTTGTTCTCTAGTATGTAAGAAAGGAATAAAGATTCCAGCTTTCAAAAGAACGACGCCCAAATATATAATTGATGCAATTGCAAAATAACTGGAACAACATCCTAATGGGAAAATAATATCAGATGTCGACCCTAGTTTTATTCGTTGCTTCTTTCTTAACTGAAATCCAATTAATGATAAAATAAGACATAAAGAGAACAAGCAAAATAGAATAATCCAGCTTTTATCATGTATAAACATAATGTTATGTAAATTTGTTTCATTTTGAATATTAAACTTATTTATCACTTCAGGACTTCCCCAGTTGAATATCATCTGACCCCAACTAATTTCCTCCATCGAGAAAATAAATAGAATAAGAGAACCTGTTTTTAAAATAATTCTTTCTTGTTTATTTAAATCATTACTGCTAGCTCTGAATATGAGGAATGATGAAAGTAAAAAAAACAAAAAAGATAACCATTCCACCAAACTTCCTTCTCCCATTCTTCGTATATAACCATCTAAATTATTTAAATTAATTTTATAAATAACAATAGATGTAATTGCTATGAAAGGCAAAATAAATACTTTTAAAAGAATCTCTTTTTCTTTTAATAAAGAATCAAAAACTTTTTTTGTTATCCCTCTTAATGAAAGGTATAAAAGAGTAAAACCTGATAATCCTTGTATAATTTGTGCTGTAGAAACTGAATATTCCTCGCTAAAGAAAATAATATGTGTTACGAATACTAACGCAAGACCAAGTCCCAAAATCCTTGTGAATTTACTTAATAAAGAAGAAAGGAAATCACGACGAAATTCAATATTATTTGTAGAAATCAAAATTCAAAATTCAATCTAAACCAATATTATCTCAATTAAATCTAATAAATTAATAATGTAAACTAAAAAGTAATTTTAGCTAAAAGATGCTCTGAAAATATTCTTTGATAAAAGGAAAGAAAGAAGCTTTTTCTCTTTGGTTCGATTGTTGGAGAAGAGTTATTAAATCTTTTTTGCTATTACTATATAGATCTTGGCAATCTTGCTCGAACTCCAGCAAAAATTAAGATCACAACCGATAAGATAAAACTTTAGAATTTACTTCCTAAAGAGTGTCTATTACTTCAAATTTCTGACGCTAGAAACATTATGAGCTCTTCGGATAACCCACAGCTGTTTTTCTTCAGAAGGATCCATAGACTTATATCTATTATTTATTAGACCCTGCTGTAACCAAGCTTGCTTTCAAAAATTTTCAATGGCAATCCAGTTGCTTTCATAGCGGCTTTACATTTATCTCCAACAGTTCCATAAACTTCCACAGTGAAATTATCGCCAAGTTCTGCATGACCTTGCAAATATTCTCCTACTGGTGGATTTGCTAGATGAGCAAGGAAAGCCTCGTCATTTTTGTAAACTTCGGACCAAACAAAACAAAGAGGATTTTCTGGATCTTGATCAAAAGTATGGTGCAACATCCCTGGTTCTGAATCCTCCACTGCCTTATCAGTTTTAGCAGCAAGTAATAAATATTCCTGAACTTTATCTGGCTTAACTTGAATACGAGCAAGAAGAATAAAGGACGTCTCCGCTCCGAATGACATTGATTTATTTCAGTTGAAGCTCACCATTACATATTTCTCTTAATGTTTCTATATGGAAGGCCATCTCTTCAGGCTCTTCTGACAAAAGCATTTTTCAGACAAATGAATATCACACTAAGATCCTCTAAGGATGAGGTGATTCCTAATGCTTGAGAGTTAGTCGATATCCAAGAAAAAATCAAAAACCTCATAGGTCAACAAACAGCACTCTTTTATTTATTAAGAGGTCTAAGCCTTATCAACTTGATTCTGTAGACTATTTCTTTTTGCCCTCAGCTCTAGAAACTCTGTCGGAAGCTTTCAGACTTCCTCTCTTTGATCCATCAGTTATTCGATAGTGTCGCCTTAAGGTGCAAAAACTAGCTTCTTTTTTTCTATAAATTCCAGCTCAATTAAGTTTCCTTTTTTCCCTCGTTTACCTACCCCAATTTTAAAGCGTCCAGTAGTTAATTCAACGCCCACAACTAAGCCAGTTTCAAAAACCAGCTAGAAAATTCTTGTCTCTTACGAATGTCTTTTCGTCCATTTCAATAAAATCTTTGCTTCTCTCTTTGATTATCCAGTCTGTTTTGCAGCCGAAATACTTAAATAGCTCGCGACCTATCTGGTTCCAGTTTTGGCCCTTTATTTTGTCACTAAACGAGGCCAACTTTCACTGACTTCCTTTGTTATAATTAATATTGCCGAGTAAGTAATAGAGAGGATTAACTTATGACTTGGTACGCTTGGTAATCAACTAAGAAGAATTCATTGCAATAGATCTCTGAAAAGTCATGCTCAAAAACTAGGGAAATGCTAATAGAAGAATTTTGGTTTAACTCTCACTCTTAAGAAATATCAAGCCGACGATATTTAAAGACAATTAAAGCGAAATTAGGCAAATGAATGAAATTCATGGTTTATTTATAAAAAAGCTAATTTAAGAAAATCATCTGAATTTAGATTCTTTTGCTGTAATGCCATGAGACTACCAATTCCATTTTTGTCTATAGGAGATATAAATGTATCAAATTTTGCTAAAATAATTTCTAATATTGATGAAAACAAATGGAAAGAGTGGAGTTTAAGGCAGACTAAATTTGAGGTTCATAAAAACACAAACTCAATCCCCTTTATATGGAATAAATGGGATGCTAAGAACCGTTTAATTAATCTTGATTACATGAATCAAGATACCCAACTTTGGACCATGCTAAGCCCTTTTCTTTCTAAGCTTGTAAGAAAATATGATGGTTTAATCGTTAATTGTCTTTTTGCTCGATTACCAGCAGGTTCTGATATAAAACCTCATAAAGATATTTCAATAAATTTACTCCTTGTACATAGAATTCATCTTGTAATAATTTCATCTCCTTTAGTAAAGTTTTTTATAGATAAGAATCCTTATGAGTTTCCAGTAGGTCGTATTTTTGAGTTGAGTAATGACAGGATTCATTCTGTAATAAATAATAGCAATGAAGATAGAGTGCATTTAATTGTAGATGTTCTACCTAATAATTTCAGACCTTTAGTTAACAAATAATCCTTTTTGAGTGTCTCTTGTTAGACGAGAAACCGATTCAATTAGCAAAATTGTTTTTGGTGGAAATATTCCTCTTTCTGCTTGATCAATAAATCGGGCTAAATCTCCCTTCCTCCTGTTGTCTCCTTTTCCACTAACTCCTAAATCCTGAAATTCTTCCTCCCAAAGCTTGCACTCAGGATGAGTATCCAAAAATTTTTGTCGGTTCTCTACTTGTCGCTTTATTCCAGTCTTTGATTCTCCAGTCTGTTTTGCTGTCGAAACCCTCAGATAACTGACGACCCATCTATTTCCAATTTTTTCTATAAATTTGTCAATAAACGAGGTCATTTTTCGCTGACTCCCGTTCTTATACTTGCTTTTTGCCGAGTAAGCAATGGCGAGGGTTAACTCATTACCATCCCACCATCAACTTGAATTGTCTGACCAGTTATATAAGCCGCAGAGGGATCTGCTGCTAAAAATTTAACTACACCTGCAACATCATCAGGCTCACCAAATCTTCCAAGCGGAATGGCAGATAGGATTGCCTCGCTGTTCAAATCCTTTGTCATGTCAGTAGAAATAAAACCAGGTGCCACTGCATTTACTGTGATTCCTCTACTTGCAAATTCCTTGGCAGCGCTTTGGGTTAGACCAATCACTCCGGCTTTTGCTGCAGAATAATTAGCCTGACCTGGATTGCCCATCAGTCCAACTACTGAAGTTATATTGATGATTCTTCCTTTTTTTTGTTTCAACATCTGTCTAGATACAGCTCTTGTGCAATAAAACACACCACTCAGGTTCAGATCTAATACTTTGTGCCAATCATCAGTTTTCATTCTCATAAGAAGTCCATCTTTTGTTATTCCTGCGTTATTAACCAGAACATCAATTTTTTTATTTTTGTCTAATACTGTTTTTATTAATTCATTTACTGAGGTTTCATTAGAAATATCTGCTTGCAAAGGGTATGCCTTGCCTCCAAAAGAATTTATTTCTGAAATGACCTTATTTGCATTTTCTAAAGATGAAGAATAATTGATGATCACCTCTGCCCCTTCTTTCGCTAAGCATATTGCAATTGCTTTACCAATTCCCCTGCTAGCTCCAGTTACAAGTGCAGTTTGCCCTTCAAGTAATTGAGGAAATGTCATGACTTTATGATGTTTAAATCGTTAGAATCGATTCTTTATATGATTAATTTACTATTGAGTTACTTGGTTTTAGAAAAGACTTTAAGTTGAGATATCAAAAATTGTTATTTCTACTGTTCGAATATATTGGATAATGTATCCATGGATAGGAGTAGGTTTTGCATTTGTTGATTGCAGCTGCTGGAAGCGGAAGTCGAATGGGTGCAGATCGAAATAAACTTTTATTGAAGATTGCAGGCAAGACAATTTTAGAATGGACTTTGAAGGCAGCTTTTTCCTCTCAATCAATTAGTTGGATTGGGATTGTGGGTCAACCAAAAGATAAAAGCTCTATATTTTCAATTCTTCAAAATAAAGCTGATTCATTTACGTGGATTAATGGAGGATCAACAAGACAAGAGTCAGTTCAGCGAGGGCTATCAGCCCTTCCCGGTGATGCTAAGTATGTTCTTATTCACGATGGGGCTAGATGCTTAGTTAATCCAGCCGTCTTTGATGCAATTTCAGGAATTGTGATGGGTGGTGAGGCCGTTATTGCGGCTTCTCAAGTTATCGACACTATAAAAAAGGTTAATCAAGAAGGAGAGATAATTGATACTCCTCCACGTGCGGATTTGTGGTGTGCTCAGACACCTCAGGCTTTCCCCGTTGATCAATTAAAACAGGCTCATCGTAAAGCTATCTCTAATGGATGGAGTGTTACCGATGATGCGTCTCTATTTGAACGTTTGGGATTGCCAGTAAAAATATACGATGCAGGGCCATCAAACATTAAAGTTACAACACCATTCGATTTAGTGATTGCAGAATCTTTATTGTCGCTTACAAAAGACTAAGTCGTCCTTTGTCGCCATCTAAAATAGCTTGACTACCAATTGGTAGTGATGCATTCCCTTCTCCGTGGCCAACAGGTAAATTAGAAATAATTGGTATTTTGAGATCTTTCGTTCGATCTCTGAGGACATCAAGAAGGTCAAACGACTTAGATTGGGAGACACCATCTTCATCAATACAGTTGGTAAATGAGCCTAAACCTAACCCTGATATTTGTTCGAGAATCCCAGCCAACCTTAGGTGAGTTAGCATTCGATCAATTCTGTAAGGAGCTTCACCAACATCTTCGATGATTAAAATTGATTTCTTAAAATCTGGTAAATGTTTAGTACCAATCAAGTGAGTAAGGATAGTCAGATTGCCAACTATTAGGTGCCCCTTTGCAATTCCGCCTCCCCATGGATCTCCATGAATATCTGGTACTGAACTGCCAAATAAAATTGATTTAAGCCTGTCTTTGCTCCAGCTAGGTTCGGCTCCTAACGTTGTAATAAGTGGCCCATGAACTCCTCCATGAAATCCACTTGCGAGCCTTGCAAGAAGTATAGAAGTTAAGTCAGAGAAGCCAATCATCCAACCTTCTTTCCAGGGCTGTCGTTTTTCTAATAATCTCGATGATCCCCACCCCCCTCTAGCAAAAGCTATGAGTGGATAATGATTGTTTTGGTGCAATTCATTAAATCTAACCTCATCATTACCTGCTAAATAACCCCATGACCTATCTACTGCATCTATATGGTTACATTTTAACCCCCACTCTAGAAGGACGTTTATCCCAGCTTGAAGATCTTCTCTTTTGCTTATTGGTGAACTTGCGGCAACTATGTGGAAAAGATCACCTTTTTTTAAAGGCCTAGTCATTTATGAATCCTGCTAAAGACATTGATTAAATAACCTTGCTTAAGATCATGCCAAGAAGTAATAAGCTGCCAATCCTTACTTGGTTGCTGAAATGTAACCCAGAAGTCTTAATACCTTTCGATCTTGAACTTAATAAGAAAATCTCTCTTTGCATTCCTAAAGTCGATATCAACCAAAAAGGCCAAAATATCAAGCCTAAATTTGCTTTGAAAGCAGAAATAGCCATGAAAAAGCTAGTTAGAAAGTAGCAAAAAGAAACTGCTTTTATTGACTTTCTTCCGAGACTGATTGCACTACTGTTTAGACCAATTGCTTTGTCATCAATCTCATCTGCCATTGCATAAACAGTATCAAAGCCAAAAGTCCAAAAAATTGTTGCTAGCCAACAAAATAGTAATGTTATCCCTCCTGATAAAGAGGATTCACTTGCCGCCCAAGGGATTAAAACTGAAAAACCCCAGCAAATAGAAAGAATTAGTTGGGGATATTTAAACCATCTTTTGGCAGAAGGATATAAAACAATAAAAGGTAGTGATAAAGATGCAAGTTGAAGGCATAAATTTCTACTATTTATTGGGATTAAAAGAACGATAAAAAGACTAAGCAATAACATTAAAGTTAGTAGTATCCATGCAGTCTTAAGAGACACGGAACCTTTTGCTAAGGGCCTTTCTTTTGTTCGTTTGACTTTCTTATCAAATTGTCGATCCCAAATATCATTGGCAATGCATCCTGCACCGCTTACAAATAAGCCACCTAAAATCACCAAACCCAAAAGCATTGTGGAGGGTGGTCCTGCTGGGGTTAACCAAAGAGACCATCCAGCAGGAATGAGAAGTATCAATCTTCCACTTGGTTTATTCCATCTAAGAAGTTGAAAATAACATCTAATTTTTTGTGTAAGAAGATTACTCACGAAGATTTAAGTTGATAATCATTTATGTGGTCTTCTCAATAGGGTGCTGAGGATGTCAGAGTATTGAGGTTAAACCTACATACACATATATGTTAGGTGACTCAATAAATAATTCCTTTCAAGGGAATTCTATTGAATTAGATCTTGGAGAAAATCAAGATACTGAACCATGTCGTGTGGCAACAATTGATATTGGGACCAACTCAACTCATTTATTGATTGCAAAGCTTGAGCCCAAATTAAATACTTTTAGTATTGAACTTGCAGAAAAATCAACAACAAGACTAGGAGAAAGAGACCCTGATACTGGAGAGCTGACATCTCTAGCAATGAATAGGGCTTTTTCAACATTGAAAAGGTTTAAGGATTTATCAGAAAGTTATAAAGTTGAGAGTCTTATTATCGCTGCAACAAGTGCGGTTAGAGAAGCACCCAATGGACAAGTTTTTATATCTGAAATAAAAAAGAAGATAGGTTTAGATGTTGAATTGATAAGCGGAGCAGAAGAAGCAAGATTGATTTATTTAGGCGTACTTTCAGGAATGAAATTTGGAAGTAAGCCCCATCTTGTTCTTGATATTGGGGGAGGTTCGACGGAATTAATCCTTGGTGATAGTTCTGAAGCAAGAGCATTAACAAGTACAAAGATTGGAGCAGTAAGATTACAAAGAGAATTTATTAAAAAAGATCCAATTTCCTCTCAGACTGAATTGTTTTTAAGGTCATTTATAAGAGGATCTATGGAGTCTGCAATTGATAAAGTATCTAAAAGGATTGAAGTAGGAGAGAAACCTGTTCTAGTCGCAACTAGTGGAACTGCTATGGCTATTGGAACATTAATCTCTAATAAAGAAAATCATGTTCAATCAAAATTACATGGATATAAAATTTCCAAAAATAATTTAGATAGCATTGTTAGTCAATTAATAAAAATGACACCTAATGAAAGGAGTAATTTGCCCTCATTAAGTGAAAGAAGATCTGAGATTATTGTTCCAGGAGCTTTGATTCTACAAACTATAATGGCAATGGTTAATGTTAATGAAATTGTTTTAAGTGAAAGAGCTCTTCGCGAAGGATTAGTAGTTGATTGGATGTGTCGAAATCATTATTTAAAAGATCAATTGAGCTTTCAAGGATCAATAAGAGAAAGAACTGTTATTCATCAATCTAGAAGATTTGGTGTTAATTCAAAAAGATCAAAAAGAGTATCAGAATTTGCGCTTACTTTTTATGATCAGACTAAAGGTATTTTGCATAATGATAATGGTGAAGGTAGAGATCTTTTATGGGCAGCAGCTAGACTTCATGCTTGTGGAAAGCATATCAATATAAGTGCCTATCATAAGCATTCATGGTATTTAATAAGAAATGGAGAACTCTTAGGATACTCCCATTCTGAGCACTTAATGGTCGCCGCTATCGCCAGGTATCATAGGAAAAGCCTTCCAAAAAAAAGACATGAAGCTTGGCAATTATTAATTGATGAGAGTCAAAAAAGATTGGTGAGTGATATGTCTTTGATTCTCAGACTTTCATGCGCTTTGGATAGAAGGCCAGACCCTTTGATATCAAATCTTGTTATTGAAGCTAAGGATGAAAAAGTTGATATTGATTTAATTCCTAATGATTTAGGGCAGAATTTAGATCTTGAGAAATGGAGCTTAAATAAGGTCTTTTTACTAGTTAAGAAAATCAAAGGTGTCGATATAAATATTATTTAAAATATATATTTTAAATAATATTTAATAAAAATACTTCACTTCTCTGGAGATTAATAGACTCATTTTGAGTATTTTCAATATATTTTAATACCATAATTGATGTAAGCAATCCTAACGTCCCAGATAAAAGTACCATGCTAAATGGATTAATATTTTTATTTTTTCTAGGACCATCTTTCTTAATTAAAGGGTTGAATTTAGTCTCATCCTTTTTGTTTTCATTAAGTTCTTCAAGAATAAAGCTTGTATCTAGGTTCAATTTCTCTGCTATTCGCCTAACCATTGCTCTAATAAAAACTTTTTCAGGAAGTGATTTTTCATCTCCTTCTTCAAGTGCAATTAGTTGTTCTTTAGCAATTCTAAGTGATGAGGATAAATCCTCCACTGAAAGATTTCTTCCTTGTCGAGCCTCTTTAAGAAACTCACCAACTTTTTGTAATGGGGACTTTTTATTTGCGATAGGGAAATTATCGCTTTTTTTTCCTTCACTTTGTTCCAAGTAAAAACCTTTGATGTATTGAATTTATTCTAAAGGGTTTGTAAAGGAATTTATTTTTATAAGATCATTTATCTATATCATTGAATCTTTTTGAAAATTGGTCTTCATTTATATCACTTTAGCTAGGCCTAAATAAATGAGAATGTGTTGGATCATAAAGTTTTGATCTGTTATTTCCGATCCTTAATGTTGGACTGATTATATATAAAGTGGTTCTGATTAATTTTTTTTCTTTAGAGATCTTAGCCATTTTACTTAAAGGTATAACTTTTACCCACTCATCTGGCCAAGAGATTCTATGTGCAATAGCTACAGGTGTATCTGCAGGATAATACTTTATAAGTATGGATTGTACTTCTTCTATATGTCTTGCACTTAAGTAAAGACATAAAGAAGATTGAATGGATGCAAGCTTCTCAAGGCTTTCTTTTTGTGGCTTACCTGTCCTGCCATCTGCTCTGCTAAGTATTATCGTTTGGGTTAGATTTGGAATTGTTAGTTCGAAGCCTAAAGTTGCGGCAGTTGCTTGATATGCACTTACTCCAGGAATAATCTCTACTTTAATTCCTGCATCATTTAATCTGCAAATTTGTTCTGATATCGCTCCATATAAGCAAGGATCACCATCGTGAAGACGAACAACTTTCTTGCCCTCCTTATGTCTTTTTATTAGCACATGAATTATCTCTTCTAGAGTTAATGAACTTGTCTTTATTTTTTCACAATGATCTTTAGCAAGATTTGTTATTTGTATTGGAATTAGAGAATCTGTCCAAACTAAAACATCAGCTTTTTTTATCTTTTCTTGAGCTCTTATTGTCATTAAGTCTAAAGCACCTGGACCAGCTCCTACAATTGAAATCTGATTCATTTATTTCTCCCATTAATTAAAGAAGGATCAGGAAGTGCTTTTTTAGAAATATAAATTCTCCATATCCCTAATAAACCTAAACTCATTAAAAATAAGCTAATTACTTGTGCCATTCGAAGCCCTCCCTCGCAAAAAGGAGGAACTCCAACTAAGCAGAGAGGGTCTATTCTTAAGGCTTCTATCCAAACTCTTCCTAAGCTGTAGCTTATTAAATAAATGCAACTTAAGGTGCCAGAGGGTAGGCTGATTTGATTTTTCTTTGATTTCAAAAAAAGATAAATTAGTATTCCAAATACAAAAATATTCCATATAGATTCATAAAGAAAGGTAGGGTGAAAATAATTTTGTGCGGAGAATATTGTTGGTCTAAATTCATAAGGTATAAATAATTTCCACGGTAAGTTTGTGGGAATACCAAAAGCTTCGTTATTAAAAAAGTTACCCCATCTTCCGATTGCCTGTCCTAATGCAACTGAAGGAACTAGTACATCAATAACATTCCAAAAAGATTCTCTACGCCAACGGCAAAAAAATATTATGGATAATGTTCCCATTATTAGAGCTCCATGAATTGCAATTCCTCCTCCCCATATTTCTATAGCAGTAGGAATAGGTATATTAAAGTTTAAAAAATTAATTGAACTCCAGAAATTCTTACCGGTATAGTTTCTCCATTCAAATGCTACATAATAAAGTCTTGCTCCGATTACTGATGCCAGAACCAGAATAGGAAGCAAATCATTTATTAGACTTTTTTTTAAACCTTTTTCTCGGGCTAATTCGCCTGATAAATTAAGCCCTACCAAAACTGAAATAGCTATCAATAATCCATACCACCTTAATGAAAAAGGACCAAGTTGAAACAACTCCGGCCCAGGTGATCTAAGCGCTATAAATATATTTTCCATCAATTATTTTAATTTATATTCCTTCAGCAGCTTGTACTTTCTCTACTTGTTTCTTTTTGAGAACAAGCATTATTTGTGATAACCCAACTCCTATAAAGAAAATAATCATGCCAATAACTCTTGCTTTACTCTGTAAAACAATTTCTTTATCAAGTTGACCAAAACCTCCAACATTAGGATCTTCAGTTAATTTTGTACCTTTCTCAATTGTGTCACCTTCTTTTATTAATAATGAAGTTCCAGCAGGAAGGTTTTCAGTAAAACTTTCTCCTTTTTCATTACTTAGATTAATTGTTTGTGTTCCATCTTCGTTTGTTCCTATTGAAGTTATTGTCCCTGAATTTGTTGCAGTAAACAAATTGTTATTGCTCTTTTCACCAGTTGGATAAACTTGACCTCTTCCCCTATTCCCTCCTATATGAATTGAATACTTTCCAAAATGATAATCGCTGTCTTTTCTAGGATCAGGTGATAAGACAGGGAAGACAATCTCTCTGTTTTGATCCCCAGGTAAAGGACCTACTAAAATAATATTTTCTTGTTCCTCGCTGTATTGGGTGAAGTAAACACCTTGTGTCTCTTCTTTTATCTCATCAGTCCATCTTTCTTGAGGAGCAAGCTTAAATCCATCTGGAAGCATTACAACGGCTCCAACTTGGAGAGGAACTTTGCTTCCATCAGCTCCAATCTCTTGTAGGTCCTTTTTATAAGGTATTTCTACGACTGTTTTGAAAACACTATCAGCAGCAACTGCCTGAGGAACTTCAGCTCTTGTTGGCATACTTGCTACATGACAATTAGCGCAAACAATTTTCCCAGTGGCCTCTCTAGGATTTTCAAATTTTTGTTGAGCCCAAAACGGGTATGCCCAAGTTGGTTGAGGAATTAAAAATATTGAAAACCCTATAAGAACTGAAAAGAGAAAGATTTTTAATGAACGACTCATGGTTTTAGAAATGGTATTGAAGTTTTTTTTCATTTATTTATCATCCCCACCAAGGATCAGTACCAGTCCGAAAATCAGTTTCTGTCCACTGACTTACTAGCACTTGATCATCCTCAACTGATACATGAGCTATCGCTAAAGATAGAGGAGCTGGTCCTCTTACAACTTTTCCTGTGGAATCGTATTGACTTCCATGACATGGACACATGTATTTATTTGCTCCGCTATTCCATGGCACTACACAACCAAGGTGAGTACAAATCGCATTAATTCCGTAACTGGTAATTGCATCTTCACCCTCAACTATTAGGTAGGTTGGATCACCTTTAAGTCCTTGTACCAAACTTCTATCACCAACTGGATGAGTTGATAGCCAACCACTTGCACTTACATTATTTCCTAACTCATCTTTTGCATTCGTTCCACCACCACCACCACCAGCCCTATAAGGAGTGAAGTATTGAGCTACTGGATATAAAGCTCCTAAAGCAACCCCTGTAACTGTTCCAAAGGTAAGCAGATTCATGAACTGCCTTCTGCCCATCGAGGGCACATCTGCAGTTGTCATTTGTGTCATTACAGACGTTCACCTATAAATAGATATTAGACCAGAATGGACACATAAAGGATTATTAATCTCTGCTAAGACTAGGTTTTGAAATGAGTTTTGAATTTAATTCGTCAAATTCTGGTACTTCTTCTGCTTCAATTCCATTGGAAGCAGAAGAAGTAATGGAGTGCTTAAGAAGGCGCTGGGGCGTAACATATGATTTGCGATTGTTAATAAAAAGAGACCGGATATATTTGCAAATGATGTGGGGATTTTTAGAACAACAGTCTTTCCCTATCGATAAAGAGACCTTTAAAGAAAACTTAAATCGAACCTTAGAAATAATTAACCGTGCCGGCCAATCAAATTTTGTTAGAAATTGGCTGGAAAATGTTCAGGCCCAACCAAGACTAGGTAAAGCGATTACATTGACTTTGCCTATGGATCAAAGGATTGACGAATTTGTCCTTTGAGATTTGTTGTTAAGGCAACTAAACCAATTCCAACAAAAAACAAAAAAGTTATCGATGTTGATAAAAGAAGCATAGTTATTGGATCAGTTGATGGGGTTAAAATAGCTCCTGCAATGGCTGAGGCCATTACTACCAATCTCCACGTAGATAACATCTTCCTCCAAGAAATTATTTCAAAGAAACCTAAAATTAATTGAAGTATTGGTAATTGGAAGGCTAAACCAGTTGAAAGCATGAGTAGAAGTACAAAATCTAAATATTTTTCTATTGACCATAGTGGTTCAACTACATCGGCTCCATAATTTATTAGAAATCCCAAGGCTGCAGGTATCAAAGCCTTCCAAGCAAAAAGAATTCCTAAGAAAAATAAAATTGCTGAACCTGCAACTGATGGGGCTATCAAAAGCTTTTCTTTCTTAGTTAGACCTGGAAGGATGAACTTTAAAAATTGGTAAAGTATGAAAGGAAGAGAAAGAGTAAGCCCTCCATAACCTGCAACTTTTATTGAAGTAAATAAAAATTCACCAGGTGCTACTTGTAAAAATTGTATTTTCCCAGCTGGCAACTCTAATGCTTGTACAAGTTTCCTAACAAATAACAAGCAAAAACCTGATAAAAGAAGAACTGCAATAAGACTTTTTAGGATCCTTTGACGAAGTTCTTCAAGATGATCAACTAAAGGCATCTCAAAGGATTGAGATGCCTCATTTGGATTAGCTTTTCCCTCGATCCTTATAGGAGGAGGAGCTTTTAAAATATTTTCGTTTTTGTTGGAGCTATTCAGGTTGATTTAGCTTAATAGCCTTATTTTAGTATTAAATTGAGTTTGTAAGTAGTAAGTAAGAAATTTTTCTAGTTATTTTAGAAGAGATAATATAGATAAATTGTTGATGATTCGTCTATCGAGATAGAGCTAGAGTTTTTTACTTGTTTTTTGTTGGGTCAGGCAAAATAAAAGGAGGACAATCATTTAGTGAAGATTCACCATAACTAGCATATTCTTTATAGCCACCCATTTTCCCGTTGGTTTTCATTAAAGCGCTTGTAAATGCTAATAAAAGAAAAACTGTCGGAGCTCCAATAATTAATGCTGCTCCAAATGCATATCCAATTAAAAACTCTGGAAAAGAGTGATTACCAAGAAACTCATGCGTGCCTAGCAAAAAGTCAATCATTTAAAACTGGTCTAATGAAGCTGATAGTAAGTCATTGAAGTTCACTTCTGGTGGAAATATTTCGCAGCTCTCTCAGCTTTTCCCCACAGGACCTTCCCACCCCTATGACTAACAGTTCCAGGTAAGGATCCTGATATCCTTTGTAGATTCTCAATTGGAACCATAATTATGGGTGTAAGCTTGTTACCTTTCGCACGGCTAAAGAAAGAAGCAAGATCAGCAGCTAATTCAATATCTTTATCATCAAAAAGTCCATTGGATGATTTAAGTACAACATGGCTTCCAGGTGTCTCTTGAGCATGAAACCAAAGATCACCTTTTTTTCCTTTTTTTAGACTAATTAATTCATTTTGCCTGTTATTAGAACCTATTTGAATCTTTAGACCGCTAGGACTCTGAATTTCTCTTATCGTTGAAGCCTGTTCCTTTTTTCTATTCGATTTAAACTTGGATGATTTTTTTTTAATGCAAATATATTCTTCTACTTCTTCTTTAAGTTCAATTATTGAATCTAGTTTATTTTTATTAGCCTCATCCTCCTCATACATTAATGAATCAAGGAATAACTCAAAATATTCAATATCAGATATTTTCTTCTTGTGAAATTCGACCCTATTTAGAATTGCCTCTCTAGATCTTTTTTTTCTTTTAGCTTCTTTGAATAGATTCTGAGCCTCAACTATTTGATTCTTAGTTGGGGATTTTAAAGTTAGAATATTATTAGCCTTATTTTGCATGGTTATATATTCAGAAATATTTTTAATTAGTAATCTCTGCGCTTCTAGTTTTCTTGTTTCATCATCTTTTGACTTTTGGAGATCATATTTTAATTTTTCTCTAATAGAA
Source organism: Prochlorococcus sp. AG-363-B05 (assembly GCA_003278445.1). Classification (GTDB taxonomy): domain Bacteria; phylum Cyanobacteriota; class Cyanobacteriia; order PCC-6307; family Cyanobiaceae; genus Prochlorococcus_B. The sequence continues at coordinate 187,088 of QCFD01000001.1, forward strand.
TATATCTTTCTATCTATAATTTTATTTGAATAATATATACCAAGACTAAGACCAATTTTTGTATTCTCAACCGTCGAGTTTACTTCTCCCCAGACTACAAAATCAGTTGGACCATTGAAATTGATAGTGTAATTATTATTCTCAACATCTATTAGCCACTTCGTCCATCTTTCATATATTGCTTCCCATGTTTTTAATTCAATACTTGTTACAGATTGATTGATTATATAATTTGCGTCATTGTAATTATTGCCTGCAACTTGTAATGTTAGAGCTGGACTTATTCCTTGATAAGTATCTTTAAGGCAATTCTTGAATGTTGATGGAACCAAGCATATATTCTCTTTCCATGTTTGAAATGATTCAGAGATTTTAGGGACTAATCCTTTAAGAACTGGAGGGGATTTGTAAATATCTCCAGTCCCTATTGGCCTTAGTCTTGAGTGGTTTTCTTTTATTTGTTTCCCAAGAGCAACTACTTTGCTTGATCTGTCTAAAAGTAAAATATTACTGTGTCTACCCATCAACTCGACTACAACTTCTTTCTCAATTTCTTTACCAGGTCTGCTAGAGAATTGAAATCTTACTATTCTTTCAAACCCAGTTTGTCCTATCTTTACTAAAGCTAAATTGACTAATAAATGTTTTAGTTGTTTCGCTAATGTACTTTTTTCACCATATCTTTTTGGAGGTGGTATTTCTACAATTCTTGGCGACTCAGCAAGCCAACTAATCTCAATCCATGTAAGTTTTTCAAGTGTTCTAAATCCTAATTGAAGAGTATGTGAATCAATTTGCTGTGCATTTTCAAATCTACTTGGAACTATGTCTTGGTTAAGTTCAAAAACAACCGCTTTAAGGGTTGTTAAGTCCATTATTTGAATTGGAGCTTTGTTCATTTATCATCCTTTTAACTTTATAAATAACGTAATCAACCTTTAGTAGGTAAATTAGATAGGATTTAATTATGTCATCGCTAGGAAATCTTACTGTTCTTACTGGCCCTAGTGGAGTGGGTAAAGGAACAATTGTTAGGAAAATCCTTGATAGCCATAGTGATGTATGGCTTTCTATTTCTGCCACTACTCGTAAACCAAGATCGGGAGAAACTGAGGGGGAGCATTATTTTTTCTTAGACAAAAAAAATTTTCAAGAAATAATTGATAGTGAAGGCTTTCTTGAGTGGGCTACATTCTCTAATAATTTTTATGGAACTCCTAAAAAAATAGTTAAAGAAAAAATAGAAAAAGGTACTAATGTTCTTCTTGAAATTGAATTAGAGGGTGCTCGACAAATTCGAAAGTCTTTTCCTGAAGCATTTCAAATATTTTTAGCACCACCAAATTTATCTGAACTTGAAAAAAGAATTAGAGGAAGAGGTACTGAGACCGAAGAATCTATTAGAGATCGTTTGGATATAGCAAAGAAGGAGCTTATTGCGCAAAAAGAGTTTGACGCTGTAATTATTAATGAAGATATAGAAAAAGCCTTCAAGGAAATTGAAGGCTTAATGGGATTAAAAACTGAGATCTAATTTTATAATTATATTTTTAAAAAGACATTGGGTGGAAAAGTAAATCTGGTACAAATCTATTGAATTCAACAATAATGCTTGCTGTAATAAAGATCCAAATTGTAGCTACTACTGGAGCCGATCTAAACCATTTAGTACGAAATAATTGAAACATGATTAAAAAGATTAAGTGTTTTTAAAGATGGATAAATAATTCTTTACCCTCTTGGACCATTAAGAGAAACATTATTGTCTTTTTCTCTTAATTCTCCATTCTTACCTTCTCTATTTGCCTGAAGAGGCCATGCGGCTCCTCTTTTTAGGCATTGCAAGGCCAAGTCAGTATCAATAATGATTTCATATTCCGCAGCATTTTTTTTGCCTCTAACAGCTCTTACATATTCCCTTCCTGACCATCCAATAATACCTGCAATATATATAAACATTACTCCAGGAATAAGTAAGTCTCCTTCATGCCCTCGGTTAAACCATGCACCCCAAGGCTCTATGGGAGGACCAATAATTAAATGAGGGAGTCCATCATCTCCGCATAAGGCTTTCCCATATCTTTCAAATCTTTTTATGGCCTGATCTGTTGAGGCTGAGCTTGCTCTCTCTTGGAACCGAGAATTTTCAGAGCACGTTACTAGAGCTGAAGCTGTAAAATCTGTAGGTGCTCTATCAGCATTAAGTGCTGGACCAGGCCTGGCATTTGCTATTGGAGCTATCCCTAAGAAGAGGAATGCTGAAAGCAGGATTGATAAAAGACGACTCATGAGTTCTGATTTCTTCCTGATGTCCTGTTTTAATAGGATTTCATTACTAAACTTAGTGGATAACTAGTCATTAATGTCAATAATTTTATCCCTCGAAACAAGTTGTGACGAGTCCGCTGCGGCTCTTGTTTCTAATGAAACAGGAAAAATTGAATTGTTGGCTCATAAAATAGCTTCACAAATTGAAGAACATGGCCAGTGGGGCGGTGTTGTTCCAGAAATAGCTTCAAGAAGACATCTGGAGAATCTCCCGTTTTTAATAGAAGAAGTTTTTTCGAAATCAAAATTAGAAATAAAAGATATAGATGCCGTCGCTGCAACAGTTACACCAGGATTAACAGGATCTCTTCTTGTCGGATCTATTACTGCAAGAACTATTGCGAATTTGCATCAAATCCCATTTTTGGGCATTCATCATTTGGAAGGTCATCTTTCTTCTATCTATTTTGGGGAAAACCATCCAAAACCACCTTTTTTAGTTTTATTAGTAAGTGGAGGTCATACTGAATTGATAAAAGTAGATGTTGAACATAAATATCATCGTCTAGGTAGAAGTCATGATGATGCTGCTGGAGAAGCTTTTGATAAGGTCGCAAGATTGCTGGGACTTCCATATCCAGGGGGGCCGGAAATTCAAAAAATTGCTAAATCTGGCGATCCAAAAAAATTCTTGTTTCCAAAAGGAAGAGTTTCCAAACCTGAAGGTGGTTTTTATCCATATGATTTTTCATTTAGCGGTTTAAAAACAGCTGTCTTTCGTCAGATAGATAAAATCAAGTCAGAAAATAAAAAATTACCCGCAGAGGACATCGCAGCAAGTTTTGAAAACGTAGTTGCTGAGGTTTTAGTTGAGAGAAGTCTTCGTTGCGTCCTTGATCAAGGCCTGAATTCTCTTGTCTTGGTTGGAGGAGTTGCGGCAAATGAGCGACTAAGACAAATGATGATTACAAAAGCATCTGAAAATTCAATTGATATCGCTCTTGCACCAATGGAATTTTGCACCGATAATGCGGCAATGATTGGGGCGGCAGCTTTATTAAGATTGTCTTCCGGAAATAATCAAAGCTCAATGGAATTAGGTGTTTCAGCACGATGGCCATTAGAGAAATCCGATTTGCTTTACGATGTAAATCCTCCTTTTTGATCAATATTTATAGGCTCTTAATTTCTTTATTATGACTTCAAAGCAAGGAGATGAATTAAATAAATCCACCAGGCCTGCGAGTTCAAGAGAACTTAATTCCTGGAAAAGAGGATTTACTCCACAAGCTGAGATATGGAATGGTCGTATGGCTATTGCAGGTTTAATTATTTTATTAGCTATGCTTTTATTATCAAATTTAATTCTTTCGGGTTAGAAGAAATGATGTGATTCTATAATAATTTTTAGTTTTAAGTTTTTTGATTGTCATTTTGTTTGTTTAGTAAATGTAGGTCTTATCGTTGGATCTTAAAAAGAGAGTTATTAAGTGGTAGAAAGACTGTGGTGTTTATTGGATTGAATCCGTCAAAAGCAAACTCTTTAAATAACGATAGAACTCTTATAAGGATAATTAACTTTTGCTCTAAATGGAATTATAAAAATATCTATGTCATTAATCTTTTTGGCTTAATTTCTAAGTCTCCTTCCCATCTATCAAAAAACTTGGATCCAGTAGGTAAAAATAATAATTTAATTACTTTAAAGGCATTAGAATTTTGGAGGGAAAATATCAATTGTGATTTGTGGTTAGGATGGGGTGATAAAGGAAATTTGTATAGACGTGATCGTGAAGTTCTAAAATTAATTAAAAGTTTTTCAAACTCGAATTCAAAAGAAAATAATCATTTCAAACGTATTTTAAGTTTGGGCTTCAGCAAAAAAGGTAGCCCTCGACATCCTCTTTATATGCCTAATGAATCTCTCTTAAAACCATTTTTACAGTAAATTTTAAATTGTTTTTTTCAGTTATTTTTTTAAATGAGAATGTATAAATAATAATTGGACTTAAAGGCTTAGTATTGTAGAAGTTTATTTAGGTAAAATTAGCTTATTAACTTATTGATGCTTTTAGGTAGATTTAATGGATACTCGTTTATGTCTTCATTCTTAGTGTTTTATGACTCCTGAGCGGCTGGGCTTGCTCTGGGGCATTACAGTTTTTTCTGGTGCTGGAGCAAGATTATTATCAGTGCTAACAGGACTGCCTGGGGTAGTTTTATTATTGCTATCTGGTTTATTGATTGGGAGATCAGGTCTTGGATTGGTTGAACCTTTAGATCTGGGGAAGGGGTTAGAAACAATAGTTGGTTTATTGGTAAGTCTTGTCTTATTCGATGGGGGCTTAAATCTCCGATTTCCTGGAGGAACAATTAAGTCAATAGTTCTAAGAATTTCTTCTATTAGATTAATTATTTCACTATCAGCTGGCTTCCTCGCTGCTCATTGGTTTGCTGGCCTTGGTTGGTCTGTAGCAGGAGTTTATAGCGCAATTGTTCTTGCTACCGGACCAACTGTTGTAACTCCATTAGTTCGCCAAATTCGACTTGCTTCACCATTAAGTGAGGTTCTTGAAGCGGAAGGTTTGATACTCGAACCTATTGGAGCAGTTTTAGCTCTGTTGCTATTGGAGCTTGTTGTAGGAGATTTGCATGGATGGAAAGAATTAATGCTTGGGCTGCTTTCAAGGCTTGGAGGAGGGGTTTTGATTGGTTCAATTGCTGGCCTATTGCTTTCAGAAGGCTTAAAGCGCTTGCGATCAGACCCTTATGTTGGGATCAGATTACAACTAACTCTTGGGGTTGTTTTTTTGCTTTATGGGGTTTGCGAATGGTTATTACCTGAATCAGGGCTGCCTGCATCAGTTGCAGCGGGGTTCGTTGTGGGACAAAGACCTTCTACCCAGGCTAATGAACTTGATAAATTAATCAGAGAATTAGCCCAGTTAGCGATAACTATGCTTTTCCCTTTACTGGCAGCCGACGTCTCGTGGGGAGAATTAAGTCCTTTGGGGTGGGGTGGTATAACTTGTGTTCTTTTTTTGATGATTGTAGTGAGACCTATAGCTGTATCAATAGCAACTTATGACTTGCCTCTTGATAATAAACAAAGATTGTTTCTTGGTTGGTTAGCTCCGCGTGGAATAGTTACTGCAGCAGTGGCTTCTTTATTCTCAATTAGATTAGAGCAGGCAGGTGTTTTGGGAGCAGGAAAACTTCAGGGATTAGTATTTTTGACAATATTAATGACAGTGGGGATCCAAGGTTTAACAGCCCAACCTTTAGCAAAAATGTTGGGTTTATTGGATGAAGAAAAAAATTTAGAGAAACCTACTAATACGGGCTCTATCTTTACTGAATCTTGAGAGCAAAACCCAACTCTTTATTAAATCAGGACCATTTAGAGTTCCGAAAAGCGCAGCTCTAAGACTCTTCATAACAAGCCCTTTTTTTACTTCGCAGGTTTTTGTTGCTTGTTTTATTAAATTAAGAGCTTGCATTTCATCTATAAATGAAGAATCTAATTTCTGTAGATATCCATAAATGAAACTTAAAACTTCTTTTGCTTCTTTTATTTCTAATTGCTTTTTACCATCAGTATTTAATTCTGGTTCTTCAAAAAAAGGTTTTGCTTGGTCAACCCCATCATTTATAAGAACCATAGATGGGCCTAATAACTCAACAAGATCTCTCCCCCATTCTTGACTAGGTATATCCCATCCATTTTTTTTAAACAACGGTTCTAAATTTTTGAAAAGAGTTTTGGGCGACATTTCATGAATTACTTGAGAATTGAGCCAGTTCAATTTGTCCCAATCAAATTTTGCTGAAGCTTTATTAACTTTTTCAAAACTGAAAATTTCTGAAATTTCTGAAACTTTAAATCTTTCATTAACCCCCTCTGGAACAGACCAGCCAAGAAGAGTCATATAGTTTGCCATCGCTTCAGATGTGTAACCCATGTCTTTGAATTCAGAAATTGATGTTACTCCATCCCTTTTGGATAGTTTCTTACCCTCAGAATTAAGAATTAAAGGGGTGTGAGCAAAAATGGGAATAGTGAGATCAAGAGCTTCATATAAGAGAATTTGCTTAGCGGTATTTGCAAGATGATCCTCTCCTCTTATGACATGGGAGATTTGCATTGCTGAATCATCGGCCACAACAACTAAGTTATATAAGGGGTCCCCAATTGAATCTGCGGGTGCTCTTCTTGCAATGACCATATCTCCGCCTAAATCTTTTCCACTCCAAGTCATTTTCCCTCTGATTAAGTCATCCCATGAAATTAATTTTTGATCATTAATTTTGAATCTGATAACAGGATCCCTTCCATCTTTTATAAATTCTAATTCTTGTTCTGGAGTTAAATTTCTATGCCTATTGTCATACCTTGGAGCTAAACCATTTTGTTTTTGATTTTCTCTCATTTCATCTAACTCATATTCTGACGCATAACATCTATATGCAAATCCTTTATCGATAAGAGTCTCGATAACTTTTTTGTGTTCATTTACTCTTTTACTTTGAATTATTGGAGATTCACTCCAGTTAATTCCTAGCCACTGAAGCCCTTCGAAAATATTTTGCATATACAACTCTTTTGACCTTTCAATATCAGTATCTTCAATTCTTAAAAGAAAGGTTCCACCTTCTTTTTTTGCAAAAAGCCAGTTAAAAAGAGCTGTTCTCGCTGTTCCTAGATGAAGTGTTCCAGTTGGACTTGGTGCCAATCGTACCCTAACTGTCAAAGCTCTAAATTGATTTAGATACGGGACCGACGGGATTCGAACCCGCAACTTCCGCCGTGACAGGGCGGTGCTCTAACCAGTTGAACTACGGTCCCAGTTTTTAGTCCTTTGTATGGACCCAAAGAGTATCAGCCTATAAATGCCTTCTAGTCAACTAAGGATTAATATTGTTGACTTAAAAACTCTTTTAAAAAAGTTCTTTCATCAAGCTAAAAGTCTATAGAAAGAGCGAACTGCTCATGAAAGAAAACTAAATAAGTTGATGACTATTTAAGGACGGAAACCCGCAGGCTCTATAAGCCTAACTTGATTTCCACGAGCTGTGAACTCGCGGCCTTGGTCGCTTTGAACCACAACACGACCACCTGATTTTACACGAATAACTCGTGCCCTGACCCAGCCTAATGCGGCTGACTCAAGAACTTTCACGACATCGCCAGGTTGAAGATCCAACTCCATTCTTTAAAATAGTAACTGCAGAAAGGGTTTTCGAACGCGCCGTGGAGGACTTGAACCCCCGACATCAGGTTTTGGAGACCTGCGTTCTACCAACTGAACTAACGGCGCATTTTATATACCCTTTAAGCCATTGTTAAACAATGACTTTTGATTGAGGAGGCCGAAACCTCAGCGGTCGAAGCGCTGCTTTACGCGTGTGGCTTTGCCCACCCGTTCCCGCAGATAGAAAAGCTTCGCTCTTCTTACTTTACCTCGGCGTTCAACCTTAATGGATGCAACTTGAGGACTGTGAACTAGAAAAATCCTTTCAACTCCTATCCCTTGGAAAATTCTTCGTACTGTAATTGTTTTATTAATTCCTCCATGTCGCTTTGCTATCACAACACCTTCGTAAGGCTGAACCCTTTCTTTATTACCCTCGCTGATACGAACGCCAACACGAACTGTATCTCCGACATAGATTTCAGGGAGCTTTTTGTTTTGTTGTGCTTCTTCAAAACTCTTTATTATTTCTGCAGGAGAGAGCTTTTTGTTGGAAACTTTTTTTTCATTAGATTTTGACTCAGATGCATTTTCTACTCCAGACGCTTCTGGTGCATTTGGTTCATCTTCAACTTGTGCCTCTTTGGATAAGGACTCTTTCGAATCTACGGACATCCCAATTACTCTTAAATTGACCGAACACTTATTGTAACCGCTTGTTTCTCAAATTAAAAATTTTTTTTATTTTTCATCTTCTAATCCCTACTCAGATCTGATTTATTTCCAGTTAGCATTCATTTTTATGGATTAGGAGTTTTAGAAAAGGATAGATCTATGACATCTTTTCTTTAATATAGAAATTTTATTAAATAAAAGATTTTTTTTAATGAAACTCACCCTCTCCATTTGATAGCTTATCTAATATAAATTGGTTGATAAAATTCAAATTTTGAGATTTTTACTTTTTCTCTAAACAATGAAACTTTTCGCTGACCTTCTTTCTTCTGCAAATTCAAAAAGCCCTAGCAATAATGGTCCTGTTATTCAACAAAGAAGAGGAGTTGAAATTAAGTCTTTAAGAGAGATAGAAATTATGCGTAAATCTAGTAAAATTGTGGCAACTGTATTGAGCGAAATTAGAGACTTAGTTCAACCTGGTATGTCTACTTTAGATCTAGATAATTATGCAGAAAAACGAATAAGGGAGCAAGGAGCTGAGCCTAGTTTTAAAGGATATCATGGTTTTCCAGGAAGTATTTGCTCAAGCATCAATAACGAAGTTGTTCATGGGATTCCAAGTAAGAAGAAAATTATTAATGATGGAGATTTACTTAAAGTAGATACAGGTGCATTTTTCAATGGCTACCACGGAGATAGTTGTATTACCATTTGCGTGGGGCAGACTCCAGATGAAGCTGTGAAATTAAGTAATGTTGCTCAAGAAGCTTTGATGCTAGGCATAAAACAAATAAAGCCAAAAAATAAACTTCTTGATATAGCAGGCGCAATTGAAGATTATGTGAAATCAAATGGTTTTAGTATTGTCGAAGATTACACTGGTCATGGAGTGGGAAGGAATCTGCATGAAGAACCTTCTGTTTTTAATTTTAGAACTAATGATTTGCCAAATGTCACCTTAAGAGAGGGGATGACAATTGCTGTAGAACCCATAGTTAATCTTGGAACAAAATATTGTAAGACCCTTCGTGATGGATGGACAGTGATAACAAAAGATGGAAATCTTTCCGCTCAATGGGAGCATACTGTATTAGTAACAAAAGATGGTTTTGAGATTCTTACTGATAGAGGAGATTGATTTTTAAAGGATTATTTCCTGTAGATTTTAGTTATCAGTCCTGAATAAAATAATCTCAGGAATTCAATGGTCGGCATTAATAAATATGATATTGGATTTGGAGTTACTATGATTAGATAATTTTCTTTTTCTGCTTTTTTGATTATATTCTTTGCTACAAATTCAGGATTTAGAATTCCTTGTGGATTTAATTTTGATTTAAAAGGACCTAGTATTAATTTTCTAATAATAAGGGAATTGCTTTTCTCAATTAGTAATTTACTTTTTTTTAAACTTACTATTTCACCTATTAAACGCTTTGTTATTTCGTATACGGGGCTAAAAGCTATTTGAAACTCTGCTTCAGATGTGTTTATCCATACTTCCTTAGATCTCGAGCTATTTAAAGAACTTTTATTGAGTGCTAATTCCTCGAAGATTTGAATTAATCTCCAATGACTAAGTGAATTTATTTCTATAGCTTTATTGATTTCATGTGAATCAATTTTTTCTTTTGGATTAAATCCATGATTAAGTATTAAGATGTCAATATTAGAAAGTTTACTTGAAAGGAGTTTCTCTTCTCCACATGACCAGAGAATCCACTCATCTGGAGAGACTGCATAAGATTTATTCTTCTTCTCTTTGCTGTGAGTTAAACCAATTACATAAGCCCCTTTTTCTTTGAATTCCTCAATAAGACAATTACCAAGACTACCATTGGCCCCAGTTATGGCGACGTTTAAACCTTTAAATCTTGAGTTATTTGATAAGTTCATATTCATGTGCTTGAATCCATAGCTGTTCAAAAGAAATTAGTAATTATTGGGAAATTTTGTTTGATTAGAATTTTATACGAATTTGGTGTTGAGAACTTTTTGAAAAAGCCTAAACTTATAAAGTAAGTAATTCACGACAGGTCTTTAATTAATGAGCAAGACCTTTCTAATTGGATCGTGTGAACCATTTAGCGGCAAGTCAGCATTAGTTCTTGGCATAGCAAGAAAATTAATTGCTTCAAATCATTTGGTTAGATTTGGGAAACCATTGGCCACAAGTCTTGAGTTGAATGTCTCAGAAGCAGGAGACATTAAAGACATGATTGATGATGATGTCAGGTTTGTTGGAGAGACATTAAAGTTATCAGTTCATGATTTGATTCCTTCTATTCAGTTTTTAGCTGCCTCTACTGCCAGTAAAAGAATTCAAAGTAATATTTTAGATGCTGGAATTGGATTTGATGAGTTCAAGTCATCTCTTGATTCTTCAAATAATGTTGTCAATATTCTTGAGGCAGCAGGTAGTTTGCATGAGGGGCTTTTGTATGGATTAAGCCTCAGCCAACTTGCAAAAGGTTTAAACGCTAAGGTTTTATTAGCTCATTTTTGGCAAGATAGTAGAAGTGTAGAAGCTTTATTGGATGCTAAAAATCAACTTGGCGATCACTTAAGTGGTGTTGTCTTGAATGCTGTTAATCCCGATCAGATAAGGGAAATCAAAGAAAATGTAGTTCCATCTCTTAAGTCATTAGGTTTAGAAATCTTTGGTGTGATGCCTAGATCACCTTTGTTGAGAAGTGTCACTGTAGAAGAACTGGTGAGACGATTAAATGCTCGCGTTATTTGTTGTTCTGAAAGGCTTGAGTTAATGGTTGAAACACTGAGTATAGGAGCGATGAGTGTTAATTCTGCAATGGAATTTTTCCGAAGAAGGCGTAACATGGCTGTAGTGACAGGTGCTGATCGAACGGATATTCAATTAGCGGCGTTGGAAGCTTCTACTCAATGCTTAATACTTACAGGTGCTGGTGAACCATTGCCTCAATTAATCAATAGATCAGAAGAATTAGAAGTTCCATTGCTCAAAGTTGATAGAGATACTTTGTCAACAGTCGAGGTCATTGAGCAAGCTTTTGGTCATGTTCGTCTTCATGAAACAGTTAAGGCTACTTATGCTTTTCGTTTAGTTCAAGAACATTGTGATCTTGATCGAATCTTTAAAACTTTAGGAATTTCCTCTTGAGTTCATGAATAGTGCTAACTTTAAATTACCTGAATTAATATGTCCTTGAGTCGATCACTCGATCTTCCTGCATTGGGACGAGTTGATACTCTCGCTCAGGAATTGGCCTTGTTGAAGAACGAGGGTAAAAGAAGAATTGCTTTTCTAGGGAGCAGACATGTACCTGTTGTTTCGATACACATAGTCGAATTGATAGCACGGTCCTTGGCTCAAGAAGGCCATTCGATAATTACATCTGGTTCTCAAGGTGTAAATGCTGCAGTAATTCGAGCCGTTTTAGATGTTAACCCCTCTCTTTTAACTGTTTTACTGCCTCAAGGCTTGGATAGGCAGACCTTAGAGGTTAAAGAACTCCTTGGTAATGTTTTACATTTGATAGAAAAAGAGGACAACAATGATTTACCTTTGCCAATGGCAAGTAGTCTTTGTAATCAAGAAATCATTAACAGATCTGATCAATTGATTTGTTTTGCATTTCATGATAGTGAAACATTACTTAGTAGTTGTCATAGCGCAGAAGATATGGGTAAAGTTGTGAGCCTTATGTTTTTTGACTAATTTTTAATCAATAATAATTGTTTAGTTATAGTCAAGTTTCTAAGCCTTCAAAATATCTTCTAAATATATTTATAAGCAATTTGACTTTTATTTCATAAAATAGTGTAAATATAGATAAATTTTCATGCCATCTTCTTATTCTTTTGACGTCGTTTCGGAATTTGATCACCAGGAATTAGTAAATGCTATTGATCAATTGAGAAGAGAAGTCGATCAAAGGTATGATCTAAAAGATTCAAAGACTAAGATAGATATTAAAGAAAATGAATTATCCATTGTTTCTCTAAGCGAGATGACAATTCAGTCTGTAAAAGATATTTTATTACAGAAAGCCACTAAGAGAAATTTGTCATTAAAGATATTTGATTTTCAAAATATTGAAACTATTGGTGGGAGTATGGTAATGCAAAATATAATATTAAAAAAAGGATTATCTCAAGAGGTCTCAAAGAAATTAAGTAAGTTAGTTCGAGATAATATAAAGAAGGTAACGGCATCAATACAAGGAGATAGCTTGAGAATAACCGGTAAGAATAAAGATGACTTACAATCTGCAATTAATTTAATTAAAGAACAGGAAGATGATTTGGATATAGCGCTTCAATTTGAAAATTATAGATAGTAAATTAATTAAAAGATTAAAACTGTAATTCTTAAGAAATTTTTTTATTTTATGGATCCATTAATACAAAAACTGTCTAAAAAAGCAATTGACTTATCTGGGGAGTCAAAAAAAGAATTAGAAAGAACATGTTGGATGATTGTTCATGAATATAAGCATGGGGCTATGCCAACGGAATATGATATTAGAGAGATTGATGAAGAACTATATTTGGAGGTTCTAAAAACTGCTAAAGAGAATATTTAGCAAAATAAGAGGGATGTTTTTATTTATTGAAAAGCTTTTCTTGATCAAGTTTAAAATTGAAGGTAATTATTTTTTCTATCTAACAAATTTCACAATATTTTCTAAATCAACATAAAATCATATTTAGATAATCTTTTTTATGACAACTCCATTTCGAAATGTGACTCCGAATGGACCAGGTGGCACAACAACTCTTCTACTAGTCCTTTCCTTTACTGGTTTTTTACTCCTTACTCAAGCATTTTTTGTTGTTCCGGCTGGACAAGTTTCAGTTGTAACCACATTAGGCAAGGTAAGCGGCGGATCTCGGAAACCTGGCTTGAACTTTAAAGTCCCTTTTGTTCAGAATACTTATCCATTTAATGTCCAGACTCAAGTTAGGCCTGAAAAGTTTGATTCATTAACTAAAGATTTACAAGTTATTTCTGCCACTGCCACTGTTAAATATGCTCTAAAGCCTAATGAAGCTGGAAGAGTCTTTAAAACTATCTCTTATAACGATAGAGAGATATATAACAGGATTATTCAACCATCATTACTTAAAGCTCTTAAGTCAGTCTTTTCAAAGTATGAGTTAGTAACAATAGCTAGCTCTTGGAGTGATATTTCTGAGTTGGTTGAGCAAACAGTAGCTGATGAACTTAATAAGTTTGATTATGTTGATGTTCAATCTCTTGATTTAACAGGGTTGACCATCGCTGATGAATACCGTGCAGCAATTGAACAAAAACAGATTGCTGAGCAGCAATTATTAAGAGCTCAAACTGAAGTTAAGATTGCTGAGCAAGAAGCTTTGAGGTATGACACCTTAAATAAAAGTCTTGATGATCAAGTCCTTTTTAAATTGTTTTTAGATAAATGGAATGGAGAAACTCAAGTGGTCCCTTCTTTACCAGGGAATAGCTCTGGTAATGTTCCGGTAATTGTTAGAGGTAAGAATTAATTAGGTTTTGAAAAATTTAATAGAATAATCCAATTTATTAATTTAAATTGGATTATTTTTATTGAATTTCAGAGAAGCTTTCTTGAAAAGCTTTTATTGTTGAATTTATATCATCTTCAGAATGAGCAAGAGATGTAAAACCTGCTTCAAATGCACTTGGAGCTAAATAAACTCCTTTTTGAAGCATAAGTCTATGCAATTTGCTGAAACGATCTGTATCAGCAGATTTAGCTTCTTCAAAGTTTCTTACCGGGCCTTCACAGAGATAAAAACCGAACATTGCGCTAATGCTCTGACCGTGGATGGCAATATTTGATTCTTTAGCAGCATTGATGATTCCATCCAAAAGCTTTTTAGTAATAGCCTCTAATTTTTCATATGTACCTTCTTGTTTAAGAAGCTCAAGAGTTTTAATACCAGCAGTCATAGCAAGTGGATTTCCGCTTAAAGTGCCTGCTTGATACATTGGACCAGAAGGAGAAACCATAGACATAATTTCCTTACGGCCACCATATGCCCCTACTGGAAGGCCGCCACCAATTACTTTGCCCATAGTAGTTAAGTCTGGAGTAACTCCAAAACGTTCTTGGGCTCCTCCATAACTAATTCGAAAACCAGTCATTACTTCATCAAAAACTAAAAGAGCTCCATTCTCTTGAGTTACCTCTCTCAACCCTTCTAAAAATCCTGGTTCAGGCGTTATGAATCCAGCATTTCCTACAACAGGTTCCAGTATTACTCCGGAAATGGCATCAGGGTTCTCAGCAAATAGCTCTTTGACGGCTTCAAGATCGTTATAAGGAGCAGTAAGTGTGTTTGCAGTTGTACTTCTTGGAACTCCTGGTGAGTCCGGTAAGCCAAGTGTTGCCACACCTGAACCTGCCTTCACTAGGAACATATCTGCATGACCGTGATAACACCCCTCAAACTTGATAACTTTATCCCTTCCTGTAAAGGCTCTCATTAGACGGAGAACAGCCATACAAGCTTCAGTTCCACTGTTTACAAAGCGAACCATTTCAACGCTAGGTACAGCATCTATAACCATTTCAGCGAGCTGATTCTCAAGAATGCAAGGAGCACCGAAGCTTGTCCCTTTTTCAAGTGTTTCTTGAAGGGCTGCTATTACTTCAGGATGGGCATGCCCACAAATTGCTGGCCCCCAGCTGCCTACGTAATCAATGTATCTGTTCCCATCGACATCCCAAGCATAAGGACCTTTAACTCGATCAAAAACGATTGGATTACCTTCAACAGATTTAAAGGCTCTTACTGGTGAACTAACGCCACCAGGCATTAAATTTTTGGCTGCGCCAAAAATCTCTTCAGATTGTTTTGTGTTCAACGCGTCTGTCACGGCACCTCAGTGAATGAGTTCATAAACACAGTTCGCCATAATGGCCTAAAAGTGACTGATTCGTCTAAATTTTTGAATCTGTTCAGCATCTGGTTATTTTTTTTTAATCTTTAAGATTACTATCTACCTAATTGATTTTAATCTTAAAAGTAAGTCGCAGTCTAACTTTCTGTGGAATAGCACCTTTGGAATACAATGTTTTTTTATTAATTGTAAATATTTGATTTGTTAATTCTGTGATGATTTGAAAATAGAAAATAGCTTAATTTTTTTAAAAGAAAAATTCATTTTCAATCTCTAATGGAGGCCAACTAATATCGACAATTACAGGGGCATGGTCGCTAGGTTTTTCTTTTGATCTAGGTTCTTTGTCGATCCAACAGCTATTGGCACAACTAAGAATATCCGGTGTTAAGTAAATATGATCAATTCGCCAACCCTTGTCTCTCGCCCAAGCAGAATGGCGATAATCCCACCAAGACCAATTTTTGTCTCCAGGTTCAAAAATTCTAAATACATCCTCTAATTTTCCATCCAAAACATCTTTAAGTAATTTTCTCTCTTTGGAAGAAGCCATAATTGATTCCTTGTAATTATTTGGGGTATGTATATCTTTATCTTCAGGCGCAATATTGAAGTCACCTAGTAGACATATAGGTAAATTATTCGAATCAATTTTCTTTAGATAACCATGTAAACATTCTAACCACTTTTTTTTATAAATAAACTTATCTGAATCTATAGATGCGCCATTTGGAACATAAACATTTATGATTCTAATATCATTAATTACAGCACTTATGATTCTTTTTTGCTGATTTAATATAGATAAATCTTTGTGGTCTGAAATTACTTGATCAAACCCAATTTTTATATCTTCAATTGGAAATCTACTTATTATTGCTACACCGTTATAAGACTTTTGCCCAGAGATTGAAACTTCATATCCAAGTTTGGAAAAAACGTCGATTGGAAAAAATTGATCTTCTGTTTTTGTCTCTTGTAAGCAAAGTACGTCAACCTCCTGGGCTGTAAGCCACTCTTTTACATGATCTATTCTTGAACGAATAGAATTTACATTCCATGTTGCAACAAGCAAGGCTCTGAAAATTTATTTATTAAGTTATTATTATGTAAATGGAGACTAAAAAATTAATTTTGAATCAAACTGGAAGTTTTATTCGTAGTCAATTTTTATTGACTTGTTTGTTGTTGCTCCCAATTGTGCTTTCGACTGGGCGCGATGTCTTTTATTCTAGACTTACAAAAATTTCGGAGTTAAAAAATTATTCAACTGATGAGAAAAGAGATATTTTCAATACGTTTGATGTTGAAGAACAAAACGATCAGGGTTTACCTATAGATCCATTTGATTTAATGAATCGTCTTAAGCAAGCTGGATCAATGAATAATGCTACAACTCCATCTGATGCTCTTGATGAAGCTCTGAATGCTTTTGACGAGTCAGAATATTAAATTGTCCCAATTAAATAAAATCATCATATGATTTATAGGATTTTGATAAATTTGATAAATTCATTTATGGGCACTTATGCCAATTGATTAAATAGATGCAAAACCATCCGATCCCTTTAGTCACTGATCTATTGCAATACAGAGCGATAGGAATAGTTAGAGGTATTTACAAACCTCAAGATGATAAGAACTTTACTCGTGGAGCTCTAATTGATTCTAAAGGTAATGAAATTGATTCAGTTGTTCTTGGAAGAGTAATACCTTTGATCCGTAATCACGTTCCTTTGGAAAAGCCTCATCTCTGGGTTGTTTATCCAAGATGCAGAAATAATCAAAATCTTCACTTACAAATTACAGGGATTTGGGAGCCCAGTACCTTGAATAAAGATGTTTCAGAGAAAGAGGGATTAAATGAAAGTTCAAGTATAAAAGTTGACTCAGATGATCTATTGGAAGGTGACGATTATTTTTCAATTAGAGGAGAATTGATTTTTACTAATCCAGAAGATAAGGAGATAGTTGTAAAAATCCGACAAAGACCAAGGAATCAGCAAAAAAAAGCTTTACCTTTTAAAGTAAATCTTAAAGGTGAAGTACCTATTGATTATTTAAAACATTTTATTAGTCTTGATGTTCGACGTTTTGACTATCAACTTTTAGTTGAGGATTTCAAGGTAATAGCTCCAATACCTAAGCGATCAACAAATAATAAAAGTAGAAAAAGTCTCAAAAGATAAAAGATCATCATTATTCTAAAGATTTTATATAAATGTATTGTGTATATAAAACTAATTATAAATTTATTGATAAATGAAATCTATTTTTATTGATTGTTGCCTTGGAATCTCTGGGGATATGTTGGCATCAGCATTATTTGACTTAGGTGTTCCAGAGTCTATTTTCTTGGATAATTTAGTAAACCTAAAGATTGATGAAGATCTTAAGCTAAACTTCGATACCGGAGATAGTGAAGGAATTAATGGAATTTTATGTACAAAAACAAAAACTCAAATAGAAGAATCATCCAGAAGCCTGAATGACATAAAAAACTTGCTTTTGGATTCAAGCTTGAATAATTATGTGAAAGAAAAATCTATTGAGGTTTTTGAGATCCTTGCGGCAGCTGAAGCCATTGTTCATGGTAATGAAATTGTAGATGTTCATTTTCATGAATTAGGTTCAATTGATTCAATAATTGATATTGTTAATGTATGCTCAGCTATTGATTTTTTAAAGCCAGAGAAAATTTATTTTTCAAATCCACCTGCTGGAAAAGGTACTGTCTATACTTCTCATGGTCTTCTCCCTGTCCCAGTACCTACAGTTTTAGAGATAGCGAAGCAAAAAGAAATTCCATTAATTTTGTTTGAAGATAAATTTATTGGTGAAATAACAACACCTACTGGCATCGCATTAATAGCAACTTTTTTAGATAAAATTGGTCAGCCTGATAATATGAATATTAAAAAGATTGGCATTGGCTTAGGGAATAAGAATTTTTCTCGACCTAATTTTTTACGTGTTCTTCTAATAGATAAGAAACATGATTGTATCACTAATAATAATCAGCCTTTGTATGAGACTATAATTTCTCAGGAGGCTTGGATCGATGATTCTACTCCTGAAGATATTGCGACTCTAATTGATAGACTAAGATTGGCTGGAGCTATTGATGTCGTTTGTCATTCAGTTGATATGAAAAAAAATAGAAAAGGTATATGTATAAAGGCTATTGTAAAGCCTGAAGATGAAACTTTATTACGAGAGGTTTGGTTTAATTACAGTACAACTATTGGATTAAGGGAAAATAAAATTAACAGATGGATACTTCCAAGAAGAACAGGAAAGCATAAAACTAAACTTGGCGAGGTTTCTTTTAAACAGTCAATGAGACCAAATGGTAAAATTTTAATAAAAATAGAACATAAAGACTTGGCTAAAATAAGTTTAAATACAGGTATTCCCTTAGATGAAATTCGTCAGAAGTTATTCATGGAATTATCTGAATTTTATGAATTCAATGATTAGTTCTTATGACATTTGATTCCAAGAACTATAAATATAAAAGTTTTTTTCTGCCTTTTAGATAATGTATAAACTTAACATTAAGTTTTTTATAACATTAATTAGTTTTGCATTTATTGGTGCCTCAATATATGGAAATTTCGATGCTTTAACCGATCAAATAATCACTTTAGATGAGATTTCATGGTTGTTAGCTGCTACCATTATGAGTCTTTTAAGTATAGTTATTAATGCCTTTGCATGGAAACTTTTGATAAATAGCATCGGTTGCGACAGCAATAAGATGAGCATAATTGAAATATTTTTAAATACTAATATATATAAATATTTGCCAGGAGGGATATGGCATTTTGTCTCAAGATATAATATCTTGAGACAAAAATTCTCGATTGAAAAATCAGTTGAATCGATTTTATTAGAACCACTATTGATGCTGGTAGCGGGCTTGATTTTTGTACCCTTTGGGAATTTTAGTATTTATATTTATATACTTTGTTGGTCGTCAACTTTGGTTTTCCTTGCGGGGTTCAGGAAATTTATACTTAGAAAGTTGAAGTCGATGAAGGCAACTATCTTTACTAATAATGATAAAGTTA
>QCFD01000002.1 GCA_003278445.1 Prochlorococcus sp. AG-363-B05
TTCCAAATAATATTTCCGCTTGAGCCTAAAGAGAGTGCACCTATTCCATTCCAGAAAATTCCAACTAAAATCAAGGTATAAGCAACAGCGACAGAAAAAGTTAGCTTAAATATAGTTATCATCCAAATCGTTACAAATAAGCCGGTGCCAGAAGAAAGATAACCATTCAAAAAACCAATAATAAAAAGACCTAAAAAGCCAATAAAGAGTCTTAACTTAGTAATTAATATTTTTGGATTAGGACTCCCAAGGTCTTTATTATTAATTGAGTAGAAACAAAGAAATAAAGTCAGAAAACCTAATAAAATAGTAGAAAAATCACTAGGTAGGATTAGAGCTGTATAAGCTCCTAATAATACACCTGGTATTCCTGCAATTAGCATTAAAAGGACATAATTTTTTTTTAAAATCTTTCTTTTTAGATGTGGTATAGAAGCTCCTAAACCTAATGCAACACTTGCAACTTTATGAGTGGCTAATGCCTTAGAGAAAGGCAAGCCAAATAACAAAAGAGCAGGTAATTGTATGAGGCCAGCACCTCCTCCAGATAAAGCTGAAATAAAGTTAGAAAAAAAAGATACAAATCCCAAAATTATTTGAGTAAATATATCAAAATCCACCACAAAGTCTTTTATATAGAATAAATTACTAATATTATTACTATAAATTCTTAATCATTTCCCTTCTAATTAAATCAATACAATTTGGATGCTCATGAATATATCTATTGAACTCCATTGCAAGTAATCTTGCCTCATATGCATCACATGCGTAAAAACAATTCTCAAGACGATGGTTATCACAGTCTCTATAATGGACTGTATAAGGTCTTAAGCTTGATAGTGGGATTTTAAATTGATTTTGAATCATTTTCAATTTATATTCCTTCTTTAGTTATGCATTCATTTGATTTTTTTATCTACAGATGTCTTGTAACCAATATAAATTAAAATTTATTTAAAATCTCCCTTTAACTTAAGGTTCGATTTATAAGAGATTAAATTAATTAAAAAAGGTTTTTTATGTCCAAGATATATGACATAGATCTAGGTTCATTACTATTATCAACTTTTATCTTACTTGGATTCATAGCTACAGCTTTTGTCTTTATAAGACTAACGATCATTGGAATTAACTATGTAAAGGTTAATTATTTAAAAGAAGAAGGAGAAGGAAAGGACACAAAGGAAAACAAAAGCAAAACCAAAGGTTTTTAAACACGTTAAATAAAGAGAAAGAAGAAGAGCAGCTTTCCACTGCATAAAGAAATTATTAGTAGATGGATAGTTAATTCATTAATTAGTAAAAATATGTTAATTTAGTAGAATCTAAAGTTAATCATAATGGAAGTAAGTCCACTAATACCCATTGGGACAAAAATAAGAGTAGATAAGTCTAAAATAGAAAATCTGCTACCAACCAAATTATTGAATAACTTACCACAAATAATAAATGGAGAGGTTGTAGATTATAAAATGACAGACGGTATGGGTATTGGATATGTATTAATGACTGAAGACAATCTAAAAATATGGATATTCAACACCGAGTTAAGTGAGGAAACAAGATATGAATATAAAATAGAAAGTACAAATGAATCTCTTAATGTAAACCCTAATGATCTATCAAAAGGTATATATAAAGTTAATTACGAGATAAATGGCAACAGAAATATTAAATCAATAGCGAATCCTATCAATCTAATTAACTGGTTAATATTTACTCTAAAAGATATCTTTTAAGATGACAATAACTTTCATTTCATAATAATAAATAAACTCTAAAATTTATTTTTTTAAAAGATCGCTTGTTCAAGTCTTTATTATTAAGTAATTGACTATCGTAATTAGTAATGGTATCGAAATTTGTAATTCTCCAAATTTTTTTTGAAACTGATATTTAAGAAAATCTAGAAGGAGTGAACCTTTAGGTTCTAAATTTTTAGTTTTTGGATTAAAGGCTCTTTACTTCTACAAAACGAATCATCATCGTTAATCTGGTATAAATGATTATCAACCTTAAAAATATAATTATAAATAATATCTATTATATATAATTGAAATATCAGATCTATTGACATATTCAGATTTCAAAAAAGTTAAAAACCAAAAAAAAGATACTAAATAATATTAATATAACAGGCAAAGCGAATTAAAATGATCGTGGAAGCATTTGACCCAGCTATTAATTACGGACCAAATGATGCAGGCATCTCAGCAATATCAATAGTTTTGGGGCTTGTAGGTCTTATAGCAATTTCATGGCTATTTGGGAAAGTCTATTCCCAGGTTTCTAAATTTTTTGAAGATAACAATAAAAATGATTAATATATATATAATATAATAAGGACTTTTATATTTATCAAATCAAAAAGACTTCTTACCAAGTTATTTATAAAAAAACTGATAACTCAATATAGTTGTGAATTATTGCGAACTAAAAAAACAAAACTATTTAAAATGTAGTATTTTATTAATTATCTATTAATCGTTACTTATGTTAGCTTCATTGATGGTTCATGAATGGGCGACGCCATTAAATCTTTCGGCTCCAATAGCTGGAATACTTACTATAGGTGGCTTTATGGGCTACTACAGTTTATCTAGGAAATTTTAAAATTCACTCCTTAACATTAAAGGGTACATATTATTAAGCTATAAATGAATAAGTTAAGCTGGGTAGAATTTAATGACTGCATATATTCAATTTACAAGCAATGCAGAAACAAAAAGTTTATAGGAGTATATGGATTCCCTAGAGGTGGTCTTTGCCTTGCAGTCGCACTAAGTCATTCTTTGGGACTACCTTTATTAGATGAGCCTAAAACAAATTCTCTCATAGTTGATGATATTTACGATACTGGCCATACACTTGAGAAAATAAAACATATAAAAGGTTCAGAAGCACATGTATGGGTTAGCAAAAAAAAACCTTCCTGGTGGAATTCCTATAAATATATTAAAGATAATGAATGGATTGTTTTCCCTTGGGAGAATATAAATGCAGCTCCTAAGGATAGAGATTTATATTATAAATCTAGAACATAAATATTATTTACCACATTAAGTCATCTTGACTATAAATCCTAGACATAGAATCTCCTTTTCTTAAGCTTAATAATTCATCTAATTTGATAGAAAATTCATAAGTATCTCCTTTCAGGCCAATATTAATATAATTATTGCTTATTTTTATTTTTTTCCTAAATTTCAATAAGCCTAAATATTTTTTCCATAGAATTTCATTATTATAATTATATGCCCATAGATCAAAAATATCTTCAATAATATCAATGGGAATCTCGGAAGAATAACCTGTATTATAATTATCTAGTTTATATCGATCAAATTTTGAATCAAGAGATAGAATATCTAATGTTGTATTAATTGCTGACTTCACTTCAGTTGCACCTTCAAGACCAAATAATTCCTTTCTATAGCACTCAAGTAATTCAGCACTAAGAGAATTAAAAATATTCTGCTCCTCTGTAAAATTAACCACCCAAAAAGCTATTCCATTACTTACACCTGATGCCAAATATAGATTAACAGATTTAGTCATTAATTAAAGTCTATAGACTATAGGAAATAAATAAAAGATGGAAATTGCTAATTTAATAAAATGATATCTAAACATAAAATAATAATCTTTATGTACATAAATTGAAAAAAATATTTTTATTGTAAAAATAAAAACAACTTATCAAACATATGGAAAAAATAGTCTCAAGTAAATCCATTGGTTACAGAAAAAGTCTTGGCCCTGGAATACTTTTAGCTGCTGCATGCATCGGTGGTTCACATCTAATGTCCTCTACTACCGCAGGAGCTAAATTTGGATTTTCTCTTATTGGACTTATTTTATTAACAAATCTTGTCAAATATCCATTTTTGCTTGTCGGTACAAGATTTACAGCTGTCACAGGGTTATCACTTTTAGAGGGATTTCAAAAACGTAATAAATTTTATTTACCAATATATTTAATAGTTGGATTAATAACAGGTACATTTACTATTTCTGCCGTTAGCTTTGTTACGGGACTTCTTTTGAAAAATATAGTAATTTTTTCTTCCTTTCCTGCCTTAGATTTAGCTATATTTATATTAATAGTCTGTTCATTAATATTATTTATAGGCCAATATAAAGCCCTTGATAAGATATCTAAAATTCTTGTATTTTTGCTTACATTATTAACATTTTTTGCTGTTATATCTTTACTCATAAAAGGCCCTGCTGGTGATATAAATATTTCATTCTTAAATAGCAGTCCATCTCCGTGGACCCTCTCAAACCTTGGTTTTTTAATCCCACTGATGGGTTGGATGCCTGGTCCAGTAGAGCTTTGTATATGGCCATCACTATGGATGTTTTCAAGAGCTAAAGATACAAAACATACTGCTACCTTGAAAGAAGCAGAATTTGATTTCAATCTAGGATATTTTATTACAGTTATAACTGCTATTTTCTTTCTAATTCTTGGAGCATACACAATGTATGGCTCTGGCGATGAAATGATTACAGGCTCAGGTGTTAGTTTTGCTCAGAATTTAATCCGCTTGTATACAGAATCAATTGGTGGATGGGCAAAGTGGATAATTGTTCCTGCAGCTTTTGCCGCAATGTTCAGTACCACGCTGACATGCCTAGACGCCTATCCAAGGAGCATCTCATCAACTCACGGTCTTTTAGCTGGCTTAGATAAAGGTAATAACTCTAGCCTGACAGAACAAAAACGTCTAAAGAAATGGATCATATTTCATGTATTTGCCTCACTTTGTGCACTTCTTATTGCCAAGTCAGGAGGAATTGGAGTTAAAGACTATGTCTTCGCTGCAATGACAGGAAGTTTCCTTACAGCTCCTTTGTTTGCCTGGATGGCTATGGATACAATGAATAGCTCTTTAGTTAAAAGTCAATTCCGTTATGGCTTTGTGCTTAAAACAATTTGTTGGTTTGGAATTTCATTCCTCTCAATTTTCAGTTTGTTATTTATATTCAATGCATTTTTTGGTGTTGGACAATAAATCTATTATTTTAGACATTTAGTCAACAGTAAAAATTAAACAAATTATCTATATAATCAACTTGAGGCAGAAGTATAATGTTTAAGTGCAAATTTCCAGAAAAATCTACTAAGAAAAAAAAATAAACCACATAACATCAGGCCAAAAAATAATATAGTAATTTTCAACTCTCCTAGAATCGCCTCAGCAGGAAAAGTTGTTAAAAAGGCTACAGGTAAAACCAAAGTAAATATAAACCTCAAGGTAACAGGATAAGCTGAAATTGGATATCTGCCTGCAGCTAACAAAGCCCTAAGAACTTCTGTTGCATTCCATGTCTTAACAAACCAAATACTAGATGCAGCAATTAAGAACCAAACGGAATAAAGAATAACAAAACCAATCAATAAGGAAATAATGAATAAAGATAATGAGTAAATTGAGAAAGAAGATCCTGATTGAATGGCCGCCCAAAAAACAATGGAAAGTCCCAAAATAATTTCAGGTAATCCTGCAAAAGAAAATTTTTTAACTGATAACCAAAATTGACTATCAATAGGTTTTAATAAAACATAATCAAGAGTACCCTCTCTAACATAATTAACTATTTCTGTTAAATTTGGTCTTAAGAGGGCATTCGTTAAACCATCTAGAAAAGTATAAACACCTTGAATAACTAAAGCAGACTCCCAAGACCAATCTCCTAATTGCCTTCCTTCAGTATAAAAAAGGGATAGTATAAACACACTTCCTAAAAGAGTTCCTAACATAGCTAATAACTCAATTAAAAAATTTAATTGATATTCAAGTTGTGAAGCAAATGCTGTAGACCAAAATAATCTAATTGTTTTAAAATAACGATTCATTTTAGGCACCCATAGCTGTATATCTTTTGACACCAAGTTTCCAAAGAATATTTACTGAGGGGATGAGAATTAACATCCACAAAATTTGGGCTATGAAACCATTCAAGATATCAACTGACATACCTGATAATATTTTTGCTGGAAAATTAATTAGATAAGGAAATGGTGTTAGCATTGCAACTTTTAGGACACTAGAAGGAAAGGCTGATAAAGGTACTAACAAACCAGAAAGGAATAAATAAGGAACGAATATTAATCTCTCAAGAGCACTTGATTTTTCAGTCCAAAAGCAAAGAGCAGCAACTAAACTTTGAAGAAGGAAAGCTATAGAAAAGGCTAAATGAGTTGATAAGTACGCTAAAAAAAATTGAGGTAATGAAGGAAGCCAAAAAGATGATGGATTTAGGATGAAAAAGGTTACTGCTATAGCTGCTGCGAAAGGAAGTCTTGTTGCCTGCTCTGCCAAGTGAGCAGCAACATATCTCAAAAGAGGGTGAAGAGGCTGAAGCAAATACGGAGATAATCGACCAGAAAGAGAGTCTTCCTCAAAAGAGAAAACGACCCAAACAACGGAAAATTGCCTCACTATAAAAGCACTTAAAAAATATCTTGCCAAACCAATATCATTTAGACCAAATGTATTACCAACATCATTTTGACTCCACAGAGAAAACATAATAAATGGTAGTACTCCAGAAAGAGCCCACAAAGCTATTTCAATGCGATATTCCAACATGTATGCATATTGTGTTGTAAGTAAAGTCTTAATAACTTTGTAAGACAATCCAAATATTCTCAATTAACTTCCCCCTTCATAAATAATTCTCCTATTAATTGATCAATAGGAGGATCACTAATCTCTAAATCTAGAATATCAAAATCAGTTAATAGATTACTAACTACTTCTGTCAGTTTACCCCTAGAAACTAACAAGCAGACAAAACGATCATTCAAATCTTGAATCTCACCATATTTTTTAAATTGGTCTATTGAACATGGATTTTTTAATTCAACTTTTACCTCTCTTGATGGTGATAACGAATTAGCAAGTGAATCAAGATCACCATCATAAAAAAGATTTCCTTTATGAATACAAATTACTCTTGGACATAAAGCAGTGATATCAGCCATGTAATGACTGGTAAGCAAAATTGTCGCACCAGTTCTTTTATTGTATTCGGATAAAAAACTACGAACTCTAGCTTGAGCATTTACATCTAGACCAAGAGTAGGTTCATCTAGAAAAAGGACAGATGGCTTATGCAATAAAGCAGCAAGAATCTCAGATTTCATTCTTTGTCCTAACGACAACTTTCTGACAGGTCTTGTAAGTTCTTCTCCAAGCTCCAACATATCTGCTAATTCATTGATTCTTACTTTTGCTTCGTGGTCAGACAAACCATATACAGCAGCGTTTACGTATAAAGAATCCATAGGAGGAAGGTCCCAGATCAATTGCTGCTTTTGCCCCATAACCAAAGTTATCTCCTTTAGAAAAGCCGTTTGCCTTCTTTGAGGAGAGAAACCACCAACATCAACTAATCCTGTCGATGGATGAATAAGACCACACATCATTTTTAATAATGTGGTTTTACCAGCTCCATTAGCCCCAAGGAATCCGACTACTTCTCCCGGTGAGATTTTAAAACTTATATCAGTTACGGCAGGGACGTCATAAGTCTTTCGATCGAAAAAATGCTTAAGAGTACCCTTAAAACCTGGCTGTTTGTTTGCAACTCGATAATATTTAGTCAGCTGATCTACAACGATCAAGTCACTAGGGTTATTGTGCAATTAATTTTCAAATGCTTCAACATTAAGATAAAACATTTTTGCCTACATAGCAGATAAAATCTACGTAAAGAAAGATCTATAGGTTGTTAAAACCAAATGGAAGAACAAAAATATGTAATAGCTATAGCTCTTGCAGAGCAAAATAATAAAAGATTAATGCCTCTTGGAGGAAAAACTAGTGCTGGAGTAGATATTTTAAGTCAATCATCTAAAAAAGAAGCCGAAAAGATAATACTTGATTTATTACTAAGGTTATTTCAAAGAACTACTGAAGGGAGTCTAAAAATATCAAACGATAAAGCAGGTTTATTACTAGCTGAAATTAGTTTTGAAAGTATGCACAAAAATATTCCTGTAATCAAATCAAATTGGATTAATACTGGAGATACAGATACTTTAATAGAGTCATTAAAATCAATATGTTCAAACCTTTGGAGTGTTAAATTCAAAAAACATGAAGGAATACTATTTAATGACTTAAATAAATAATAAACTATCCTGAAATCTTTAATTGAGCTTTCTCAGCCTTACGAATAATCTTCTGGGCCTCGTCACGAGATATACAAGACTCAGCTTTAGTTTGCAACTTTATAAGTTTTGCATGCTGCTTCTCCAACTTCATAAAATAGATCTAATAATTAAATATCAAACATTAATATAATATACTTCTTTGCATATGTAAATAAGATAAGTTATCAAATAGCAATTATTAAAATAATTCTAGTGATATATTCTGTTGTTTGAGATGTATCTATGCAGTACAGAAACATCTAATTCACCTAAACCAAGTTGCATTAATCCTTGCTCGATTTCTTTTACTCTAGATGCAATTGGTAAATCAATATTTATAGATTTAGCTAGATCAATGGCAATAGATAAATCTTTATGATGCAACTCTAATTTAAAACCTAATGGATGTTTATCAATCAACATTGCTTTTGATCTATTTTCTAATGGCCATGAATTCGCTGCTCCAACTTTTAAAGCAGAAACCACGTCATCCATCGGCAATTCAAGCGATTTTCCTAATTCGATTGCCTCGGCTACAGCTGCATATGTTCCTGCAACTAATATCTGATTAAGAGCTTTGACTTGTTGACCTTTTCCTACTCCATTAAAGTAATTAATTGATTTACCAAGGACTTCAAATATATGTTCAAAAGATAGACACTCTTTTTTACTTGCACCAATAAACAAAGAAAGTGCACCTTTATGAGCTCCTTCTGTTCCCCCAGAGACTGGACAGTCAACATATAAAATATTTTTCTTACTTAATTCTTTGTGGATCGAAATAGATTTATTAGGACTTATTGTAGAGAAATCAATCACAAAAGAGTTAGTCTTTAATGATTCTGATACCCCGTTTTCACCAAACAGAACAGAATCAACAGCATTATCATCAGTAACACAAATCAAAAGGCCATCGCAGTCACTAACAGCTTCTATAGGATCAACAAAATATTTTCTTTTATCGTCCTTATTTTGTTTGGTTCTCTGATATAAATTCAAATCATAGCCATTTTTAATGAGACGCTCAGACATGGGCTTCCCAATAGCGCCAAGGCCAATAAAAGCTAGTTTCATCAAAATCAGATCTTCATTTAAAACGAACTAAGAGTAATAAGTCCAACAAAGGTTTGAAGTATTACTATAAAAAATTAATATGGTACCAAAAGAAGAAAATATGATGCGATAATTAATTAATTAAATACTTAAGAAATTGACTAATCTTACAGATTCCAAGAATGCAACTCATCATTGGTATCCATTCTTGAAGTATCAAGAGGAATGTGAAGCCGCTGGCAAGGAAGCTAGTGTTAATGATTGGATGAGAGCTTCAGGGCAACTACAAAACAGAATTGATTTTGAAGAAGCAAAGAAAGCAGCTGAAGCTGAGGCTCTTAAAGCAAAGGCTGAAGCACCAAAAAAAGAGGCTTAAATAAATAATTATCAATTAAGAAAAGCTTTATATATATACCCCTTTTAAATAATTAGAAAGATTACTTACAGATAATAAGAAAATCTTGTGAAGATCTATCAAACTATTTGAGTCTATGTTATTCCTTTTACTAAAGTTGTATGATTAAGGTCCTAGGAAATATCATGCCTAAGATCAAGACCATTTTAGATTCTTAAATAATGTCGGAGACCAAAACCCTGAATATTCTTCTTGCCCCAGAAGGCCAATTACAGGGTAATGGACAATTAAGAGAATCCTTTCATGAAAGAAGGTCTCGCAAAGGTGAAGAATATCCTATGTGGTTCTTAAATTCTTCATTAGTTAACAAATTCAATATCACTGAAGAAGAAGGTTATGAAGCTGTTGTAGCGGAAGATTCAACAACGATTGCTTGGTTAAAACTTCGATTTGGCGGAGAAAGGTTAACTAAAACATTAGATATTGAAGAGCTTTGGCAATATGCAAGTCAGCCACCTGAACCGCCAGAAAGAAGAGACATAACACCGCCGAAATAGATATTCAATGAAACCAATTCACCAAATAACTATTCATCACAAACAGGAGGGAAAAACATATACCTTTGATGTACCTGAAGGTGAGTACATATTGAGAAATTTTGAATCAAAAGATGAAAATGGACAAATTATCGGAGACACATTGCCATTCTCTTGCAGAAATGGCTGTTGTTCAGAATGTGCAGTTAAGATAATTTCAGGAGAAATTGATCAACAAGCTTGTATTGGTCTATCCAAAGAGATGAGGGATAAGGGATACGGTTTGTTATGCGTTTCAAAAGCTATTGGGCCATTGGAATGCGAGACTCAAGATGAAGACGAAGTCTATAACGCTCAATTTGGAAAATATTTCAAAGGATTGGACACACAAGCCGGTAATCCATTTGATATTTAATTTTTCTAAATAGTCTTATTTATCTGTCCAAAAATTTAAAATATCCTGACCTGTAAAATTCACGTTTTTATCATATCTCAATGCATTTGTCTTCTCCATTGGGAGTGCAAATTGCTTAAATATCAAAGTAGCGAATTTCACAAATTTAACTGGTTTTGTTAAACCTTTAGCACCAACAAAAGCTCTAAATGATTCGATAATTTTGTTTCTCAAATCCCAAAACTTATTGTCATCAAGATTAAAAACCCAAGGGAAGGCATTTTTAGATGTGTGGTTTGTTCTTTTTATCACTTCCTCATCAAATTCCTTTGGATCAATACCAAGCAATTCATAAAACTCACCTCTTTCGCAAACTGTCAAAGTATGAGTAAGGAAAACACTCCACAGGAAGAAACGACTTAATAGCTTACCTCTAAGTCCTTTGGTAATTCCTGGCCAACATCTCATCATTACTGTAAAACAATCACCATGTCTGTTCTCGTCTTGACACCATGGCTCAAAGAAATCAAAAAGAGGAGCAAAAGCCTGATCTGGATTAGCCTTAAGGTGCCTATCCATCAAGATATATCGCCAATACCCAATTTTTTCTGAAAGATAAACAGAATAAATTACCCAGCTAATTGGGAACCAAGTCGCTGCTCTTTTCCCACCTAAATGAGGGAGATCAACTTCAATACCCTCTGCAACTAATGCTCTGCTAAGAAAGCCTGCATGTCTAGCTTCATCTCTAGCTAAAAACTGAAATAGTTTGCCAAGATCCCTGTTTCCTTCTTTTTTTAAACGATTTGAAATCTCCTTGAAGAGTAGGAATCCAGAAAACTCAGAGATAACTGATCTAACTAAATAACTCTCATAAGTCTCTTTAGCCTTCTGGGGCAATTCTTGTAATCGATCTAGACTTGCCTTCCTATCAAAATGAGTACAGTTATAATCCGCTTTCATTTCTGAGAGCATTGCTTCAAACTCTTCTCGAGCATCAGTTAATTCTGTCTTAGCTGCTTTTTTAAATTCAGTTACGTAAAAACGAGGGGTTAAAAGGTTTTCATCTAAATGAGGCGGCAACTCATTTGTTCCGCGTGTATCAACTCTTAGTTTTGGTGAAGAAGCTGTAGCGGTCATCCCTAATTATCAAGCAAGAACATAATTGTATGTCTTTATTTGAAAAAAAGGTGAATTTTTAATCAGGTAGTAATAGAGCTTTGCTTAAAACGAATAAAAAAAGGGCTAAAAAATAATTATTCAAATTTATATTTAATATTTTAGAGAAATAAAATTTACAAAATTAATATTAGTTATATTAAAAATATGAAAGATAATGAACTAGATAATTAGCAAAAAAAATGTTTAGGAATGAATATCTTGTAAAGCTGAAACAGATAGAATTTGATTCTGCAATGCCTCTATACCTTTTACCGCAGCACTAGCACCCTTTAAGGTTGTCAAAGTAGGTACAGAGTAGTCAAGAGCGGCTTTTCTAAGATATTTATCATCATAAATCGCTTGACGTCCAATTGGTGTATTTATTACCAACTGAACCTTTCCAGATCTAATCATATCCTCAATATTTGGTCTTCCTTCGTGTACTTTGAGAACCCTTTCTACATTTAAATCAAATTTTTCGAGATACTTGGAAGTGCCGGATGTTGCTAAAACTGAAAAACCTAGTTCAATTAATTTCTTTGCCACCGGAATCAATGCAGGTTTATCTCGATCATTAGTAGATAAGAAAACAAAACCAGAAGTAGGCAATCCCTCACCGGCTGCGAGTTCAGATTTTGCATAGGCCATACCAAAAGTTTTTGCAGATCCCATCACCTCACCAGTAGAACGCATTTCTGGTCCTAAAACACTGTCTGAGCCAGGAAAACGTCTAAAAGGCATAACAGCCTCTTTTATTGCTTGAAGTGGTGGGATTGGTTCTTGATTTAATCCAATATCTTTTAATGTTTTACTTAAAAGTAACTGTGTTGCAATTTTCGCAAGAGGGACTCCAGTGGCTTTAGAAACGAAAGGAACGGTTCTTGATGCCCTTGGATTGGCCTCAATAATATATACAGTCTCAATGCCCTCAAAATCTCTCTTGACAGCAAATTGAAGATTAATTAGACCAACCACATCTAATTCAGTAGCCAAAGATTTTGTCCAGTGCTTAATTGTTTTAATTGATTCTTTAGATAGCGTTATAGAAGGAAGGCAACATGCTGAATCGCCAGAATGAATTCCCGCCGGCTCTATATGCTCCATCAATCCTCCAATCACAACATTTTTGCTTACATCACACAAAGCATCAACATCAACCTCAATTGCATTCTCTAAATATTGATCTATAAGAATTGGATGATCTGGCTCAACGTTTACAGCTTCCTTTATGTATCTTTCCAATTCATCTTGCTCATAAACAATTTCCATAGCTCTCCCACCGAGAACATATGAAGGCCTAACAACCAATGGATAGCCAACTTTATTAGCTACAGCCAATGATTCTTCAAAAGTTCTAGCAAGGCCATTTTTGGGTTGCCTAATGTCCAATTTTCTCAAAACCTTGTCAAATTGCTCTCTATCTTCAGCTAAATCAATAGATCTAGGGGATGTACCTAAAACTTTTGTTAGTAATTTTGAGTTTTCCGATTTCTCTAACCAATTGACTATTGGTAAAGAGAGTTTTAAAGGAGTTTGCCCTCCAAATTGAACTACTATTCCATAAGGTTCCTCAAATTCAATAACATTTAGAACATCTTCTAGAGTTAGAGGTTCAAAATAAAGTATGTCGCTTGTGTCATAATCAGTAGAAACCGTTTCGGGGTTACTATTTATCATTATTGTTGCAAAGTCTTCCTCTTGAGCTTGATAAGAAGCATGACAACAACAATAATCAAATTCAATACCTTGCCCAATACGGTTTGGACCTCCACCTAGAATTAAAATTTTATTTTTATTATCATTTTTAATTTCATTATGATTAATATTTTTAATAATATTTCCTTCGATATCAATCCTATAGGCAAGTCTTTCATATGTAGAATAATGATATGGAGTATTGGAGGAAAATTCAGAAGCACATGTGTCAACTGTTTTAAAAACAGGTAATACTTTTAGGGAAGCTCTTCTAGATCTAACTGTTAATTCATCTGAATCTAATGCAAAAGCAATCTGACGATCAGAAAAGCCCAGTTGTTTTAGCTTGAGAAGGAAACCTGGACTTAATTGACTAATATTTTCATACTTAAGTAATTCATACTCTGCATCTACGATATTCCTCAACTTTGATAAAAACCAAGGATCTATTTTAGAAAAAGAGTATATATCACCATCACTACGACCATTCTTCATTGCCAGACGAACATACATTATTCTTTCAGGAGAAGGAGTCCTTAGTAGTCTTTCTAATTCGATAGTAGAAATATTTTCATCAACTCGATCACAACCCCAACCACCGAGTCCTGTTTCTAAAGATCTTATTGCTTTTTGAAAAGATTCTTCAAAACATCTTCCTATTGCCATTGCCTCTCCTACAGACTTCATAGAAGTAGTAAGTATTGGAGAACTGCCAGAAAACTTTTCAAAAGCAAAGCGAGGGATTTTGGTAACTACATAATCAATTGAAGGTTCAAAACATGCAGGGGTTTTACCAGTAATATCATTAATTATTTCATCTAATCGATAACCAACGGCCAAAAGAGCAGCAATTTTTGCTATTGGAAAACCAGTAGCCTTACTTGCCAAGGCAGATGATCTGCTAACACGTGGATTCATCTCTATTACAATAATATCTCCGTTAACTGGATTAATCGCAAATTGAATATTACTTCCACCAGTTGCCACACCAATTTCTCTGATTATAGATATTGAATAATCTCGTAATCGCTGATACTCTCTATCAGTTAATGTTTGCGCAGGAGCTACTGTAATAGAATCACCAGTATGAACTCCCATAGGGTCAACATTCTCAATACTGCATATAATTACGACATTATCTGATAAATCTCTCATAACTTCCAACTCAAATTCTTTCCACCCTAAGAGGGATTTTTCTATCAGTATTTGAGAAACAGGACTAGCATCTAATCCTGTTTTACATAATTCTAAGAATTCTTCCTGGTTATAAGCTATACCCCCTCCACTTCCTCCTAAAGTAAAAGCAGGACGAATAATTTTGGGGAATGAAGATATTTTATTTCCTACTATCTCAGCTTCTTGAAGATTCGAAGCAATACCAGATGGACATACTTCGACACCAATATTGTTCATAGCTATTTTAAATAAATTTCTATCCTCAGCTTTTTTAATTGCTTTAAGATCTGCACCAATTAATTCGATATTGTGTTTATCTAAAATCCCAGATTCTGCTAGTTCTACTGAAATGTTTAAAGCAGTTTGCCCTCCCATTGTGGGTAAAAGAGCATCAGGTCTTTCTTTTTCAATAATTTGCTTAACAACATGAGCAGTAAGTGGTTCAACGTAGGTCCTGTTAGCAGTTTCAGGATCAGTCATTATTGAAGCTGGATTAGAGTTAACTAAAACGACTTCAAAACCTTCTCTTCTTAGTGCTTTACATGCCTGGGTACCGGAATAATCGAACTCACAAGCCTGACCAATAACAATTGGTCCAGACCCTAGTATCAAAATCCGACTTATATCTTTACGCCGTGGCATCAGAATTTCTTGTAAACTTCATTTATGTCAGCATTCTAGGTATCTGTTTATCATCTACTGTCTAGATCGGCAAACTACTATTAAAGTTTAGCTAACCTCAGAATAATAAACAAAAAGTATGAGCGAACTACAGCGCCTTAAAGGGCTGCTGCCACCAGAAAACCAAAGCTGGGTATTTATTGAAGCCGCAGCAGCAATAGATCCACCTTTAATCACGCTCGAAGAGATAGGGCGAGATGAAGTTGAGATTCAAGTTGACCTTGAGCAATGGGATTACTTAGCTCAAGATCATAGAAATCTATTGTTTTGGCATGAGGTGGGACGCATTCAAAATGACACGATCCCTAGAGACGGATGGGAAATGGCTGCTCTTGCAATAGGTTTGGGAGGTGCTATAGGAGAACTATGGGTTCAAGATGGATTGCTACTTTTAATGGCACTTGGATTGTCAGGTTTTGCAGGTTATAGATTGTATTTAAAAAATAATTCAGAGAAACGCTTACAAGATGCCATATCAGCTGATGAGAGGGCTATAGATCTAGCTTGTAGATTTGGATATAGCGTTCCAAATGCCTATAAAAGTCTTGGGGGTGCATTAAAAGACTTAGTAGAAAAATCTAGAAAGAAAAAAAAGCGAACATTTTATGAAGATAGATTAGAAGCCTTAAGGAAAAGCGCTGAAAGAGCACGTGCAGAAATGGCCTCTCAAGAAGGTTCTAACCAATCTATTACTAGTGAGAATGTTTATGGATAGTAGTTTTCTAGTTGAATTAGCTGCAGTTGCTTGCGATGATATAAAAGCCGGAAATATAAAACTTTTAAAAGTTGATGAAGTAACAAGTCTAACTGATTGGATATTAATAACAGAGGGACTTTCTGATGTTCAAGTTAGAGCAATAATTAATAACGTGGAAAAGACATTAAAAGAAGAAGCAGATATTTCACCTCTAAGAAAGGAAGGAATTAATGAAGCAAAATGGGTTTTGTTAGATTATGGTGATCTGATAATTAACGTTTTACAGCCTAGTGAAAGAAAATTCTATGATTTAGAATCATTTTGGAGCAATGGAATTATCCATAATTTTAGTGATAACAAATTGATAGAATTAAAAAATGAATAATTCTATATGCCCTGTTCCTTTAAATCAAAGGCCATTAAATGAATTTAATAACATTAGAGATTCATGGGTAATCTCCTGGCCTTTACTAGAAAAGAATATTTTTTATACAAAGTTAGCATATAGTTGGGTTATTACTATTCCAGTTAGTCTATTAATATCTTACGGTAGTAATTACCTAAAAAATAATATTTTATTCCTTACCCTTATAAGCTTAGCAGCATCACTTTTTTTTCCTATGTTATTACTATCAAGGCAATGGCTAAGCTGGATATATATATATAAACGTCTTAATTCTGAAAATATTGAGTACGAAGAAACTGGTTGGTATGATGGCCAGGTTTGGGAAAAGCCAGTTGATTGGAGAGCAAAAGATTTACTAATAGCTCAATACCAGGTAAAACCTATTTTAGACCACCTAAAAATCGTTATTATTAAATTAACTGCTGTTATATTTGTTTCATTGTTAATTATAATTTTACTAATAAACTGATTAATGAATATACAAACTGAGTATTCAAAAACAAATACAAATGCTCTGAAGATTCTAGTTAAAAGAGGTTCAAGTGTTGAATCAATTCATAGAGCCCACGCTTCTATCTGTAATACGAAAGGGAGAACATTAATGAAAGCAGGCTCAAGTGAATATGAAACTTTCATAAGGTCAGCTTTAAAGCCTTTCCAAGCATTGCCATTCGTTACTAGTGGTACTTCAGAAAAATACAATTTAGACAATAAATCGATAGCTCTTGCATGTGGGTCCCACTGTGGTTCAGCAGATCAAGCCAGAACAGCTTTTAAGCTCCTATGGAATGCAGAAATAGATATAAAAGAACTCAAGTGCCCCATTCCTCAAGATAGGGAAAGCAAACTTCAACATAATTGTTCAGGAAAACATTCAGCATTTTTAGCAACTTGTAAAAAAATGAACTGGGATCTAGATAGCTATTTAATGGGACATCATCCACTTCAGAAA
This sequence comes from Prochlorococcus sp. AG-363-B05, assembly GCA_003278445.1. Taxonomy (GTDB): domain Bacteria; phylum Cyanobacteriota; class Cyanobacteriia; order PCC-6307; family Cyanobiaceae; genus Prochlorococcus_B. The sequence continues at coordinate 17,280 of QCFD01000002.1, forward strand.
GAAATTTTTAGAAGAGTTGCAGAGTTATTAAAAATACCAGCCGAAGAATTAATTGCAGAAAGAGATGACTGTGGTGCTCCAACTTTACTTTTGAGATTATCTCAAATGGCTATTTTATACGCACATTTATCAAGATCAGACAATCCAGAATTTGAAAAAATAACTCGTGCGATGACAGGTCATCCAGATCTTGTCGCTGGAGAAGGATGCTTTGATTCAGAATTAATAAAAAGGGGTCATAACCAAATCATTAGCAAAGGAGGAAGTGAAGGTATTCAATGTATTGGTCTTCTGGGAGAAGGCATGGGACTCTCAATAAAGGTTGAAGACGGATCAAAAAGAGCTAAACATGCCGTAGCCATACACCTTCTTCGCCAGCTTGAATGGATCACTCCATCTGCATTAGAAGAACTTGATGAAATCATGCTCCAGAAAAAGCCAGGAATCTATCTAGAAGTTGAAGGAAAACTAAAGGTCCCATAACTAAAACAAACTAGACATTATCGTCGCAAAAAGATGTATGCTTATTGAACATCGCGGGGTAGAGCAGTCTGGTAGCTCGTCGGGCTCATAACCCGAAGGTCGGAAGTTCAAATCTTCCCCCCGCCATAAAATAAGAACTAAGCCCTTATGGGCTTTTTTCATGTATTAAACTGACTTGAAAAAGCTTAAATTACTCAAACAACTACACATGACAAAAAATTTTTATATTCGATATAACTAAATAGTCATAAGATTTTTATTAAATTAATTTCTCACATTAAAAAAAGATTAAAACCATAACTGAAATAAAACACTAGAGAAAGTTAAGAGTGTTAAAACGAATTCAAGAGATTTAAGTAAGAAATTCCAAAAAAGCTTTTAACTGCAAAAAAAGATCCAGACATTTAACATATTAAATTAAAGTTTTGTCTATTATGAATTCAATTAAATATATTATTGACTAGTCTTAGTTTTAAGAATAAATATGAGAGTTATAAATTTTAAGAAAAGAAGGTTTTGATAGAATTATTATTTTCACTTTTCAAGTAAAAAAGATATTGAAAATAAGCAATAATAAATTATTGAGAATCTTTATTATAATAAAATGAATTCAACTCTTTCATCAAAATCTATATAAATGAAAAAAGACAATTTAAAAAGAATCATCCAACAGTTCGAAACATTGATAGAAGAATTAAAAAGCGAGGTCTACTCTGATAAAGATTCATATGTTCATCCTTGGGATGAGCATATGAAAAACACCCCTAGAATAATCAACTCAGAAGATGACGATGGCTACGCAGATTGATTAGCACTTGGGAATCTTTTAGAACATAAAATAAAAGCAAAGATTTCCAACTCAAGGCTTATATTAGTAAATTTACCTATTGCAAGGGAAAGATATTGAAAGCAAATTAAGAAAAAAGAAATTTTAAATGTCCTCATTACCTCAACTAGTAAAAGCCACCCCACAGGGAGGAACAATTCATGAATATCAACTAACTGGAGGAAAAACCTCTTTCATGAGATACCTAGGCTGTTACCTTGGTACATGCAAATTCTGTAATGATATTGAGGAAGCATCGGAATTCGTTTCCAGCATAGAGGTTACCCCAAAAACCTTTTAATCAAAAGATTTCTAAGAGTTAATAAATTCTTTAATGTATTGGTTTGAACAGCTAGGTAAGTTTGAAGTTTTTTTATGTAAATTTAATCGATACTCGAAGGCTTTAGGTGCTATTTTTTTTTAGTCTTAATCTATAAAAGGAGAATAATCTTTTAATGAGACGGATCTCATCTCACTAAAAGATCGGCTCTGACATGAAAGAAGAAAAAGACCAAAATAATAAATCATTTGAATATGAGAGTAACGACCTCATAAGAACTAACTTTAATGAAAAAAATAATTTAAAAGAATTAGAAAATACAGCTCCCAAGCCAACCAATCAACTAACAAATGGACTTCTAGGTTGGTATTCAGTTTCAAGTAGTGAATCAATAAAAGAAAGTAAATTAAATCACTTCACAATATACAATGAGCCAATTGTTTTATATCGCGACAGAGAAGGTATTGTTCGATGCGTAAAAGATGTATGCCCTCATAGAGGTGCTTCGTTTTTAGGAGGAGAAGTTATAAATGGACAACTTGTTTGCCCTTATCATGGTGCAAGATTCTCATCTCAAGGTAGTTGCACAAATTTAGATAGAATAACTTGTCAGCATATAATAGATTCTAATTACGATAATTACGCAAAAAGCATAAAACTTCTCCAATATCCTTGTATAGAAAAAGAAGGTTATATATATATTTATTATACTGGTAAACCTCTTGCAAATATTGAAGACTTTGAGATAAAATCTTCAATAAATAGCTTACTTCCTGATTCATATGGATTCCCATCTCTAGAATATGAATATGAAGAAGTATATGTAGATTTCAAAGCAGACTGGGCAAGAATAATTGAAAATCACCTTGATATATTACATGTATTTTGGATGCATGGAGATACCATCCCAGACAAGAACGTCAACAGAGAAACAATAACTAGTTTCAATCAAAAAATAAAAAGAGATCATAGACAAATAGAAAGCATCTATTCATATAAGACAAATGGTCAAGAAGAATTTATCAGAATAAAATTTGTTCCACCTGGAAGAATATTTATATATAAAGGCTCACCAGAAAGCACTAGATATATTCAAGTTCTTGATCATATTCCAATAGGAAATAATAAAGCAAGAGTAATAGTTAGACATTATAGGAAATTCCTAAAAAATAAATTATTCACGAACCTAGTATTATTTAGTAATCTACAACAAAGAACCTTTTATAAAATATTCTCAGAAGATTATCTAGTCTTAAAGACACAAACATTTAATGAGCAAATGGGTTATATACAAAAGGATAATGTTAAATTATTGGGAGAAGACAAAATGGTTCAATACTATTGGGATTGGTTACAAAATGCGTTGATCAAAGAAAAACCATGGGATTTGCATCCAACTTGTTCATTAACCAACTCAGTACATAATGATAGGGGTATGCAATATCCACCAGAGAATCCAGATATGGCAATAAAAAACAATAGAAAGATACTAATTAAGCTTTTGACTAGGCTATTATTCCCAATAAGTTTTATTCTATTATTAATATAATTTTTCAAACTAACAATCTCATAATATTTAAATACAAATGAGAATTGATTATAAAAAAGATTTAAAATGTTGGGCTAATTTCAAAAATATAGATGTCTGTGTTGAGCAAAAAAAAATCCTATCCAATATCAACATAAATCTCAATTATGGAGAAAATACAGCAATATTAGGCCCAAATGGATCGGGGAAATCAACTTTTTTAAAGCTATTAAATAGATCAATATATCCAATCAATTCAAGCCATAGCTCATTGAAATTATTTAACAAAGAGAATATAAATATTTGGGATTTAAGAAGAAAAGTGGGCTTTCTATTTAAAGAAATGGAGCAGAGGGTAAACAATGAGGTTAGCTTATATGATTTAATTGCTTCAGGTTTTTCTGGTACATTTAATGCTCGGTATTCCAATTTAATTTCAAGAATTGAGAAAACAAAAATAGAGAATTTGATTAATGATTGGGAACTAGATAATATAATTAATAATAAATTCCATTCATTATCAGATGGGCAGAAAAGAAGGGGTTTACTTGCTAGGGCACTTGTTTATGAACCGTGTTTTATTGTACTTGATGAGCCATTTTGCAATTTAGATATAAAATCAAATTTTATTTTAAATAAGAATCTAAATAATTTAATAAATAAGTCTATAAATATACTATATGTCACTCATGATTTAGAATCAATTCTGGCTAAGACAAATAGAATTATTTTAATGAAAGAAGGTAAAATAGTTAATGATGGTATCCCAACTGAAATAATGAGATCGAATATATTAAGTGATCTTTTCAATATATCTATTAATGTAATTAAACAAGGTGATTATTGGAGAGGCATCCCTGCAATCAACTAAATAATAACAAGAATAAATGCAAATACTAATATTGAAATAAACAACCAATATTGTCTCAAAAAATGAAAAGGAATGAAATTATTTATATTTTTTCTTCCTGCTTTTCTAACGCCATAAGGATTGCCACATGAAGTACATACTAATCTTCCCGATAATGCACGATCCGCCCTCAAATTAGAACTTCCGCAAACAAAACATCTACTTACAATCATTATCTTCAAGTCAATTCAGGAAATCATCAAGGAATGATAATGGTGAACTCATTTTATTTGAGTACCCTAATAGACTGTCAGAAATAAATTCATACAAGATCTCATCATTTTCATTTAATAAAATTGTAGCTCCTCTTTGAGTTAAGAATGACGAGTCAGGTACATATATACTCCAATTCGAAAGGATCTCAACCATATTCATAAGTCGTCTAGTAGCTAGCTCAAAAGGGCGTAAAATTTCTTGTTTAGAAAAAAACTCAAACATTTTTCCTTTAAATAAAGGAAAAGGCCCAATTTTTATATCATCATTAGGGTCAAATAAATTTACTGCATTTTTATCACCCAAATAACCTCTTAAAACCTCCTTAATTGTCCCCTGGGAATTTATACCAGCACACATAAGCAGCAAATTCATAATTTTTGGCAATGGTGAAACAAGACCAGGATTCAACTTAAGTTTTTCATGAAGATCAGCATTCTTAACAGCTATTACAGTTTGAATATCAACTTTGTTAAATCTACAAAAAAATTCTTTGGACTTTTCACTCCCGATACCAATCATAATTAAATCAATTGAGTGCTTAGCTAGCTTCTTTGATTGTGCAGATAATTGTTGACAGTATTCAAAGCTATCAAAATCTGCAAAAGAACCCATCAAAACAATTAATTGCTTATTTTTTGAAAAAAAAATCCTTTCATCAGGAAAAAACTCATGAAGGATATTTTTAGTGTCCATTAGATTAACTAAACTTTTTTTTCAAAATAACAAATTCGGAAAGGTAAATTTGACCATTTAAGAATTTAAAAAGCAAAAAACATAGTGAAGCTAACGTATTTAACAATTTCTCAAGCCCTTAACACGAAGATCTTATTCAGTAGCAGATGATCACCAAATATGTACAAAACCTACAATTTCAATAAGCAATGTGAAGGGATATGGAACTTATAGAGCTCTAAATATATCCTCTTACTGTTCTTTGTTTTTTTCTCGTGCAGACCTACGGGAATCCCAACGTTACCTATGACTGGTACGCGGGTAATTCAGGGACAACAAACCGCTCAGGAAAATTCATCGCAGCGCATGCTGCCCATGCTGGATTGATGATGTTCTGGGCAGGTGCGTTTACCCTATTTGAGCTTGCTCGTTACGACTCATCCGTTGCGATGGGTAATCAAAACTTGATTTGCTTGCCTCACCTTGCAACTCTTGGAATAGGTGGAATTGAAAATGGAGTAATAACTGAGCCTTATGGCATGACAGTTGTTGCTGTACTTCACCTAATCTTCTCTGGTGTTCTTGGCGCTGGTGGAATACTCCACTCCACAAGATATGACGGAGATCTTGGAAACTACCCAGAAGGAAGTCGTCCTAGAAAGTTTGACTTCGAATGGGATGATCCAGATAAACTTACATTTATTCTTGGTCACCACCTTATTTTTCTAGGTTTAGCAAACATTCAGTTCGTTGAATGGGCTCAATATCATGGAATTTGGGATAGTGCACTTGGTGCTACTCGTACAGTTTCTTATAACCTTGATCTAGGAATGATTTGGAATCACCAAGCTGATTTCCTTCAAATTTCTAACTTGGAAGATGTAATGGGTGGTCATGCTTTCCTTGCCTTCTTCCAAATAATTGGTGGAGCTTTCCACATTATTACAAAGCAATTCGGTGAGTACACTGAATTCAAAGGTAAAGGTCTTCTCTCTGCAGAAGCTGTTCTTTCTTACTCTTTAGCTGGAGTTGGTTACTGTGCTCTTGTTGCAGCTTTCTGGAGCTCCACAAACACAACAGTTTATCCAACTGAATTTTTTGGAGACGTACTTCAATTGAAGTTTGACTTTGCTCCTTATTTCGTTGACACTGATGCTTCATTAGCAACTGGTGCTCATACAGCAAGAGCTTGGTTAGCGAATGTTCACTTCTATCTTGGTTTCTTCTTCATTCAGGGACACCTCTGGCATGCACTAAGAGCTATGGGATTTGACTTCAGACGTGTAGGTAAAGCGTTCGACAATATGGAAAACGCAAAAATCACCAACGGTTGATTAATACCAAAACACCTAATCACTAATTTGTGAATTCAAAAGGTCCGCTAAGCGGGCCTTTTTTTTTTCTAAAAATATCGATACCAATCGATCTACTCGAATGTCACAATCAACACACGCAATGTCTAGAAATGAACCATAAGCAATCAAGTGATGTGATTTTTTATACCTAAACAAGTAAAAAGGGTCATCAAGATCTCAAGAGCTTGTTGCTATTGAGAATCGGTTGCAAAAGGCGTCATCTATTGTGTAAGTTATAGGTCCAATCAAGCTCCATTATCGTGATGAGCTTTAGATCATACTCAGACACGCCAACATCAGCAGTACGGATGGCTACTGGTCAATCTGTGCTAATAGACCCTTCATCAAGAAGAGGAGATTCTTGCTTAGAAGTTATAGATGGCATAGCTCGTGTTTATTGCCCTTGTGAAGAAACCGAAGGGATGACTCTAGCATTTTTACAATCAGGTGATCAATTACGAACAGATAGGCTATGCAGCGAAGGAGTATGTGTAGAGGCCTTAACACCCCTTTGCTTTAGAAGTGATGCTGAGTCATCAGACGAAGCAGGAGGATATGATGCTGTTAATGAGTGGACTCTTCAACTTCTTAGGATTAGACATTTAGGGAATGCTGAACAAAGGCTTCAAGCATTATTTGCGTTACTAGTTAATAGACTAGGCAGAAGATGCGGTGATTGGTGTCAATTACCATTTAGGTTAACCCATGAAAGAATTGGAGAATTAATTGGATCTACAAGAGTGACATCTACAAGATTAATTTCAAGACTTAGAACAGCAGACTTACTCAAAGCGCCATCAGGTGATCCCACTCTAAGCCTTTCTCCAGAATTCATTGAGTCTTCACCATTAACTGCATAAAAAATAATGAATCAATATCTTTTACCTTATTCAGAATCTCTTGTTTTATCACTTAGCAAAGAGATAGAATATATAAAAAGTAGATCTAAAAATATCAATTACTCACTCAAGACATGTCAAAACAAGACTCTATCATCACGATTAAGGCAGGAACTTAATAACTTAAATAAAAATAGATTGAAAATAATAAATATTGCCGAGAGTATGTTCAAAAGAAACTGCAACGAATTATCATATGAGCTTCTATTAGAAATCACTAAAAGATCAAACTATCTACAACAAATATGAAATTGAAAAATCTATTGTTTACTTAGTTTATTTTTAATTCATTATCAATAATAAATAACGCAGATGGATCGTTATTAGAAAATTTAACCTTTCCAAGCAGATAAGCCATTTCATCTTCAGATTTAATTTGCTCGTCTATAACTGGATCTAAAAATACAGTAGTGCGAGAATCATTTGACCTCTCTGCCATTGAATAAAGTTGCTGAACAGATGTTGTAACATCAGCCTCCATTTGAAAAGATAAAGTAATTAATTCTTCAACTGTTTTCCAATTTTGTATTGGTTTAATTACTTCATCTAATACAACACTTTGACCCCTAGCGATAATATATTTTGCGAAGTTAAATCCATGCTCCTGCTCGGATAATGACTCTTTTTTAAAAAAACTAGAAAAGCCACGTAGCTCTCTTTCTAAGAACCAAAGGGACATTGATAGATATTGTGCACTTGAAACCCTTTCAAGGGAAGTATGTTGATACAAAGCATCTAGGAGATCAACATCAATTGGCTGTGCAATAGCACGACCAGAAGGTCCTAAATTGAGACTTATTTTTTTAGATGTAGCTGATTGCATAACGAAAAAGGAAGGTAAATGAACGAAAAGCTATTATTATTTTTAAAAATCACAAATTAACTCTAACTCTTTTTGTATCATTTTGTTGAAAGTATCAATAAATTTAAAACTTATTTACTTGATAATGAATCTCAATTGCTTAAAAGTATTTGAATTATATTTACAACTTTATTAGAAATTTAATTTAATTTTTTCAGGTAAAATAAAAAATTCTTTCCCTGAAATAGAACTAACTTTGCATTTATCTCCTATACTTAAGACTGTATCCATTCCAGTCTCTATACTTATTTTCTGATCAGAATTAATCACTGTATAAACATAATTATTCATGCGAAATTCTTTTGATATAACAGTAAATAGTCCATTTTTATCTAATTCAATATGAATTGATTTTTTATCGAACATACATACTGAGTTACTAGAAATATTTTCATTAGGAGAGATGCTCAATTCGCCAATACATGTAGAATAAGTATGGTTACCATAATGAATAGGCAGAATATTTCTTTGCAAAACAAATTGACCTATAAAATCATTTGATGGGCTTGAAGCCATCTCTAAAGGAGTTGCATATTGTTGAATCACACCATTTCTAATTACAACTACTCGATCACAAATTGCTAAAGCCTCATGAGGATCGTGAGTGACTAAAAGAGCAGATGCAGAGCATGATCTTAAGACTGAAGATAGTTCGGACCGCAACCTAGCTCTCACTTCAACATCTAAAGAGCAAAAAGGTTCATCCAATAAAACTAAAGAAGTACCCGGAGCTAGGGCACGAGCCAATGCAACTCTCTGACTCTGTCCGCCGGAGAGCTCGTGAGGATACCTACTTTTATACTCATAGATCCCTAATAAACTCAATAGCCAGTTTGCTCTATCTATTGATTGTTTTTTCTTCGTTATGCCAAAACAAACATTCTCCCAAGCATTCAAATGAGGGAAAAGAGCATAATCCTGAAAGACCATTCCAATTTGCCTTCTTTCAGGTGAAAGAAGATAATTGTTTTGCGAAATTATTTGCCCATTCTTTTTAATTAGTCCACGATTAGGCTTTTCAAAGCCTGCAATCAATCTTAGAAGAGTTGTTTTACCACAACCAGAAGGACCTAATAAACCAATCAACTCACCTGGTTTTAAAGAGAAATTAATATCTTTTAAAATCCAATTACTATTCGTATTATTTTTAAACTTATACCATAAATTATGGATTTCTAGCTCAGTATGTACCAAAACTATTTTTTCCTATTCTATTCACCAAGAATCCATTAAAGATAAATTAGACAGAAAAACTAATCCAGAAAGACAAAAAGCACCTTATCATGTATAAAATGCTACATCTATTACTTCTTTGATTCTGGCGATTAAATCTAGAGTTTCTAATTAGGTAGATTAAAATAAAGCGTTAATACCTCAATGAAAAGAAGTGAAAGAGTTGAAATTATAATAAAGCGACTTGAAGAAATATATCCAGAAACACCTATACCTTTAGATCATAAAAATGATTTCACATTACTTGTAGCAGTTGCTTTAAGTGCTCAATCTACTGACAAGAAAGTTAATGAATTAACGAAAAATCTATTCAAAGTATCTCCAACAGCTGAGAAGATGTATAAACTAGGAGAAAAAAGAATATATGATCATATAAAACAACTAGGACTGGCTAAAACAAAGGCCAGAAATATCTATAACTTATCAAAGATTGTTTTTGAAACTTATAATAATAAAATCCCTAAAACATTCAAAGAATTGGAGTCTTTACCTGGAGTTGGTCATAAAACAGCAAGTGTGGTGATGTCACAGGCATTTGGTATACCAGCATTCCCTGTAGATACACATATTCATCGATTATCACAAAGATGGGGTTTGTCTTCTGGTAAAAATGTAAAACAAACAGAATATGATCTTAAAAAACTTTTTCCTAGAGTTCTTTGGAATAAATTACATTTACAAATGATTTTTTACGGGAGAGATTATTGCTCTGCTAGAGGATGTAATGGAACAAACTGTAAATTATGTAAAGAGCTTTACCCTTCTAGAACTAAACCGGTTGTTTGTACAAAGGCTTAATATTATTCAATTATTTTTATTATCTCAACAAAAAGTACTATTTTTTGCTAGAAAACATACCTATTTAATTTAAATTCTAATGAAAGTAGCAATAACAGGAGCTTCTGGAAAGACAGGTTTTCGTGTAGCAGAAGAGGCAATTTCAGCTGGATATGAGGTGAGATTAATAATCAGATCACAATCAGAGATTCCAGATTCGATAAAAGGCTGCGAAAGATACTTATTGTCAGATACTAACGGAATCACTCTTGACTACGCTCTAAAAGGTTGTGACAGCCTAGTAATAGCAACAGGTGCCAGGCCCTCAATCGATTTAACAGGTCCAGCAAAAGTCGATTATTTAAATATCCAAAAACAAGTAGAAAGTTGCAAAAGACAAAAGTTAAAAAGGGTTATCTTAGTCAGTTCTCTTTGTGCAGGGAAATTAATACACCCTCTAAATTTATTTGGACTAATACTTATTTGGAAAAGATTAGGTGAACAATCACTTCAAAAAAGTGGCTTAGATTGGACTGTTATTCGTCCAGGAGGTCTAAATGAAAATGAAACCAACTTAAAAACTCAAAATATTTTGTTTTCTGGTCAGAAGACACAAGAAGAAGGATCAATTCCAAGACGCTTAGTTGCAAAAAGCTGTATCGAGGCTTTAAAAACAAAAGAATCCATTGAAAAAATTATTGAGATTACTAGTAGCGAAGAAAATCAAAAGACTACTATGAGTAAAGCAATAAAGACGTTTAAAATTTAAATATCAAATCTAAAATTCACCATGAACACCAACGCTAAAATTGATGCGTTGCAGCTAATGCTTACTGATCTAAGAACTAGAAATGAATCAATAAGACATAAAGCTGCATTCAGGGGATGTCAACCAGAATTCCAATCATTAGTTACTACACTTATTGATCAATTAGAATCTCAATTAAATGAAGAGAAACAAATACATAGAGAAAAATTAAACTCCAATAGATGACAAGCTAAAGTCCTAACCCAATTCCAAACAAGCTAAACCATATACATCATTCATAGAGACAGGTGGTTGATAACCTCTATACATTCTGAATGTTTCAGATTCAGATTTAAAACCTAGCTCTTTAAACAATTTAGAAGCAACGTTATTTAAGCCAGGGGCATCGATAATTATTAAGCCAGGATGACTATCAATTAATCTCTTCAATAAAATTTTTAAAAGTTTAGGCGTATCAGCCATTAAAGGACCAATTCTCCATCCATCCCCGCTTTTTAAAAGACATGGTCTAATACGACCGAAACCATGACATCGACCCTGTTTATCAATAACTGCTATCACCTTACCTGCTGGATGATTTAGCCAATTCGCGAGAAAATGAGGTCTAGGAGTAGTTTCTCTTTTTTCATCAAATTTCTCTATGGCATTTGAAGGTATTGAGGCTCCTTCAACAAAACGAAAATTATATAAATCATCAATACTTAAGCTCTCCTTAAGTAATTTTCCATCGCCCATCCACTGCCATCTAGTTGTTTTCGAAGAAAGAGTGAAGCCCCACTTTGAATAATCAGCAATTCTCTCTGGAGCAGCCTCCAAACCAACACAAGGTAAATCATTTAAATGATCTAATGCTTTTTTCCAAAGCTGCAGACCAAATCCTCTTCCTCTATACTTTTCTATTACTAAAAACAAACCAAGAAATCCATAGTTTTCATTATATCTAACACCTGCAATACAACCAATAGGAATATCATTCAACCAACCCACCCAAAGTCCCTGTTTATCGGTATTTTGATAGATTCCTAAATCTCCAACCCCAGGGGCAAAACCTTCTCTTCTAGATATTTCAGTAACAAAATCAATGTCACCATCACATAAGGGTTTAATAGATAAAAAATTATCCATGAATTATATTTTTCATTAAAGATTAATATAATAAAACTAAATGATATATCTATAAATATGAGCATAAAAAAACACAGAAAGTTTTAGCTCATCTAAAAAATCTTATAATATGAAAAAATAAAATATATCATTAGAAAACATCAAAGAAAAAAAACAAAAAACAAAAAAGAATGTTATTGTAATTTAAAACTAAAAGCTGACAAGAAATAAGTTTAAATAAAGTAGCATTTAAAGACAGTTCTGAAAGTTCAGAATGGCAAACATTTAATTCATCACTTATAAAAATTTGAGGGAAAGTATTAATATTAATTTTATCATTAACCTTACCAAATTTATGATTATTAGTGATCAAATAATAATTATATTTCATATGCTATGACAGAAGAAGTTTAATAGCTCTTTTTAACCAAGGACAATCTTGCAAAACATAAACATCTACAATATCAGGTTTATCATTAATATTTCCTATTGTTTTATACTGTAGATTAGGAATAACACTAAGCAAGATATCTAAAGACTTAAGAACAATCGTCCCAGAAAGAAAAAGACCTCCAATCACATGAAAATCATCATCAGATACACTAATATGAAGATGGGGATCTAATAATTTTAAATAGCCACTCAAAGCAATTATTTCTATTATTTGGTCAATAATTAAAGGCTTATTATTTAATGGTCATCTAAATGAAGCTATTTAAAGATCGCCAAGAGGACTTATTACAAAAAAAAATTAGACTCTTGATATATATGCAAGTTATTAAATGAATTTAATACATATACTCCAGGGTTGATTTATAAGAAATGCATTCCATTCTATTTCTCGAGTTAGAATTTAAACTATTCTTGATCTAATTTTTTTACGATAAATGACATTGTTACTAAAGATAAGAAGAACATAAAGATAAGAAAGGTTGTCATGATTTTAGCCAACTATAAGTAATTATATTATAATTTATTCTATATTCATTATACTTAAGAATTTTTAACCAAATTCTCTATATCTAATCCAAATATAAATGAAGAAAAGAATTATCAAAACAATGAGATTAATAACATGGCCAAGAATTATTCTCGGACTAACACTTTCAAGGATGATACTAGGTTTACCAATTATTCTGGCATTAAAAAGTGGCTACAACGATATTTTTATTCTTCTAATTCTAATAGGTGGGCTTACAGATTTCTTCGATGGATATTTTGCTCGTAAATATAATCATCAATCTGTTCTTGGTGCAAAATTAGATCCTTTAGCAGATAAGATCCTTATTATAGGGCCAATGATTTGGTTGTTCCATCAGAATTTAGTACCATTATGGGCAATATGGATATTAATATCTAGAGAGCTCTTAATAACTAGTTGGCGTGCAAATAAAACTTCAGGAGGGCCTGCTTCAATTCAGGGTAAATATAAAACAACACTTCAATTCATAAGTATAATTCTATTATTATGGCCGAAAGATTGGGGTAATAATCACACTATTTATATTCTCAATAAAATAGGTTATATATCATTTTGGATTTGCTTATTTCTTGCTATCAGCTCCGCTATAAAATATATATTCAATCAAAAAGAACATCGTCAGAACTAAAATCAATTTGGTTCTGTTTAATTAGGAGATAATCATTTTTATAACTATCTTTTAAACCATTTAATAAATCAAATTTAGGCTCCCAAGATAAATCTTTTTTGATTTTTGAAATATCAGTAAAGAAGTTAGTTAATCGTAAAGGGAAAACTTTCCTAGCCTTAGGCTCCAGTTTTGAAGGATCAAAAGAACGGAAATTAAAATCAGAAATCCTATTACCAGTAGCTAAAATTGCGCTTTCAATTAACCCTTTGAAAGTTACTGCTTTGCTTCCTGAGCAATTATAGATTTGATTCATCGCTTTATCTGTCTCAAGAGATTTTAAAATAGCCTCCGCCAAATCAGAAACATGCCCTAATTGTGTGATTATCTGACCATCAAGAGGGATTGGAATAAATCGGCCAGTAGTTATGCGGTCAAAAAACCATTTTTCAATAGGATTATAATTACCTGGTCCATAAATATATGTTGGACGAAAACTAGTAAAAGGAATACCTTTTGCCGTCAACCAAGACTCTGTTTTAGCCTTACCTATATGACGGCTTTCCATATCTATTGGACTACATTCACTAACAGGTAAGAATTGTGTGTTTTTATATACACCTGCAGAACTTATATAGATGAATCTAAAACTTGGAAAACCTGAAAATTTAATAAGTCTTTGAGTATCTTCCAAGCTTCTTCCAGAACTATCAACGATAAGATCAAAAGAATGTTCAGATATTTTTTTTAAATCATCGTCATTTGTCCTATCTCCTTTAATGTGAATTGCATTTCTAGGAACAGGTAAATTCCCACGAGTAAAAACAAATATTTCATGACCTTTTGCTAGCAATCCCGAGACAAGAGCTTTTCCTACAAACCTTGTTCCACCGAAAAAAAGAACTTTCAAGATCCTTTATTAAAAAAGATATATTAAAGCCTATAGATAATCTCCCACAGCCACATAAATGTTGTTAGATAAATAGTAATAATTATTTTTTTGATGGAAGTCATACCTGCAATAGATCTACTTAATGGAAAATGTGTTCGACTAAATCAAGGAAATTACAATGAGGTTACCAAATTCAATAGTGATCCCGTAAAACAAGCTCAAATCTGGGAAAGCCAAGGAGCAAAACGACTACATCTAGTAGATCTAGATGGTGCTAGGACTGGAGAACCTATAAATGATCCAACAATTAAGAAAATAAAGAAATCTATTTCGATCCCTATACAACTTGGTGGAGGGATTAGGAATGCAGACCGTGCGAAAGAATTATTCGATAATGGAATAGATAGAATAATTTTAGGGACAATTGCTATAGAGAATCCAACTTTAGTAAGAGTTCTTTCTAAAGAATATCCAAAAAAAATTGCAGTAGGTATTGATGCTAAGGAAGGAATAGTAGCTACAAGAGGTTGGTTAAAAGAAAGCAAAATATCATCGCTAGAATTAGCTAAACAACTTAATGATCTTGAGTTGGCCGCAATAATATCAACTGATATTTCAACTGATGGCACATTGAAAGGGCCTAATATTCAAGCCTTAAGGGAGATTGCTGATATAAGTATTAATCCTGTAATTGCATCAGGTGGAATAGGTTCTATTGCAGATTTGATTTCTCTAGTAGATTTAGAAAGGGCAGGTATTGGGGCAATTATTGTAGGAAGAGCACTGTATGACGGATCAATAGATCTAAAAGAAGCTCAGTTAACACTAAAAAATCTTGCCCTTCAAGATTCATTTAATGATCAAAATAAATTTGTTGTCTAACATTTTCAAGAAAAAATATTATTCATGCAGATTTATTGACTAGGGCTGGAAGTATTTTTAAATCAAGTTATCTTAAAAAGGATAGATTCTTGAATTGAACTTGATCGAAGAAAGACCAAAACAAATTTTAATGATAGCTCCTTCTCTCCTGGGTGAGTCAGTGGCTTTGCAGCTAACATCTCAAGATAATAATTTAGAAATAATCCTAGATAAAAAAAATATAAATGGTTTACCTAAACTTATTCTATTTTGCCTTGAAAATGTAGAACTATCAAACTCGATAAAGCTGGAAATTCTAAAGTTAAAAGAAAGATGGGCTAAATGTCCTATTTTAGTTGTAATCCCAAAAAGTATTAAATTATCTTCTACAGATTTGATGACTTTCGGGAGTGAAGGTATTATTCAAGACCCAACAATTGACCTGCTAAAAGAAACAATTAATATTTTGCTTTCAGGCGGGAGAGTTTTCAAAATAAATAACGAGACTTATTACAATCCTAACTCAATTAACAAATCATATGGATTAGGTCATTGGCTATTAACTAGTGGCATATCACAAATAAATAAAGATTTAAATACGATAGAATATATGATAGAGAAAAAATCAATAAATACATTTTATCTTTTAATATTAATTGGCCGGAGAAGAGAACTATTAACTGCAAAAAAATTGATTCTATGGTTATGGGGGCCTCTAGAAGTTTTAATAGATTCTCCAATTAAAAATACAAATAATACTAATTCAAATATAATTAACAAATATAGTACTGATATAACAATAAAAAACTCCTCAACTCAAGAGATATGGAAAGTAATTTATAAACGAGTAGAGGATAGTATTAAAGAAGACCTTACAAATCCTACCGATGAACTTGCAGCCCTATTTTCATTAAATAAAATCAAAAGGAGCAATCTCTTACGAACTCTTCTTCATGAATTTTCAATAATTATAAGAAAAATTGACTCGAGGAACAGCCAAGAGAAAGGATTTGGAAACAACATTCAATCCATCACATCAGATATAAGAGCTAATACATTACGAAATTTCATAGATTCCTATGATCGTCTACAAAAAAACGGTCTTGATGTTTCTATTTCAGAATTCTTAGTGAAAAATGCAGAGCTTGATATACTGGATGATGAGTTGCCTTCAATTGATTTAATAATAGATCCGATCTTAAATAATAAGCCTATGCTTATAGATGGTAAGTATTTATCAGTAGAGGACCCAAGATCAGTTATTCAATTAGAAATGCTTATTCTAAACTGGATACTTAGAACTGCAGAATTAGTATGTGAGGAGATTATATCTTCATGTTCTGAGTGGCCAGAATTACGTAAATACTTCTTAAATAAAGAATTAGTTTCAACAAGGGAATTAGAACGCAAAAGGAATCTTATTAATACAAAAAATCAACTTCAAAATATTTTCAGAAAACCAGTTAGATTGTATGAGAGCAAGAGATTATATTATACCATTAAGAATAATAAAATAGAAAAGATCATCATTCTTGAGCCTAGGGATGATGAGTTAAGGAAATTAGATTGGGCTCAGAGACAAATAGCATTTATTATAGAATTAAGAGATGCTCTAGCGCCACAAGTGCACTCAATAATTCAATACATGGGTGATTTAATAGTTTTAATTCTTACAAAAGTGGTTGGAAGATCTATAGGATTAATAGGAAGAGGCATTGCTCAGGGTTTGGGCAAAAATCTATCTAAGGAATAATTTATTTATTAAAAATTAGCTAGATTAGCTTTATGACTTTAGAATTATAAAAAATGTGTATTTTACATTGATCTTATTTAGAGTATTCTCATCACTACTAATACTTTTTATTCTCTCAGTTAATCCAGTATATTCTGCAAGAGATACTAATAGTTATGATGGAAATATATTCCCCATATATGCTGGTAATGGCTCATTAGTTCCTCCAGCAAGCACATTAACTGAATCATTAAAAAATGGGAGAACAAGTGTTTTAGTTTTCTATCTAGATGATAGCGCTACTAGTAAAGAATTTGCGCCTGTCGTTTCAGGAATTAAATTATTATGGAGTTCATCTATTGACTTGATTCCACTATCGATTGACGAAATAGACAATAATGAAAAAAAATCATTTAAAGATCCAGGTTATTACTGGCATGGGAAAATACCTCAGGTAGTCATTCTTGATGGGAAAGCTAATATACTCTTAGATAAAGAAGGTCAAGTCTCATTTGATGAAATTAATGATGCCATAACAAAAGGAACAGGTCTTAAAAAACCTGATTTTGACCTAACAGTTAAAAGCTTTAATGAATACAATAGTGAGCCTTCTAAAGATGGTTACACAAGACCTAGAGGAACATAAAATGATAGAGAATTAACTAAAAATATCAAATCAAATCATCAAACTAACTTAAGCTAAATGTTATTAAGCATCCTTTCAATCATAATAACAGTTTATATCTTGATTGAATTAAATCAAAAGTTAAGGATACATTCTCCTTTAAAGCTTAAACCAATAGAGTTTAAAAAAAATACATTTGGCTCAAAGCAAAAATATACTGTTTTGATTAAAGTTACAAATACTCATAAAAAAATGGAGGTTATGATTCCATTTTTAAAAGTAAATCCTCAGCTAATTGGTATTAACAAAGATGACTTAATAAACATTCATACAATAATCAAACCTCATCACCCTGATCATGAAGAACAAAAATCTGACTACTGGACTGCATATATATTAAAAAGCAATAAATCTACATTTGTCCAAATCGAGGTTACATATGAGCTTAAGAATACAGCAATTAACAATCTCAAATGTATTTGGCTAGATATTAAATGGGGGAATTATGGACCATTCGGATCTTTCACAAGATATGATGGTTTTGTTTTACCTAATTATTCAAATACATTTAAAAATATAATACCTAATAATAATTTGGTAGAACCAATTAAGACCCATATTCTTGGTACTTTAGATGATCCTATTACTATACTAAAGTCATATATTCCAAAGGATTATTTACCTACAGATATCATCACCATTGGAGAATCGCCTCTAGCAATAATGCAAGGTAAATATATTGATTTTAGAAGCATTAATGTAGGTCCAATTGCAAGGTTACTTTGTCTAGGATTTCACCCAACAAGCAGCCTAGCAACTGCTTGTGGAATGCAAACACTCATAAATATTTCTGGTCCAACACGCGTAATAATTTCATGTTTAGCGGGAGGATTATTCAAATCAATTGGAGTTAAAGGTGTCTTTTATCGTTTAGCCGGAGAGCAAGCAAGATTGATTGACGATATTACTGGTACAACACCTCCATATGACAAAAGTATAGTATTAGGCCCCATAGATTCTCAATCATTTTGTACAAAAGCCTCAAAAGAACTTCAGGTTAATGTGGCTGTTGTAGATGTAAATGATCTAGGAAGAGTTAAAATTTTATCGACTAGTAATATTCAAAATAAATCAATTATAAAACATGCATTACAATCAAATCCAGCTGGTAATGCTAACCAGCAGACACCAATTGTACTTATCAGACAGAAAGAAATAAATTCAAGGTCACATGATAGTTGAAAATATAATAAAATAATCAAATGCTAAAAGTTGAAGCTTTACCTTCAAATTTAATAATTGAGCCTCTTAAGCTCAAGCATTTATCTATGCTTAGAGCCAACAATAATAATAAATACCTTGGAATATTCCAAATACTATTATGCAAAAAATGGTTTTCTTCTTTGGAAGCAAATCTTACCAATCTAATTCCGACACGAAATTCAAGATGTTTTATAGCAATAGAAAGAAATAACATAATTGCCTATATTTTAGCTACACCAATTAATATAAGAGGCTCTTGCTGGTCAATATCAGAACCATATTTTATAGAAGAATCAATATCATATAGTCGTTATAATTTATTACAGAATTTATTAAGGAAAGTTCTCCAAGAAAGCAAGATTAATACACAAAGTTTTTTGACTTCTATAAATACAAATGATAATCAAAACTTATCCATAATAAGACAATCTGGTTTTCAACCTCTTAAAATAATAAAGCACTGGAAGAAAAAGGAAAACTTCAAGTATAAAAATAATGACTACCAAGATAACTTTATCTGGGAAAAACTCAATGAAGAAAATAGTCAAGAAATCTGGAGACTAGAACAAGCTAGAGAATCAATTAATTTTCGTTCGATTTTTGATAGACAATGGTATGATATTTATCAAAAAAGAAATATATTAAGTGGTGTTATAAAGTCCAAAGAAAATAACATTATTGCTGGTTTAATACCATCTATTTATCCTCAACATGAATGTTCCTTAGAACTAATAAGAGGCTTATCATGGGATGAGAGACTAAATCTATCTATTCCACAAAGAATTAATAGTATAAAACATGGGAAAAAGAAATATTATATAGAGACAACTAGTGAAGATAACAAGTTAAATGAGATCCTAAAAAAAAGCAATTGGGAAATAAGAGAAGAGAGAGTTCTTCTAGGAAGAAGTATATGGAAAAGACAAAATGGGTACAGATTAAAATCCATAGAGACTGAAATCTTAACTAATCTTGTGGGAAATTTACAACAACAGCCAGAATTACCTTCTACTTTTCAAATTTTAAAGAAATAAATGATTCAACCAATACCTTGTTCAGTTTTAAGTCTAGATATTGGTAATAAAAGAATAGGCATTGCAGGTTGTGATCCACTTGGTATATCAATAACTCATTTGCCTGCAATTTTCAGAAAAACCTTTGATGATGATCTTAAAGAATTCTACAGAATATGTTCTAAAAGGAAAGTTCAGGGACTGATTATTGGAAATCCTCTTGATATGCATGGAAAGGAAACCAAACAATCTATTAGATGTAAAAAATATGGAATTAAATTAGCAGCATGTTTAAACCTTCCTGTGGCATTTATAAATGAACATTGCTCAACCTTAGAGGCTAAAGAAAAATTCTCATTAGAAAATGATAAAACTGGAAGAATTGACAGTGCATCAGCCGCTATACTTTTACAACAATGGCTTATTGAGGGACCTAATTTAGATGACCAACATTAAATTTTGAATATGATATAAAAACATAATCAAAATAAATTCAGATACTTACTTATAAATCCTCACTTATGTCAACAACAAATAAAAGCGACGAAGTACCTACACTTTTAGTTAAAGATTCTCAAGGATCAGATCTACTATGTTTCCTGGAACAAGTAGTGCCTCTAGAAGGGAATGAATATGCTCTTTTAACGCCTGTAGACACACCAGTTTCTCTTTTTCAATTAATTGATGATCAAGATCCAAAGCTCATAGAAACAATTGAAAAGAACGAACCAATACTCGAAGTAGCGGATGTTGTCCTTCAAGAACATGATCTAAGACTTGTTCGCTCAGCCATCACACTTACAGTCTCAGGTGAATTAGATGAGCCCGAGCCAGAAGAAATTGAAGAAGAAGATATTGATGACGAATCTGAAACTTACGAACTTCTTGTTAATTTCAGAGTTGATGATAACGAGTATGGACTATATATACCTCTGGATCCATTCTTCATAGTTGGAAAGCTAGAGGATGGTGAAGTAAAGCTTGTTGAAGGCGAAGAGTTTGACAGGATACAATCTGGAATAGAAGCTGAACTTGAGGAGACGGGATTATCAGAATAAATATCAAAGAGTTACTTAAACCTCATTGGAAAGTAAACTATGAAATTTCAAAGATACCTATAAATGATTTGCTTTCGAAAGATATAAAAGCACTAATACTTGATGTAGATGGCACACTAACATCTGGTAACAAGCCAGTAGTATCTAATAGTATAAAAAATTGGATACTGAACTCAAAAAAACATTTCTATATCTACCTATGTAGCAACAACCCATCTAAAAAAAGAATCAAACTAATTGCTGAAGAATTAGATTTAGAATTTACATACTCAGGAGGGAAACCTAGTAAAAGGAAATTAAAGAAAGTATTAGATAGAATTCCATATTCATCTAAAGAAATTGCAATAATTGGAGATAGAATTTTTACTGATATTCTTGTAGGCAATAGATTAGGAATGTATACAATATTAGTAGATTCAGTAGATTCTTATGGGAAAAGAGTTGAAAGAAATAACTTTCAATCCATAGAAAGATATATAGCAAAAATTATAACTGGAGATTTTTCATGACAACATGGGTAATTAAGATCGGCACAAGCCTTTTAAGAGGGAATAAAAAACATACAACTTTTGATATCATTAATCATTATTGTTCATACATATCGAGAGCCCAACAAAAAGGAGATAAAATTGTATTAGTTTCTAGTGGTGCAGTAGGACTTGGGTGCCATAAAATGAATTTCAAAATTAGACCTAAAGAAATTATTTCTTTACAAGCTTCTGCAGCAATAGGCCAACTTCATTTAATGGCATTATATGAAAATATAATGAGTAAATTTGGATATAACGTTGCTCAAATATTATTAACGCGCTCAGAGTTGGGTTCAAGAAATAGTTATAAATCTGCTTCTCAAACATTAAAAAAATTAATTGAGTGGAATGTTATTCCAATAGTAAATGAAAATGATATAACCTCAGATGAAGAATTGAAATATGGTGATAATGATACTTTGTCAGCATTAGTTGCAACTGCTATATCTGCTGATCAACTAATATTATTAACTGATATTGATCATCTGTACTCCTCCGATCCAAAAACTGATAGTAAAGCAAAACCAATCAAAAATATTAATAATTCAAGTGAATTAAATAAGGTTGGATTAGCTAATCAACAAACAAGTTGGGGAACTGGAGGAATAAAAACCAAGCTTATTGCAGCAAAAATAGCCACTGAAAGCGGAATAAAAGTTCAATTAGCAGATGGAAGAAATCCTAAGACTTTAGGAGAATTACTTGATGGAAAAGAATTAGGAACAATTTTCCACCCACATCCAAAGCCTATTGGGAATAGAAAGAGTTGGTTATCTCATGCAATCAAACCAGTAGGAGAAATCCTCTTAGACCATGGTGCTAGTGAAGCTATTAAAAATAAAGGTGCTTCACTACTACTTGTTGGGGTTAAGAAAGTTAGTGGGAATTTTATTTCGAATCAACCTGTAAAAGTTATTAACAATAAAGGAGAAGAAATTGCTAGAGGAATTTGCTCAATGAGCAGTGATGCTATAAAAATAGGAATTAATTCAAAATCCACAACAACAGGTTCCCCTCTTGTTATACATAGAGATGTTCTGGTTCTCACCACTGAATAGCTCAGATAAAAATAGTAATCCTCACTTTCTCAATTAATTCTAAATCATGCAATTCAATGAAATTGTCGAAAAACTTAAGGAAGGTCAATCTGGCTTAGTTGACTTTGAAATAAAAAATAATCAAAATATTATCTCTGCTGCTTCTTTAGAAAAAGCAAAAGAAAATGACATAAGTTTTTTAGATAATAATAGTCCATTAAATCTTAGAGATATCATCAAAGACTCAAAAGCATCTGCTCTATTATTACCCTCAGAAGATAAGAATATTACTGAAATAATAAAGAACCTAACAGTCAATTGGATACTAATTAAAGATCCGAAAATTGCTTTTGCAGAAACATTAGAGTTCCTTTATCCCTCTGAAATTGAAAAAGAAGGTATTCATGAGACTGCTGTTATTGGTGAGAATGTAAAAATTGGTCCTAACGTTTCAATTGGAGCTAATGTTTACATAGGAGATCATAGTGAAATTGGAGCTGAGACAATTATTCATGCAGGAGTTGTTGTCTACAGAAAAGTTATTATTGGCTCCAAAAATATTATTCATGCAAATAGCGTTATTCATTCAGATTCAAAACTTGGAGACGAATGTGTAATAAATGCTAATGCCGTTATTGGTGGCGAAGGTTTTGGATTCGTACCCACCTCTAAAGGATGGAAGAAAATGCCTCAAGTGGGAAAAGTCATACTCAATAATAAAGTAGAAATTGGTAGCGGATCAACTATTGATAGGCCTTCAGTCGGAGAGACAATTCTTGGGGAAGATACAAAAATTGATAACCTAGTTCAAATAGGTCATGGAGTGACAACTGGGAAAGGCTGCGCAATGGCTGCGCAAGTAGGTATAGCTGGAGGAGCACAAATAGGTAATTCAGTTATTCTTGCTGGGCAAGTAGGTGTAGGGAATAAAGTAATAATTGGAGACAGAGTAATTGCCAGTTCAAAAACAGGAATCATTTCAAATATCGACGCAGGTAAGGTTGTTAGCGGCTTCCCCGCGATTCCAAATAAACTATGGTTGAGATGCTCTGCTAATTTTAAAAAACTACCTGAGATTGCTAAAGCCATTCGTGAATTAAATCGAAAAAACTCCAGGTAAGTTTTCCATTAATTAATAGGAGCAAATGAAGTCTTACAAAATAACATTATTGCCAGGTGATGGAATTGGGCCAGAGATAACACAAGTCACACATCAGATCCTTCATCTCATCTCAAAGAAGTTTGATTTTGAACTCAAATTCAAAGAAATGCCCTTTGGTGGATCAGCTATTGAGTCTGATGGTATTCCTTTCCCTGATAAAACGCTTCAAGAATGCAAGAACTCTGATGCTGTTTTGTTAGCCGCCATAGGTAATCCCAAGTATGACAAATTGCCCAGAGAAAAAAGGCCCGAGACCGGTTTACTTAATTTAAGATCTTCTTTAGATCTTTTTGCAAATATACGACCTGTAAAAATAATTCCATCCTTAACTAAAGCAAGCAGTCTTAAAGAAGAATTTGTTAACAAAGTTGACTTAGTTGTAGTTAGAGAACTTACCAGCGGAATATATTTTGGAGAACCAAAAGGAAGGATAAAAACAGAAACTGGAGAAAGAGCTTTTAATACGATGACATATACTTCCGAAGAAATTAAACGAATAGCAGAGATTGCCTTCACATTGGCAAAACAAAGAAATAAAAAAGTTTGTTCAGTTGATAAGGCAAATGTTCTAGATGTAAGTCAATTATGGAGAGAAGAAACAATATTGATTTCAAAAAAGTTCAAAGAAATAGATTTAACTCATCAATATGTAGATAATGCAGCAATGCAACTTATTAGAAATCCAAGTCAATTTGATGTGATTCTTACAAGTAATTTATTTGGAGATATTCTTAGTGACATTGCAGCAATGCTTACAGGCTCAATTGGAATGCTTCCTTCTGCATCATTAAGCAAAGATGGACCTGGTGTATTTGAACCTGTGCATGGTTCTGCTCCTGACATAGCAGGAAAGAATATAGCCAATCCAATAGCTATGCTTTTATCTGCTGCAATGATGTTAAAAATTGCTTTTAATGAAACTCATGCTGGGAACCTTTTAGAAAATGCAATTAATGAAATTTTAAATGAGGGTTATAGAACTTCTGACCTAATGAGCAGTGGTTCAGGGAAAAAGGTTAGTTGCTCACAAATGGGCGAACTTTTAACAGGGAAATTGAAATAATTAGTTCACAAATTAAAAATCTCTATGAGTAGTTTCCCTTTGATGGTCAGTCGACCTGTAAAAATAAAAAGTCAATACATAAGCGTCGATGTCAAAGCTTCATCCAGTAGTAGCTGTAACAGGTTCATCCGGAGCAGGAACAAGCACAGTCAAAAGGGCATTTGAGCATATATTTGCTCGTGAAAATATTGTTCCCGCTGTCGTCGAAGGTGATAGTTATCACCGTTTTGAAAGAATGCCTATGAAGAAGGCAATGTCTGAAGCTCTATCTAGAGGTGAAAATTTTTCTCATTTTGGACCAGAAGCAAATTTATTCGACAAATTAGAGGACTTATTTAGTCAATATGGGAAAACGGGTGGAGGGCAAAAAAGATATTATTTGCATAGCCCTGAAGAAGCGGATGAACACAATACTCGCCTAGGGACAAAGTTAGATCCAGGTCAATTTACTCCCTGGGAAGATATTCCAACAGGAACAGACCTTTTGTTTTATGAAGGACTCCACGGTGGCGTAGTAGGGGAAAATTATGATGTAGCATCATTTGCTGATTTACTTGTTGGGGTAGTGCCAATTACTAATCTCGAATGGATACAAAAAATACATAGAGATAATGCAGAGAGAGGATACTCAGCAGAAACAATCGTAGATACAATTTTAAGAAGGATGCCTGATTACATTAATCACATATGTCCTCAATTCAGCCGGACAGATATTAATTTCCAAAGAGTACCTACAATTGACACCTCTAACCCATTTATTTGTAGAAATATTCCAACTCCAGATGAAAGTTTTGTGATAATTCACTTTAGAAAAGGTTCAAGAGAAAAATGGGGCATAGATTTCCAATATTTATTAGGAATGATTCATGATTCATTCATGTCAAGTCCTACAAGTATTGTAGTAAATGGTGGAAAAATGGGATTTGCTATGGAACTTATCCTTACACCAATTATTCATAAAATGATAGAAGAGAAAAAAGCAGCAGGCTAATATATTAAAAATAAGATAACTCAGTTAGGAATAAAAAAATTGAATTTTAAGAATAATGCGAATTCATAAATTATTTACTTTTATATTTTATTAGATATATTTTTTGCCATCTCAAGTGAATTCATAAGAAGAATATTAATCAGCTAAACTAAATCAAGAATCAAAGCTATTCAAAGTGAATTTACTTAGCATATTTATGTTCAATAAGTAAAAAAATATTCTGGATTTATTTTTTAATAATTCTTCTTTCAAGCTTATTATATTTCTTATAATGTATTAAGAAAATATCTACAAGTTGTAAATCTATTGAGTAACTTCATTTTTTATAGGTGATATAAAATTATTTTCTATTCGAAAGAGATTGAAAAGTATTAAAATAATTTAACATCATAATGTTTTGGCTCTTTTATCTAATATATATTTTCTACTTAAAAATCTTATAAAAAATTTAAAATATTTTATCAAAATCATTTCATACCATTTCTATCAATTTGAATATTTTGTTCTTAGATTTTAGATAAAGTTTAAACGTTCTAAACCCTTTAAAGGGATGCAAGGTAATAAAATACCTTTAATCACAAAATAGCTGTGTCATTATTCGACTGGTTTGCTGATAGAAGGAAAGGCCAATTCGTTGGCAAAGTCACTCAGGAATCTGAAGAGAGTGATGGACTATGGGAAAAATGTCCAGAATGTGGTCAAGTCGTATATAGAAAAGATTTAATAGATAATTGCAGTGTCTGTAGCAATTGTGGTCATCACAATCGAATAGATAGCAAAG
This sequence comes from Prochlorococcus sp. AG-363-B05, assembly GCA_003278445.1. GTDB lineage: Bacteria > Cyanobacteriota > Cyanobacteriia > PCC-6307 > Cyanobiaceae > Prochlorococcus_B. The sequence goes on from QCFD01000002.1 coordinate 43,791, forward strand.
AAAGAATAAGACTAATAACTGATCCGAATTCATTTAAATCAATCAATAATCATTTAACTCCTGTTGACCCACTAGGTTTTAAAGATAGAAGAGCTTACGCAGACAGGCTTAGAGAAAGTCAAGCAAGTACTGGACTTAAAGACGGTGTAATAACAGGTATATGCGAAGTTGATACTATTCCAATGGCAATAGCCGTAATGGATTTCAGATTCATGGGTGGCTCAATGGGATCTGTTGTAGGAGAAAAGATTACACGTCTTATCGAATACGCAACAAAGGAACAATTACCATTGCTAATTGTTTGTGCATCGGGTGGAGCTCGAATGCAAGAAGGTATGTTAAGCCTAATGCAAATGGCAAAGATTTCCGGAGCACTAGAACGACATAGAGATGCTCATTTGCTCTATATGCCTTTACTTACTCATCCCACCACTGGTGGTGTGACTGCTAGTTTTGCGATGCTTGGAGATTTAATAATTGCAGAGCCTAAAGCACTTATTGGATTTGCTGGTAGAAGAGTAATTGAACAAACACTGAGAGAGAAACTACCTGATAATTTCCAAACAGCAGAATATCTTCAAGATCATGGTTTCGTAGATACTATTGTACCAAGAACGGAACTTAAAAAAACTTTAGCAAAACTACTTCGATTACATAAGACACAAGAAGTAAAACGACAAGCTAATGTATGAAATAAATCAAAAAGCCAAAAATAATTTACAAATTTTATTGAATATATTTATAATAATGTTATTAATTTTTTTATGTAGTTCTAATAAAGTATACGGAGCTAACAAGGCTTGGAATAAAGTTAGCAAAACTGATACTGGTATTCAATATGTTGATAGAGATAGTATAAATTATATAGATAAAGGAGTATTAGAAATAAAAACAAAATATTTGAAAGTTGACAATACATCAAAAGTAGTTGAGGAAGATATATATACAATGAGAATCAATTGTTTAACTAATAGATTCAAAGATATTTCAGTTAATGATAAAAAGATTTTAAATGCAAAATGGGAAGAACCTAATGGGGATAAACTAATAAATGATGTAATTTACGATAGCTGTAAAAATGTTAAAACTAACTAAAGATTAAAACGATGAGCAATAACAATCAACCAATTAGAATAGCAATTGCAGGGTTAGGTTTTGGGGAAAGTGTTCATATTCCTGCAGCATTATCTAATAAAAACATAGAGCTTGTAGGTTTGTGGCATCATAGGCCAGAAAGGCTAGAAGAAGCATGCATAAAGCATAATCTTTTTGCATATAAAACTTGGTCGCATCTATTAAATGATCCAACAATTGACGGAATAATTATAGCCACTCCACCAGAACCTAGATTCGAGCTAGCACTAGAGGCAATAAAAGCAAAAAAACATCTCTTACTAGAAAAGCCAACTTGCTTAAATACTAATGAAGTGATGGAACTTCAGCGAAACGCTCTCAAAAGAAATTTAAAAATAGCAGTCGATTACGAATATCGTGCTGTTCCTATTTTCATGCAAGCAAAGAGACTAATTAATGAGAAAAAACTTGATGAACCATATTTTGTAAAACTTGATTGGCTAATGAGTAGCAGAGCTAATCCAGATAGGCCATGGAATTGGTACTCAGATGAAACCTTAGGCGGTGGTGTTTTAGGCGCATTGGGGACTCACGCTTTTGACATGATTCATTGGCTCATTGGGCCTACATATTCTTTAAACGCAATAAATTCAACATCGATCAAAGAAAGAACTTGCCCTCTATCAAAAAAAGCTAAAACAGTCACCAGTGAAGATGTAAGTATTTCTCAATTACAAATAAAAAGTATTAATAACAATTTAATTCCAGGCCAAGTAAATCTTTCAGCAGTTACAAAAAACAGTAAAGGGTTCAGTTTGGAAATCTACTGCAAAAATGGAACATTAATTCTAAGTAGCGAAAACCAAAAGGATTATGTCCATGGATTCGGTCTATGGTTTTCAAATAAAGGTGATATTCTCAAAAATATTCAACCAGATTCAGATCTAGCTTTCTCAAAAATTTGGACAGATGGTCGAATAGCCCCAGTAGCAAGAATCCAAAACTGGTGGGGCCAAAGCATAAAAGACAACACTCCTATTATTCCAGGATTGGTGGAGGGATTAGCCAGTCAAAAAGTTTGCGATAAAGTCAAAGAATCAAATTCAATAGGAATAAAAATAGAAATCAATTAAAGAAATTCAAAAACACAAAAGATTTGTCTACAAAAATAAAAAAAACTTATTTAGGTGTAATAAGCAACAAAAGGGGCCTTTGATATGGAATAATCTTAAGGAAATTTTTGTTGCATAAATGGCACTCTCGTACTACGCAGAAGAACTAAAGAAGACAGCAAGTGCCATAGCCCAGCCAGGCAAAGGGATTCTTGCTGTTGATGAATCAACTAAAACAGTAGGTAAAAGGCTTGCTTCAATAGGTGTTGAGAACACTGAGGACAACAGAAAAGCTTACAGAGGTATGCTTTTCACCACAGAAGGTCTTGGAAACTTTATAAGTGGAGCAATCCTTTTTGAAGAAACTCTTTTCCAGAACCATCCAGATGGTGAGCCAATGGTTAAAAAGCTTGAAAAGCTAGGAATAATTCCAGGAATCAAGGTTGACAAAGGTCTAAGACCATTAGCTGGAGGACACGATGTTGAAACTTTTTGTTCAGGTTTAGACGGTCTTGTTGAAAGAGCTGCTGATTACTACGAGCAAGGTGCAAGATTTGCCAAGTGGAGAGCAGTACTTCAAATAACTGATGATGGTTGCCCTTCTAAACTCTCTATCAGGGAAAATGCTTGGGGTTTAGCTAGATACGCTAGATCTGTACAGGAATCTGGTTTGGTCCCAATTATTGAACCAGAAATCCTTATGGATGGTTCTCATTCAATTGAAAAGACAGCAGCAGTTCAAGAAGAAGTAATTAAAGAAGTTTATCTAGCTTGCCAGGTAAACGGAGTACTTCTAGAAGGAACTCTTCTTAAGCCATCTATGACAGTGCAAGGCGCTGACTGCTCAACAAAAGCTGATCCTCAGCAAGTTGCTGAGATGACAATCCGCACAATGGAACGCTGTGTACCAGCAAGTGTCCCTGGTATTACTTTCCTTTCAGGGGGCTTGAGCGAAGAAGCTGCATCAGTTTATCTAAATCTGATGAATAAGATCGACAGAAAAGCCAAGTGGAATGTTTCATTCTCATATGGTCGTGCTTTACAACATTCATGTCTAAAAGCATGGAAAGGCACAAACACTGCTGATGGTCAAAAAGCACTAATAGCAAGAGCTCAAGCAAACTCTGAGGCATCAAAAGGATTGTATGTTGCAGGTTCTCAGCCTTCTTCTGATGAACAATTATTTGTAGCTGGATACAAGTACTAAACTAAAAAACTAAAAAAAGCTGCTATCTCTCATTTTGATAGCAGCTTTTTTAATACCTTGATTTATAAATTCAAGAAAGAAGAGTACTAAGGATTGATTTCCCATCAATACCACCTAAAGCATCATCACAAGCTCTTTCAGGATGAGGCATCATCCCCAAAACATTTCCCTCTTTATTAGTAATTCCAGCAATATCATGGATTGAACCATTTGGATTATCTGCGTATCTAATAGCAATCGAATCATCATCCTGCAATTTTTTCAAGACATCAGGGCTGCATTGATATCTCCCCTCTCCATGAGCAATAGGAAGTAAAATAGAATCATTCTTTTTATAGTTTTTCATCCAAGATGATTTTGTGCTTTCAATAGATAAATTTACTTTTTCACAAATAAAATGAAGGTTCTTATTTCTTGTCAAAGCTCCTTGCAAGAGACCAAGTTCAGTAAGTATTTGAAACCCATTGCAAATTCCAAGAACTTTTCCACCTTTATTAACAAAAGATATTAAAGAATTTAAAACAGGTGCAAACCTTGCTATCGCTCCACAACGTAAATAATCTCCATAACTAAAGCCCCCAGGAATGACAATCGCGTCATAACAATCAATTTCAGTAGTTTCATGCCAAAGAAAACTTGTAGGGAGTCCAAGGCATCCTTCAGTAGCCCATCTAACATCCCTGTCGCAATTTGATCCAGGAAAAACAATAATGCCGATATTCATATTTTTAGTTTTTAATTAATTTATGTTCGTCGTTAAATTCCAAAGTCCAATCCTCAATTACGGGGTTTGCTAGCAATCGATCGCTCATTAATTCAATTTTCGATCGTGCATCATTTTTATTTTCAGCTTCTATCTCAAGTTCAATAGACTTTCCAATTCTTATCTGAGTAACCCCATCTATTCCTAATCTCTTAGTGGCTGACATTGTAGCTTCTCCTGCTGGATCCAAAACAGAAGGTCTTAAATGCACAAAAACTCTTGCTTTAAATAGAGACACTTTTAAAAATTAATTGAGTTTTTACTTTTCTTGGCTAACCCAAGAAAGAAGGTTTTCAAAATCATTCTAGATAAAATTTAATAAATTTCTAATTGATATTTTCTCGTTGATCACTTACTAGTCCTTTCCCTAAGCATGTCAGACAAGTGTGATAACAATTTGGGCTGGTTTTCATGTAACCGTTACCTCCACATTTATTGCAAGTATTCATTTCCACGGAATTGGAAATACTATGAACTTTATTTTCCTTGGTAGTAGAAAATGATTGACTCACGAAAAAAATCCCATTAGAAACTATTAATAAGAGGATGCAAGAGAATTATCTCCTAACTCACAAAGAATCGCGGATAAAAACAAAAAAACAACCTATTTTTAATATAAATATGGAAAATCGACCAAAAGATTAGAGCTTAATTAAAACGAAGCCTCGAAAGCTTCTTTGACTCCGCGTTTCAAGCTCAAAAATACTAAATCAATTCCATCTTTAGAAGGTTTCCAAGCACCTTTAGGAGCAATCTCAAACCATGAATTAAATCGGGTTCCAACCATTTGTATCTGTAGCGGCAAAGTTTTCCCTTTAATCCAGCATCTACCTTTTATTCGAAGAATTTGATACTCCAGGGCAAGGCTCACAAGTATCTGTTTCAAAACATCTTGATTAATTGGAGTTTCCAATATTAAATGTTCACTAATTACATCAACATGGTCATGGTCATGGTCATGGTCATGGTCATGGTCATGGTCATGGTCATGGTCATTTTGATCCAAAAGAGAACTATTATCTTGTTCATGACAAAGGCCGAGAATTAGTGCAGGATCAATTTTCCCATTAGATATAGGCAATATATTAGTAATGGAATTTCCTTGCTTTTTCACCTCATTCTTAACCAATAAAAAACCTTTTGCAGAAAGCAAATCAGACCTACTAATCAAAACGAGATCAGCAGAAATCAATTGATCTCTAAAAAGCTCATTTATTGGAGTTAGATGGTCAATACTATTATCGTTTGTTATTTGTTGTTTAATACTTTTCAAATCACCAACAGGGCTTCCATGTGAGAGAGCATATCCATCCACTAAAGTTACAACGCCATTAATGAAAACTTTACTTCTTATTGCAGGCCAATTAAGAGCTTGAAGTAAAGGCTTTGGCAAAGCAAGACCACTGGTTTCAATAATGATTCCATCAAGCTGATTTGATCTAAGAAGCAAAGCTTCCATTGCAGGAAGGAAGTCCTCTTGAACGGTGCAACATAAGCAGCCATTATTCAACTCTACTATTCTTTCATCTGCTTCATAGTCAGGGCAAAAACCACAGCTTTTAAAAAGGTCTCCATCTAAACCTACTGTTCCAAATTCATTAACAACTACAGCTAGACGTTGATTTCCTTCGCTCAAAAGATGTCTTAAGAGTGTTGTCTTGCCAGAACCTAAGAATCCTGTGATTACAGTAACTGGCAGACGACTATCGCTTACTTCATATTTGCTTAACAAATCAGCAACCAAGACTATAACTGGTGTCCTCTGCGGTCTTTGAATTTGTTCCCGAAGCCATAGAACAAAGTTCTTTTTGCTGAATCCGACTAATTACCGCATCTGTAAAATCCGCTCCTTCAATAAGCGAATTTGTGAACGTACTTTCCATCAGTAATGCTCCAGTAAAGTCTACGTCCCTTAAATCAGCTCCTTCAAAATCAGTCGCATATGCCAATGAGTCATTTAATTGAGCACCATGCAAATCAGCATTATTCAATTTACTGTTATTAAAAACTGCTCCAGTAAGGTTAGAATCACTGAAATTAATTCCCTTTAAATCTAATTTCACAAAATCATTACCACTTAAATCTTGGTTAGACATATCTGAGGAAATATTGAGTTCCTCTTGATTTCGAATCTCAGGAGGTCTTTTAGCAAATACGCTTTGCGAAGGAAATATCAAAACAAAGATAAGTAATACAGCAAAAACAATTGCTTTAAATTCAGAGATGAAAGAAGTTTTTTTGTTCATTGGAGCTTAAAAGGACTTTTAACAGGTAATTTAATTATTCACGTTATGGCAAATAAGGCCAAGAATGAATCATGTCAATGAGCTTAAGAGTAATAGTTCCTCCACACCCACTCATATCACATTGGTTAACTATCTTAAGGAACCCTACTACCCCAGAAATCCTTTATGCAACAGGACTAGAACAACTTGGTACCTGGCTAACTTATGAAGCACTTAGAGATTGGATCCCAAGTAAAAAAGAACAGCTCACTACATCAACAGGCACTACTGAATGCTCAATTATTGATCCAAATATACCTATTTTGGCAATTCCTTATTTGCCAGCAGGGTTAGAGCTCTTTAGAGGTGCTAGAAACTTAATTCCTAATTTAAATTTGTGTATAGGAGGTCTACCTAAAGAAATTGAAGAGAATGCAGGAATTATTTTTTACATAGATCAAATAACAACTGGTAAAAATCTTTTAAAAGATTTAAATCATCTTAAAGATAAAAAAATTGATTCAAGAAGGGTAAGAGTGATTACTGCATTAGCCGCAAATCAAGGCCTTAAACAAATTGGTGAAAATATTCAAGATTTGAATATTTATTGTGCTTGTATAGATCCTGAATTAATATCAGAAAGTGAACTATCACCTGGGATTGGTGATCCATCATTACGTATCAAAACGAGAGTCACCTCGACTGATTAGCATTTTAAGAAGTTTTTCAAAGTTATGAGCCAATACCGAGATTCAAATTCAGGAAGTTTGTCATCATTAATTAGTGGTGCCGTTCTTGGAGCTGCTGGCCTTGCATGGTGGTTGCTTTCTGAAGCCGAGAAAAGGCAAGAAACTAGAAAGCAAAAAGCAATGCTTTATGCACCAAGAATTCAAGATGGCTCTGAGGCAACTGAATTAGCCTCTGATTCTCTAACAAATCAAAGCAATGAGCACCTTGAGCAACGTGTTGAACAACTTAATTCGGCCATAGCAGACGTTCGAAAACAGTTAGAAGAACTGGGATCTTCAAATTAATTCTACTTTTTTTAAACAATTAAATAGGTACCAAATGCTTAGATCAAATGCGATAACACAGGGTATTCAACGGTCACCGAATAGAGCAATGCTTAGAGCTGTCGGTTTTGATGATGATGACTTTAATAAACCAATAATTGGAATTGCTAATGGTCACAGCACAATAACCCCATGCAATATGGGGTTAATGGTTTTAGCTAATAAAGCAGAGTTAGCTTTAAAAGAGGCTGGTGCAATGCCTCAAACTTTCGGAACAATAACTGTTAGTGACGGTATCTCTATGGGAACAGAAGGGATGAAATATTCATTGGTTTCAAGAGAAGTTATTGCAGATGCAATCGAAACAGCCTGCAATGCTCAAAGCATGGATGGTGTGTTAGCTATTGGTGGATGCGACAAAAACATGCCGGGCGCAATGTTATCAATGGCAAGAATGAATATACCTTCAATTTTTGTTTATGGAGGAACAATTAAGCCTGGGAAATTAGACGGTTGCGACTTAACCGTAGTGAGTTCATTTGAGGCTGTCGGTCAATTAGCAAGCGGAAAAATCGATGAAGAACGTCTAATAGCAGTAGAGAAAAATGCTATTCCTGGCCCAGGTAGCTGCGGGGGAATGTTTACTGCGAACACAATGTCTGCAGCCATCGAAACGATGGGTTTTAGTTTGCCATTTAGTTCAACAATGGCTGCTGTAGATGATGAAAAAGCAGAGAGTGCAGCTAAAAGTGCTCAGGTTCTTGTTAATGCCGTAAAGAACAACATCAGGCCATTAGATTTACTAACAAAAAAAGCCTTTGAGAATGCAATCAGTGTCATCATGGCTGTTGGTGGATCAACAAATTCTGTCCTTCACCTACTTGCTATAGCTAGGACTGCAGGAGTTGATTTAACAATTGATGACTTTGAACGTATAAGACAAACTGTTCCGGTAATTTGCGATCTCAAACCAAGCGGTAAATATGTAACTGTCGACTTACATCAAGCTGGGGGTATTCCTCAAGTAATGAAATTACTCCTCGATGCAGGAATGCTCCATGGAGAATGCAAAACTATTGAAGGTAAAACAATTAAAGAAGTTCTTAGAGATGTCCCCTCGAAGCCCAAAGAGAATCAAGATGTTATTAGACCTATATCAAGACCTATCTATAAAAAAGGACATCTAGCTATTCTCAAAGGGAATTTAGCTAGTGAAGGGAGTGTCGCAAAAATTAGTGGGGTGAAAAATCCTGTATTAACTGGGCCTGCAAGGGTCTTTGAAAGTGAAGAAGAATGCTTATCTGCCATTCTTGACAATAGAGTCAAAGATGGAGATGTAGTAGTCGTTAGATATGAAGGTCCTGTAGGTGGACCAGGGATGAGGGAAATGCTCTCTCCAACTTCAGCGATTGTGGGTCAAGGTTTGGGAGAGAAAGTTGCACTGATTACTGACGGGAGATTTAGTGGCGGATCATATGGATTAGTGGTTGGTCACGTTGCCCCAGAAGCAGCCGTCGGAGGGACAATTGGGTTAGTAGAGGAAGGAGATAGTATTACCGTTGACGCTAATAAATTGTTAATTCAATTAAATGTCGAAGACCAAGAACTTGCAAGAAGGAAAGAGAAATGGAAGAAGCCAAAGCCTAGATATAAGACAGGCATTCTAGGGAAGTATTCTAGATTAGTAAGTTCATCAAGCCAAGGAGCTACAACCGATCAAATATAGTTCAAGTCAATAACGCCTTAAAAACCGTTCTGAGTCTTCGTGCAAGGGCCTCAAATTCTTTTCCATATAAAGGCGTCTCGCATTGCACTCCAGAAGAGCTATCCATCCAAACAGCATGCTTGCCTTGCCATAAAATTGGCCTATCAATTAAAGATTTCCACCCTATAGTCATATTCACCTCCTTTCCACTTTTATAAACTTCAAGTTCAATATCCATAGATTCTTCTCTTTCACCATCTATATTTCTACATTGAATTTTAAAAATCAATTCATCAAGATCATTGTCATCATCCAATTTATTTTCTAAAAAAGCCGAATGAACATATGGCTTCATACAAAGATCTGCAGCCTTAGCGACTTCAGCTATTAAGCCTTCTGTAGAATTATGAGTATGCACTAATTGACTTAAGTAAGACTTTAATAGGACCAGCAAAAAATCCTGAGTTCATTTTGTCTGGCTGTCCAAATTTTGAATGCAATAATTGAAATCTATTGATACAAGTGGGATCAAATTTTAAAGGTAGTCGAACAGACTTTGCTCGACGAGCAGGTTCTAAAGTTTTAAAAGGTATTTTAATTCTACTCACTCCCTCTTTCCTTGTAGGCATTGATGCAACCCAGCGGATATCACCCTTTAAAAGGTTTGATAATGACAAAGGTTTCTTTGCACAAGCAATGGCAAATTTTAATGTTCTTCCCTCTCCTTCAACGTCAAGAATTAATCCAGAAAACTCAGAAAGATCTAAGGGTTTTGTAAGAATTGGAGAGCGACAACTAACAAAGCCTCCACCTTCTTCTACTAAGTTACCCTCAAGAAATAAACCTTTATCTGAGGGTATACAATTTGCACGACTTGATCCTCCCATAATTGTGTCATTTAGAGATTTCCAATCTGAAAATTCTGAACCCTTTATGAGAGGAGTTATTTGAATTTCTGTCGGTGGTGAATCAGGAATCAATTAAGAAATAATTCTCTACTCATACAATAATCTAACTAGAAAGATGGGTAAGCATCTTTATCAGCCAAGACAATAATTTCAGAACTTGGCGCAACTAATTTTGCAGGGGTTCGCTCCCAAGATTCTGATTGATCAAGTAGACGTTTAAGAGCCGTTTGTTTAGCAGATCCACTGATCAAGAAGACCACATTATCTGCAGAACTAAGCAATTTACTGGTAAAAGTAATTCTTTTATGACCTTTACCTTCTCCAACAGTTATGAGGCTATCTCTTTCAAATAATGCATCCGAGCCAGGAAATAGAGAGGCTGTATGCCCATCATCTCCCAAGCCCAATAAAATCAAATCAAATTTTGGTGGATCCCCATCCATATTATTTATCAAAATTCTTTCGTAATCGTCAGCACTTTCCTCTGGTGATGACAATTCAACAGTTGAAACACTAAAAAAAGATGCCGCCAGGGAAGGATTACCCTCTTTAAATAATGAATTATTTAATAAAAAACAATTACTATCTTGCGATTTATTATCAACCCATCTTTCATCTCCAAGAAACAAATCGACGTTACTCCATTCAATATTTTTTTTACCTATTAAAGAATAGGTAGCTTTAGGAGTAGATCCGCCACAAAGAGCAATTTTTGCTCTACTTTTATCTTTTAAAGTTGACTCAATAATTTGAGCAATCAAATTCGAGGCTGCATGAGCGAGAGAGGTTTTGTCTTCTAAAAGTTGAATTTGGTATTTAGTCATTGATATCAATCAATCCACTCAGTGTGGAATGATCCAGCCTTATCTACCCGCTCATAGGTATGCGAGCCAAAGCAGTCTCTCATTGCCTGAACCAAGTTTTGTGGAAGTCTAGAAGTTCTAAAGCTGTTTATATAATCAAGTGTACTACTAAAGCAAGGAACTGGAATACCAGAATTAGCAGCCGCAGATACTACCTTGGTTAGTCCAGAGAGACGATTATTCACTTGATCGGTAAACCAATTATCTAAAATAAGATTGGTCAACTTAGGATCTTTCCTAAAAGCATCTTGTATGCGACTCAAAAGGGTAGACCTTATAATGCAACCACCTTTCCAAATTTGAGCAATGGAGGGCATCTCAAGATCGTAATCATATTCATCCGAAGCGAGTCTTAAGATATCCATGCCTTGGGCATAGCTAGCAATAGTAGCTAATACAACTGCATCCATTAGCAAAGGCATTCCATCTGAGGGCAATCCAAAATCAACATAGGAAGGCTTATTACCGCTCAAAATTGTTTCTGCGAAATTTCTTTGATCTTTCATGGAGCTCATAACCCTTCCATTCAAAGAAGCATAGATAGTTGGAACTGAAGCTCCTAGCTCAAGTGCACTAACGACCGTCCAAAGGCCAGTACCTTTTTGACCAGCCTTATCCATTATCTTTTCGACTAGATCGGAACTATCCACAGGATCCTTAACTCTTAGACATGCCTCTGTGATTTCTACAAGATAAGAGGAAAGCTCTTCAGTTTTGTTCCAATAGCCCATAACAGATGCCATTTCATCTCCATTCATCCCACAAACTCTTTTCATCAAGTCATATGCCTCAGCAAGAATTTGCTCAATTCCATATTCAATTCCGTTATGAACAGTCTTTACAAAATGTCCTGAGCCACCTGGGCCTATATAAGTAACACAAGGTCCATCTTCAACCTGAGCTGCCATTTTCCTTAACAAACTTTCTATTGCGTCATATGAAGTCTTTGTCCCACCAGGCATCATGCTAGGTCCTTCTAACGCACCTTTGGCTCCACCAGAAACACCCATCCCAATATATCCAAAACTTTTACTCTCAAGTTCTTTTACTCTTCTTTCTGTATCCATAAATTGAGCATTTCCACCATCAATAAGCAGATCTCCTTCTTCTAGAAAAGGAGAAATCTGATTAATGACAGCATCAGTTGCATCACCAGCTTTAACCATCATTAATACTCTTCTTGGACGTTCAAGCTTAGAAACGAATTCTTGAAGATCCTTCGCTCCTTCAATTGCTTTATTTAAGCCTCTACCCAAAAGGAAATCTTCCGTCTTTTGGTAGGTACGGTTATAGACCACGCTAGAAAAACCATTTCGCTCAGCATTAAGAACTAGGTTTTCTCCCATCACTCCAAGACCGACTAATCCAAAATGTGCCTTGGTCATTCAGTTAATAAGTTTCTACTTGAGCTAGTGTGACGAGTGTCGAATCATTTCGCTGCAGTAAAAAGCTAAATGTCAGGATTGAAGCATTCTTTACTAATTACTTGATGATAAAATCAGGAAAAAACCAGTTTTATTACTTACTAGAAAATTAAATAAAATTCAAATATTTAAATAATCGTCCCATCCGGGATCGTGGCATTTTTGACAATAACAACAATTCCATTACGAATATAAAAGCCCTGATCAGCTCTATCAGCTTCTTCCACATTATCTTTATTGACTATCGTCACGTTATCTCCAATTCGAGCATTCTTATCGAGAATTGCTCTTTTAACTGTTGTTCCTTGTCCAACACCTAGAGGAATCCCCCCACCATTTCTAAGCGCTATTCTTTCCTCATAAGATTCGTAAAAATCAGAACCCATTACTAATGTTTCCTTTAAAACTACATCACTTTCAATTCTGCTCCTAACACCTAATACACAATGATGAATGCTACAAGATTTAAGAATGGATCCTTCGGAAACTATTGAATCAGTTATTTGCGTGTCAACAATTTTTGAGGGTGGCAAATATCTAGGTCTTGTGTAAATAGGAAACTTCTCATCGTAAAAACTAAATGGAGGAGTTGGTTGCTGAGTCAAAGCTAAATTTGATTCAAAAAATGCACCAATAGTTCCAATGTCTTCCCAATAATCATTAAACACATAGCTTTTAAGTTTGTCTCCTCTGCCTAAAGCCTCAGGAATAATTTCTTTTCCAAAATCCGTATAAGAAGGAAATTTATTTAACAAATCAAACAAAGTGGAACGGCTAAAAACATATATTCCCATTGAAGCTAAATAAGGTTTTTCTATTGCTTCACTTGCTTCCAATCCAAACCTGGAAGTATCTACAGCCATTGCTTTCAAAGAATCACCAGTTGGTTTTTCACGAAACTCCTTAATATTTCCAGAATCATCAGTACGCATCAAACCGAATGCCTCGGCCTGAGCGGAATCAACTGGCAAAGCTGCAACCGTCAAGTCTGCCCCTGTTTTTCTATGTTGTTCAACAAATAAGCTGTAATCCATTCGATAAAGCTGATCTCCAGAGAGAATCAAATATTCATCAACATCCCACTCTTGAAAAAGCCATTGATATTTTCTTACAGCATCTGCGGTCCCCTCAAACCAAGATGGTGTTTCAGGTGTTTGCTGAGCAGCTAAAACCTCAACAAAGCCTTGTCCAAAAGGTCCGCTAAGATTATAAGTTTGTGCAATATGTCTGTTAAGCGAAGCACTATTGAATTGCGTTAATACGTACATTTTACTGATGTCCGAATTTATGCAATTACTAATGGGAATATCTATTAATCGATATTTACCCGCTAGTGGAACAGCAGGTTTTGCCCTCATTTTTGTTAATGGATATAGGCGTGAACCTTTTCCACCGCCAAGAATTATGGCAAGTACTCTCTTCATGTAGACACTATCAATCGACTATTCGGTGCCAAACTTACTGGATAGAGTGCACATTAATCCAGAAAAAAGTGATCTGTAGTAAGAATTTCCGAAGTAAATAAAAATTATCAGTTGTTTTTGGGCTTGTTCAAAGAACTAGAAACATCAAGATTAAAAAGTTTTTCAATCACATCCAAAGAAGCTCTACGATCACTCCTTGATTGAGGTGCTCTTAATTTTGTTACTGGTGTATGAAGTATTTTATTAATGATACCTTTGCTTAATGCCTCAACAACTTTTCTTTCTCTAGCAGAAAAATCGGGTCCCATTCTGCTTAAGGCCTTTTGAAGTTCCTCTTTCCTTATTGACTCCAAACCAGATCTAAGACAATTAATAGTTGGAACTGCCGCCAAGCTATCCCACCATTCTAAAAATATACGACACTCTTCTTCCACCAAACCTTCAGCTTCTAAGGCAAGTTTTTGTCTTGCTTCTTGATTTCTTGAAACAACCTCTTGAAGGTCATCAACATCATGGGATTCTATTCCAGATACAGATTTTGCATCAGAGGAAATATTTCTTGGAACTCCAATATCAATAAGTCTCAGCAATGGTTGTCTCTGGATGTTCATAAGTTTTTCAGCATTAATTATTGGTTCATTAGCTGCTGTACTTGTAAAGACAAGGGTACTAAGTGAAAGACAACTATCAAGCTCATCAATCAATCGACAATTAATTTGAATATCGGGAAAAGAAGCAGAAAGATCCTCAGCCCTTTTCTTAGTTCTATTTAAAAGAGTCAGAGAGCAACATCCTTTGGATTGGAGATGCTGAAGCAACAAACGACTCATTCTTCCAGCACCAACTACAGCAATTTTTTCAGACTCTAAAGTCATTAATTGATCTTTTCCGTGAGCTTGTCCAAGTTTTAATTGTGCTAGTTCTACAGCTGCAGAACTTATAGAAACGGCTCCACTTCCAAGATTTGTCTCACTTCTAACTCGTTTACCAGTACTAACTGCCTGAGTTAATAATCTATTCAAAATAGGGCCTAAACTTTGATGATCTTGACCAAGACGAACCATTTTCTTTACTTGAGAAAGGATCTGTCCCTCTCCTAAAACCAAACTATCCAAACCAGCAGAAACCCTCATCACATGAGAAACAGCTTTCTCTTGAACAAAGCTAAATAAGTTTGGATATAAAGTCTCACAATCTAGGCCAGAATATTCTAGAAGAAAAGATTTAATAGCTTCAATTCCTAATTGAGGATCTTTAACGAGGCTATAAATTTCAAGCCTATTACAAGTACTCAATATTGAAACTTCTAATATTTGATCAATATTTTTTAAGCTATTAAATGATTTTTCAACTAACTCCTCTGGAATACTTAGCTTTTCGCGCACTTCTACTGGGGCCGTGCGATGGCTAAGACCGACGACAGCAATATGCATAAATAGCCCCTTATTTCATTGACTTAGATCTCACTTCAAAGAGATGCTTTGAGCACCATCTTTGATGTGGACTGTATTCGTAAATCTTGCCGTTTGATCAAGCGTGCTAATCACAAGACTACTTGTTCTAGTGCAATCTTTTTCAAATTTTACTCCATCAAAAAGTAATCCATCTGTGATCCCACTTCCAGCAAAAACAACATTTTCCCCTGAAGCAAGTTCATTGGCCTCGTAGATCTTGTCAATATCTGTTATTCCCATTTCATTCAGCCTTTTAATATTTCCCTCTTTTGTATAGTCTGCCCATTCTGATGTTTGAGCTATCGCAGGATCATAAACAAGCTGTCCCTGAAAATGACCCCCAAGTGCTCTCATTGCAGCAGCAGAGATAACACCTTCAGGGGCGGCTCCAATACCCATCAAGCAATGTGTTCCAGTACCTTCGAACCCACATGCTATTGCAGCTTGAACATCTCCATCTGAAATAGGCTGTATTCTGGCACCAGTAGATCTGATTTCAGAAACCAAATTTTTATGTCTTGCCCTATCCATAACAACGATAGTTAAATCACTTATTGATATTCCAAGACAATCACTCAAGATTTTTATATTTTCTGTAGGAGTTTTTCTTATATCAACTTTGCCTTTAGCAGCTGGAGGTGCAGCTAATTTATTCATATAAAAATCTGGAGCGTTGAACAATCCACCCCTATCTGAAGCTGCTAAAACAGCCATGGATCCACGCTGGCTGTTAGCACATAAATTTGTACCCTCACAAGGATCTACTGCAAAGTCAACACCAGGGCCATCACCTGATCCAACTTCTTCTCCTATATAAAGCATTGGAGCTTCGTCTCTTTCACCTTCTCCAATAACGATCCGACCTTGCATCTGAATCGATCCCATTCTTTTTCGCATTGCCTCAACGGCAGCTGCATCAGCCTCATCTTTTTGACCCAAACCAGTCAATTGAGCTGAAGCAATAGCAGCTTGCTCAACCACTTCAAGAATTTCTTGGACGAGAGTACGATCCACTTTTTGCAGCTAGGTAAAGAAATTTACGCCATAAGGCAGACAATATTGTAAGTAATTGAGGGCATTGAAAAATGCTCAGAAAAAAGTACTCACAAAAAACTTATTGTCTGTTGATAAGCGGTTGTTACTTTAACAGTGCAAGGTCACACTAGAACTTGTGACCATGAATTAATAGAATCTTTGCCATAAGACAAAAAACAATGATCAAATCCATTTCTTCACCAATTTTTTCTGAACACCGCCCAGTTCAAATAATCCCATCGGTTTTACCTGCTGACTGGGCAAATATGGGCAAATGCGTAAAAGAGCTCGAATTAGCGGGTGTAGACAGAATTCAATTTGATGTCATGGATGGAAACTTTGTTCCAAATCTCACATTTGGACCAGAAATGATCTCAGCATGCCGGAAGTACTGCAATGTTCCATTCGAGACTCAGTTAATGGTCAGTCAATACAACTGTGAAACCATGCTTGAGGGATATGTCGAAGCAAGTAAAGGGGCAAATGGAGAACCAGGGGTTGTAATTGCTCATGCTGAAGCAAATATTCATCTTCATCGAATTCTTGGAAAGATACGTCAACTAGGCGGATCTCCATCAGTGGCACTCAATCCTCATACTCCAATGGAAATGGTAAAAGATGTACTTGATATGGTTGACCATGTACTAGTAATGACTGTTAACCCTGGATTTGGTGGTCAAGCTTATATACCAACAATGCTCAACAAGATTACTCAATTAAGAAAAATAATTTTAGAGAATGGATTCGATGTAGATATAGAAGTTGACGGTGGAATAAAAGCAGATTGGTCATTATCTCAGTGCTGCGCAGCTGGAGCAAACTGCTTCATAGCAGGTAGTGGAATGTTTGCTTACCCAACACTTAAAGAAGGTTGTGATGAACTAAGAAAAGTTGCAAATGATGCACAGAATGGAATAATCCAAGAAAAATAGTTTATTGATTTTCAATAACTAACAATAACTAAACATCAAAGAACCAACCATAACTGTGCAAACCAACGCCTAGCAGGTTCACCCCTATATAGCAAACAATAACAACAAAAAAGCCTGCCATTGCAAGCAATGCAGGCTTTTTACCTTGCCAACCTCTTGTTAACCTAGCATGCAAATAAGCAGCATAAACCAGCCAACATATTAGAGCCCAGGTCTCTTTAGGATCCCAACTCCACCAACTACCCCAGGCCTCATTAGCCCATACAGCACCACTTATAAGTCCGACTGTAAGTAATAAAAATCCAGCCGTAATTGCTCTATAACTTAATGAATCTAATTCCTCAGCATTTGTAAAACCAATCGGCTTAATTGAATTGGATTTATCATTTATCTGATCAAAATATAAATCGGTATTTGGCCTAAATTCACCAGAACCAAAGGAACTATTTCTAATATTCAATTGTTTATTCCAGTCAACAAGAAAGACACCAAAAGATAAAATCGAGCCAATAAGTAAAGCGGCATAACTACACATAATCACACTGACATGCATTATCAACCAACTTGAACGAAGTGCGGGTACTAATGGAGCTGATAATTGCAAATTATCTGGTAAAGCAAAGCTAGCAAAACCTATAGAGAGCAAAGAAATAGGAGTCGCTACGGCAGGAACAAGAGGAGAGTTCCATGCTCTCTCAACAAAGAGTTGGGTCAAAGTACAGCCCCAAGTTAGGAAACAAAGCGATTCGTAAAGATTACTAATTGGGAAATGACCTGATTGCCACCATCTAAGTATTAATTGACTAGTCAGCAAAAGATTTGCAATCGCAATTAAAAATCTAATAAAAGTAGAATTATGTCCACCAGCAACTGACCAAAAAGAAATAGGTAAAGATATCAATAAGATAAAAAAAGCTATAAGTCCTAAGGCTAAAACAGGTTCTATAAGAAAGTAAGAGGCAAGATCAGTCAAGATTCACAAAGGAATTGGACATTTCAATAAATTATAGTATTCCCAAGATTAAAAGCAGGAAGATGAAAAAACAGTAAGAAATTCAGATAATATCTTATAATAATTAAAAAATTGTATGGGTCTTGTTTTTACAAATTTAATATATTCAATAGTATTTATTATATTAACAACGAAGGAGTTGATTACTGATAAATATGATCACGATATAGATCAATTTATGTATTTCGGGAGCAGGGTATTACATGGCGAATTAATATGGACAACCGAATTCGACGATAAGTCACCAATTATTCAATACATTTTTTCATTACCAGCGGCATTCAAAAATACAAGTATATTTGTTCTTATAACGTTAATAGTTAGTCTTATTTCAGCATGCCTCGGATATTTAATGTTAAAAGATATACTGCAAAAAAGTGATTTAGAAATAAATAAAAATGTTGAAAGCTCAATACTATATTTTGGTATTATATTATATTTAACTTTATTAGTTTGTATATATGGATCTTTTCATCATATAAATGCAATTAGTTCATCTCTATGTCTAATTACAATAGTGATAACTTACTTCAATAAGAAACTAAATAATAAATTATTGATAAACATATCTGCTATAACATCTGCAATCTCAATTTCCATAAGGCCTTATTACCTGCCAAGCATAATAGTTCTACCATTGTGGTTGTTTACGAGAGAAGCATATAAAAATAAAAAAAACGAAAATTTTAGAATTAGAATATATTTAGATTACATAAAAAATCAGATAAACTGGATTCTATTAATAACTTTCTATATAATACTTTTCAACCTTACACCCTATTTATTGACGGGTAACATATCGGCCTTTATATATGGCATAAAGCTAAACTCTATAGACTATATAAACCATAATATTTTCGAAAGACAGTATATAAATATTGGTAGGAATCCTATCCTATATCCAATTCTATTTGGAATGGTAATTCTACCTTTGATAAGGATATATTATAGAGAAATTATTTATCAATATTATCGAAAGAAAGTAAATGGTCTTACAAATCTAAATAAAATTAATGTCGATATAATATTTTTTGGAATAGTAAGTCCTGTACTTCTAGAGATAATGTTTTACAGGAAACATTTCTTTGGACATTACTTTACATTATTCTGTCCATATATATTAATAGTTTTTGTTATATTAATAGCAATGTTATATAAAATAAATAAATTAATTTATAATTACAATATTTACAAACAAGCAATAAAAAGCTTTTCTATAATGCTTCTGATTGCTTGCTTGCTTACGAATCAAAGCTTACCTGACACCATAAATGAATTTGCAGATAATAAGACCTCAAGTAAATCATACAAGTTAGAATTAATCAAAGAATTTATTAATAAAGAAAGGCTAGAAAACAAAAATTTAGGATTCCTAGCACCGGAAAATAATTATATTCATTGGCAATTAGGTGAATCGCGACATGGATTCCCACAGAAAGCTGTATTTAGAAATATCTCAACAGGAAAAATGGATGGCATGGTAAAGCAACACAACAAATTAAATTACAAATTCTTATTACCAACTAGTACTGATTTATGTGGAACTCTAAACAGCAAAGCTCCTAAATATATAATAACTAAAAACAATGATTTCTCATTCAATTGCTTAAACAAAGTCTCATCTAAATACGAGTTATTATCTACAACTGAAAATCTAAATAAACAAAATATATTTATCTTCAAAAGATTTAAAGAATAAAAATTAAATTTTCTATATTTTTTGTAGACTATCTAATAAACAGTTAAGAGGTGTATTCCCAATAGAATGTATATCACAAGGAAAAATTAATAATAAAGAAATAACAAAACTAAAATTTAATTTTTATAGTTACCTATTTGCATACTTCATCAACAAGAGTCCTGTAATACTTGAAATAAAAACAGGCGACCAAGCTGCTGAAATATGAGAAATGGAGCCCTTTACACCAAGTGAACTAAAGGTGAAGCTTAATATATAATAGAATAGAATTAATATGATACTTATACCAAAACCTTGGGTTCCGTTAGTCTTAGAATTAGGAATTGAAGCCAAGCTACTCCCAATCAAAGAAAATACAATACATGCCATAGGTAGAGTGAATTTTTCTTGAATCCTTACTTTTAATCGTCTAACTTCCTTTATATTTGAAGTCTCTTTATAGATTTCAAGTGCTTTTTTAGCTTGAGATAAAGTCATATCATTTGCATCTTTAGGTATAGATGCAACCTTAATAGGACCGGTATTAAATGGATATATATAAGAATCAAATTTTGTTACCGTTGAATCACCTTTATCAGAGAAAAGTAGTAATTTTCCATTTAAAAATTGCCATTTATTTATATTTGAATCCCAAAATGCTTTTTCCGCTGATAAAACTTGAGTATATCCATATTTTGATAAATCCAGAACTTTTACTTTATTCATGAATCCATCTGTATAGTCCTTAGCATAAAAAATATGAGTTAGGGAGCGAGATACTTTATTATTATCAGAATCAATTATATTTCCATGACGTGAATAAATAATATCTTCTCCCTCTTCCATTGTGAAAGTTTTACCTAAAGAACTTCTAAGAACAAAATCAGCTTTACTATTTGAATATGGAACAATATTATTATTAAAAACAAAAGTTAATCCTGTCATTAATAATGCCAAACATAAAGATGGAAGAATTATTCGATAAATTGAAATCCCGATAGCTCTTAATGCTTTCAGCTCACTATTAGAAGAGAGCTTACTATATGTTAATAAAGAGGCCAATAAAGTAGCCATTGGGAATGATAAAACAACAAAACCAGGCAATCGAAGAATAAAGATATTAAATGCTATATTCAAAGGGAGATTAAATTCAACTATCTTTCTGACAAGATCAAACATTACTCCAACTGATACAGAAACAACTGTAAATGCCGAGATCGAAAATATTAAAGGTGGAATTAATTGTGAGAGAATCCATCTATCAAGTAGAGGAATATAATTAATTCTTATTCGGAAATAATTTAATAATTTCATTAAAAAACTTACCATTTTAGTATGACGATTAAATATTGGATTAGTCAAAGTTGGAAATTTTCTCCTAAATAATATTTTTTGACAATTGGATCATTTGAAACCTCCTTAGAAGAGCCTGAACGAAGTATTCTCCCTTCAGTAATAATGTATGAACGATTAGTAATTGCTAAGGTTTCACGAACATTATGATCTGTTATCAATAGACCCATACCACTTTCTCGTAAAGTTTCAATTAAATTTTGAATATCATAAATCGCGATTGGATCGATACCTACAAAAGGCTCGTCTAAAAGTAAATATTTGGGCCCTATACGACCAACAGCAAGGGCCCTTGCAACTTCACATCTTCGCCTCTCTCCTCCTGAAAGTTGATATCCATAACGATCAACAAAAGAAGATAAATTAAATTTATCTATCAATGCCTCAAGTCTATTTCTACATAAAGATTTAGACAAACCAGAATGGAATAAAGCAATGTTCAAGTTTTCTCTAACTGTAAGATTTCTAAAAACACTTGGTTCTTGAGCTAAGTAACCAATACCTAATTGAACTCTTTTTGTCATCGAAAAATTTTTTATACAATTTCCATCCAAGTAGATATTTCCATGGTTCGGCTTAATTAAGCCCACAATCATATTAAAGGTACTTGTTTTACCTGCTCCATTTGGCCCCAAAAGACCAACCACCTCACCAGGATTAACATTCAAAGTAACTTTTCTTACAATATTTTTATTGGATAAGGTTAGCTCCAAACTCTCAATAAGTAGAGTCATTTCAATAAAACCTATCGGGGTAAATCTTATACATGATAATTATCTACTAATTAATTATACCTAATATATACAAATTTAATCAATAATCCTCTCAACCCAATATAAGTAAAACTTCTCTGAATTGTTATAGGAATTTTCAAATTTAGAATCAGCAATCAAACTAAATTTATCAAAGGAAATAGATTCGCCTGGTTCCAAATTCTTGATAGATGAATGATTACTTAAAAGAAGTAATAATTTATTTACTTTAGGGAATTTATCTAAATAAAGTTTAACTTCTTCTAGTGTTTGATTTCTATCTATGGTGATCCTGTTAGCCCATTGCGCATAGCTACCATATCCTTTTAACTCAGGAAGGTAAAATTCTCTATCAAGGTATCCAGATACTGTCGCCACTTCAACATCTCTAGTAGCAAATATTGGAAAATCTTGCCAACCCTTAGTCTGGATATATTGAGCCGTTTCCTTTCCACTTGAATATGGCAAACGAAAATCATTAAAGGCCATATGAACACCAACAAACATGTGTATTGCCAAACAAATAGTAAGTAAATTAGGAAAATAAAGTGAATTACCTTTTGTGAATATATTTTGCTGGCTTGATAAGACTAATTGTTCGTCGTGATTAGACAAAGATAACCAGATTGATGAAATAATCAATAGAAAATAATATCCATAGTGCCTAGATCCATCTCCCAAAAACAAGAAATAATTAAAACAGAATAAAAACGTAATTCCACTAGAAAAGAATATTAATGACGATCGATCAGATCTAATAAATGAGATTGTACTAACCAATAATATTATAGTAAGAAGAGCACATATACCTAAATCGATATATCTACTTGAATCAGGAATAATAAGAACATAGCCACCAAATATTTGTCCTATTACTCTAAGAAAATGACGAATATCTATAATAGAAGACAATAATTTGACTGAATCTCTTACTTGAAAAAGACTAAATGCTCCGAAACATAGCAATGAGAATGATATAACAATGCTTAAAGTCAAATCATAAATCCAATTTTTATTTCTCATATAAACATCTCTTTGATTAGGATTAAAAAACCAATCAAAGAGAAGGGTCACACCTATCGCAAAAGCTAATGACCATGATAAAGCTTGAGTATTAGCCAACAGTCCTATAAAGAGGGAGAATGGTAAATATGTCTTCTTTTTAAAATGATAAATAGAACAGAAGGCAAATATTATTAATTCTGCTATGACGTAATGTCGACAAATAAAAAAATATTCCCAGAAAGGGAAATATCCAAAAGTAAATAAAGCTTTAATTGTTAGATTAAAAGGACTATATTTCCAAAAAATCAAAATAGCAGAGCTTCCTAAGAACCAATGCATCAACTGCATACTTAAAGGAGTTCCAGTAATATTTTTAGAAAAATAAATCAAAACTGACCAAAGGACTGGATGTCCAGATGGAGAATTATTTTTCCATAAATCTACCAAGTTATTACTTTGCCAAGCCACAAGCCATCCTTGCATCTCATCCCTCCAAAGAGCATGATTAAATGCTGCAATTAAACCTATAATTATAAAAAGACTTGGTAAGAGTATTTCATAAAAGCGTTGATCAGATGATTTAATTTGATTAATTCTTTTGATTTCCATTTTAATCAAGGTGAATTGTCGATTTATATGATTTGAATTAATCAGATCTTACTTTTTTTGCACTCATAATTAAATAAATCCCAAAAAGACTTCACAAGTAAGCTTAAATAAAATTATCAAAGGAAACAAAGTACAGGCAAGCCACAAGGTGAGATATCCTTCCCAATTTGTAGAAGTTCTAATCTGTTAGTAATGCATTCACAAAGTCCTACAATATCTAAACCTAAATTAGCCAATTGAAATCTTTTTAATCTACCCAATGCTTCTCCGTAAAGTATCATCGCACCATTAATATTACTATTTTCTAAATGTACTTGTGCAACAGCCACTTGCAAAATGCCCTGTAATAATTGCCTGTCATCTCCACCTGTCTCATGCCATATCTCTTCAAAAACATCATGAGATTTATACCATTGACAAGAATTAAATAAATTCATTCCAATTTCAAAACGAGAATCATTTACAAATGAATCATCTTGTTTATTTACAGAAATCATTATTTTTTCAAATTTTTCTTTGCGTTAATCTTTCTAAGCCTTATTGATTCAGGAGTAACTTCCAACATCTCGCCTGGACCAATATATTCTAAAGCTCTTTCTAATGTCATTTCTATTGGAGATTGCAATTGGTCTAGTTCATCTGCACCAGCTGAACGCATGTTAGTAAGTTGTTTAGCCCTACAAATATTTAATTCAAGATCTTGCGGACGATTATTTTCACCAATAATCATTCCTTTATAAACCTTAGCTCCAGGAGTAATAAAAAATTGGCCGCGATCTTCAGCATTTTTCAAAGAATAAAATGTAGCAACGCCCTCTTCAAATGAAATAAGGACTCCATTCCTTCTTTGTTCAAAATCTCCTACTAATGGTCTGTATTCAAAAAACGAGTGACTCATAATGCCTTCCCCTCTTGTTGCACGAATAAATTCGCCCCTAAACCCAATTAAGCCTCTTGATGGGATAAGAAATTCAAGTTGAGTTCGATGATCAGTTCCTGTTTCCATGTTTTGCATTTCACCTTTTCTCACTCCTAAGCTTTCAATACAAGCACCAATAGAAGCCTCAGGGACATCCAGGACTAGGGTTTCAACAGGTTCGCATTTGATTTCATCAATAACCCTAAAGATGACTTGTGGTTGAGAAACTTGAAATTCATACCCCTCTCTTCGCATTGTCTCTATAAGTATTCCTAGATGTAACTCTCCTCTTCCACTAACAGAAAAGCGATCAGGAGAATCTGTATCTTCCACTCTTAATGCAACATTCGTAAGAAGTTCTTTATTTAAACGATCTTTCAGCTGGCGACTTGTTACGAACTTGCCCTCTTTCCCTGCAAATGGAGAATCATTCACAACAAAAGTCATCTGCAATGTGGGCTCATCTACCTTAATTAGAGGTAAAGGCTTCGGCTCATCAGGACAGGCTACTGTTTCTCCAATAGAAACCTCATCAAATCCAGCTAACGCAACTATATCGCCAGCATTTGCTTCATCTATTTCAATTCTTTTTAATCCTTTAAATCCTAATAGTTTATTAATCCTTCCCTTTTTTAAACTTCCATCCTCCTTAATTAAACTAGCCCTTTGACCATTTTTAATTACGCCATTATGAACTCTTCCAATAATAATCGTTCCTAAAAAATCTGAGTAATCAAGTGTAGTAACTTGTAATTGTAAAGGCTTATTCTGATCACCAATTGGAGGAGGAACTTGTCTAATAATTGCATCAAATAGAGGTTTCATATTATCACTTTCACTTTTCATATCGGTCTTTGCAAAACCACCTAATCCGCTCCCGAATAAATACGGAAAATCACATTGATCATCATCAGCTCCGAGTTCTAAAAAAAGATCTAACACTTTATCTACAGCACTTTCAGGTTCTACCCTTGCACGATCAATTTTATTGACAAAAACAATAGGTCTTAAACCTTGCTCTAAAGCCTTTTTCAAAACAAAACGAGTTTGAGGCATTGGACCTTCATTGGCATCAACAACAAGAAGACAACCATCTACCATGCCCAATACCCTCTCTACTTCACCACCAAAATCAGCGTGACCTGGAGTGTCAACAATATTTATTCGTGTGTCGTTATATGTAACAGCAGTATTTTTCGAAAGGATCGTTATCCCTCTTTCACGTTCCAAATCATTTGAATCCATTACACAAGTTGGAACCTCCTCATTCTCTCGAAAAGTACCTGATTGATTTAGAAGAGCATCAACCAAAGTTGTCTTCCCATGATCAACGTGAGCAATGATTGCGATATTTCTTATGGCTTGTATATCAAAACTCATGATTTAAAAAAATTTAAAATTCTTTTAGCGAATAGAAACATAAAGAATATCTCACCATGACTTCATTTAGCTGTTTTTAAATGCCAATAAAAATATCGAATAGAAAGTAGAAATAAAAAATAATGAAGTCATACTTATTTGAATTTTGTAATTTTATTAGCATCCTCAAATTTCTTCAAAGCATTAACAGTTCCTTCAAATCTCCAATGCCAGGGCTCATAAGTTACTCCTTGTTTATTGTTGGAAGGGAAAGAAAGAACGAAATGATATTTAGAAGCAAACTTCTTCATCCATTTGAAAGCAGGTGTTTGTTCAAATTCAACCTCAAAATGAGTATTTGGATAATCTCCATCACCAACATCTATTGCATACCCTGTGCTGTGTTCAGAATATCCAGGAGGAGCTGAATCCCATGATCTTTCAATAGCGGTTTGATTCCTAATGGATTTATTTTCATAAAAAATATCTCTTTGCAAATTGATTGATCTATATCCACTTAGTAATTGAAGAGAAATTCCTTTTTGGGCAGCCTTGAATTGCATTTCTTTAAAGTTCTCATAAATATCTTTATGAACATAAATACCTGGAGAAAAGAGAATTAACTCGTCTTTTGAGGCCTGAGGATAAGGAAGATGGCCCAATAAACTTTTATTCTGGATATTTTCGATCAAATTAATCGAATCTTCTAAGGACGTTGTTTGTCGTAAAACTGATCTATTAGATAGGAACGTTAACGATATTCCAACCATAAAGAATAGAAATCCGATGCGCAAAAAGGACTTAGCTGGAATGGTTCTGATGGATTTAATCCTTTTAGCCAGTGGGATGTCATCTTGATAATTCATACGATCTACTTATGGTCTAAACAATTGGAATTCAGAAAAATGATGTTTCGATAGTAACGAGTATCTCCAATCTTTATACTTTCGATGAGATAAGGATGTAAGTTTTATATATAGAGAACTAAATTTTTCATCCAAAGATGTTAAGAGTTGCTGTTATTGGTGGTGGTCCTAGTGGATCATGCGCCGCAGAAATTTTAGCTAAAGCAGGAATTAAAACTTGGATTTTCGAAAGAAAGCTGGATAATGCAAAACCATGTGGAGGAGCCATACCATTGTGTATGGTTTCTGAATTTGATCTTCCTGAGTCAATTATTGATAGAAAAGTCAGGAACATGAAAATGATATCTCCATCAAATAGAGAAGTCGATATCATTTTGGATGATATTTATCCAGGAAGTGATAAAGAATATATAGGAATGTTAAGGCGTGAGGTGATGGATTCTTTCATGAGAAATCGCGCCGCAGAACTAGGGGCAACATTAGTAAATGGATTGGTATCAAAAATTGAAACCGGTACAAACAGGCAAGGTCCCTATACACTTCATTACACTGAAATACTCAATGATCAATCTGAAGAAAAAGGTAAGCAACTAGAAGTTGATTTAATTGTTGGAGCAGATGGTGCAACAAGCAGAGTAGCCAAGGCTATGGATGCTGGTGATTACAACTATGCAGTAGCAATTCAAGAAAGGATAAAGCTTCCTAAAGAAGAAATGAAATATTACGAAGACAGAGCTGAAATGTATGTAGGGACTGATGTATCACCAGATTTTTATGGCTGGGTATTTCCCAAGTACGACCATGTAGCAGCTGGCACAGGCACCATGAAGCAAAATGGGGCGCTAATAAAAAGCCTTCAAATTGGTGTTAGAGAAAGAGCCAAGAAAAGGTTAGTAAATGGAGAAGTAATCAAAGTAGAAGCTCACCCAATTCCTGAGCATCCAAGGCCAAGAAGAGTTGTTGGAAGGATGGCTTTAGTTGGTGATGCCGCTGGTTATGTAACCAAGAGCTCAGGCGAAGGGATTTATTTTGCAGCCAAAAGTGGAAGAATGTGTGCTGAGCAGATTGTCGAATCAAGTCAAAATGGGAAAATAATACCTACAGAAAATGACCTCAAGAAATATTTAAAAAAATGGGATAAAAAGTATGGTACAACTTATACAGTTTTAGATATTCTACAAAGAATTTTCTACACAAGTGATGGAGCGCGAGAAGCTTTTGTAGAGATGTGTGGTGACATGGATGTTCAGAGACTTACATTTGATAGCTATCTATACAAAACAGTAGTTGCAATGAAGCCGCTACAGCAATTAAAACTCACTCTGTTAACAATTGGTTCAGTTTTAAGAGGAAAAGCATTAGCACCAAGCACTTACAAACCAGTCCCAAGTGCAGTTAGGGATGATAAAGAAGTTAATAAAATGTTATCAGCAAGTTCAATTAAAGGAGGTATAAAAGTTGGGAAGAAGTAACCACCTAGATTTAATTAATTAACTAAGTTTACCAAAATCAGCAATAACTAAAGATTGATTTCTAAGTATAGTCAATAGATTTAGCCTGTTATTTCTTAGATTAATATCATCTGTCATAACCATTACACTATCTTCTCCATCAAAGAATCGTGATAAAACTTCCGCACTTAAAAATAGTTCATCAGCCAACAATTTATATTTAAGACGATCGCCACTTATAGATAAAGGCTTTAATTTCTCCAGGACATTAAACATTTGAATTTCACAATCCTTCTCAAATAGAGATTTATCAATAACAAGTAAAGGATCTATTACATCCTTGGAAATAGAACTTTTAGCTGCCAACTTAGAGGCTCGAGTTACCACAGCTTGCAACAAATTAAGTGTATTATTTTTCCTCATATCCATTAATAATGAAGCACGAAAATCAAAGTCTGTTGGATCATCTAATAATCTTGATGTTGAAGTTGTATCTCCTGCAATTGCCTGAATAATATCAAAATCGATATTTTTCTCTTCTAATAAACTAACAATTCTTTGACGAAAGAATTCTCTTAACTCACGAGAAAGGCAACTTATATCAAAAGATAGCGAAGGGAAGAGTTGCTTCCAATGAATAAGTGAATCATTGATTATTTCATTGATATTTAACTGCCAAGTTTTATTCCACAAAATTAAAAGTATTCCATTGGCAGCCCTTCTCAATGCATATGGATCAGATGATCCAGAAGGTCTTTCACCCTTTACAAAAATGCTAAGAATCAGCTCAAAGCGTTCAGCTAATGAAACCGCATTGCCAAGATTATTTGATGGAAGAGAGTCTGAAGTTCCTTTAGGCTTATAATGTTCTAAAACACCAAGACATACATCTCTTGATTCACCCTCATTAAGTAAGTATTTAGATCCCATAATTCCCTGCAACTCTGGAAATTCGTCAACCATGTTGCTAACCAAATCATGTTTAGAAAAATAAGCAACTTTCAAAGATTTTTCAATGTCACTCTGATCAAATTTAAGTTTTGTTGTTAGCAAGCTAGTAAGCCATTTTATACGATTCACACGATCATATAAAGAACCTAATCCTTCAGCAAAAGTAACTTTTTTCAGTTTATTAATACGTGAGGAGCTATTTACTAATAAATCCGACTTTATAAAAAATGAAGCATCAGAAAATCTTGCCTTTAAAACTTTTTCATTTCCTAAAATAATATTTTCTTTAGCTGAAAATAATCCATTACTAATACACAAGAAACTAGGAAATAAAATATTTCTAGAATCAAGTGATAATGGATCAAACTCAACATTTAATTTATATAAAGGTATGTACCTTTGATGAACCTTCATCACTGTAGACAAAACCTCAGGGGGTAAATCGAGGAATGATTCATCAAAACTCCCAGTCAAAAGCAAAGGAGACTCAACCAAATCTGTCAGCTCATTTAAAAGGGTTTCAGTCAAATCTGGCTTAACTTTTTTATTTATTTCGTGATTAAGAACTAAATCATTAATACATGAAAGGCGCCTGCTCCTATCAACTATTACTCCAACATCCTGCAATTGATCAAAATAAGTTTTTGCATTATTTATTTGAAATGTTGATCCATACAATCTATGTGGTCTTGATATATTACCTATTTGAATTACAGGATCGCAACCAGAAATTTTAAAAGGTAAAACTTCTGAATCAAACAACGAAACAATCCAACGAATAGGTCTCGAAAAGCGAAAATCGCCTTTTCCCCATCTCATAAACCTTCTTCCTTGAATTTTGCTTATCCATACAGGTAAATAATCAGCAAGCAAACTTGCAACTGGCTTTCCTTTCTCAATTAATTTAGCAAAAACAAATAAACCCTTTGGTGTTTCTCGAATCTCTAATTTTTCAGGAGAAAGGTCATATCTTCTAGCAAAACCAATTGCTGCGTTTGTAGGCTTACCATCATGAAAAGCTTGAGAAACGGGTGGTCCTTTCCGTTCTGCAATATTATCTTCAGAAAAAAGAGAAAGACCTTCAATCGTTAATGCAATTCTTCTAGGGGTAGTAGTAACTCTTATTTCACTAAATTTTATTTGAGAAGAATTCAAATCATTATTTACATTTAACTCAAGCTGAGAAATAACAGATTCAGCCAACTCAGCTGGTAGCTCCTCAGTGCCAATTTCTAAAAGATAAGTAGACAAAATTTTCCCTATGTTCTTAGCAAGATTAGATCTAAATTTGAATTACTTCTACATTCTGTGTCCTAGAAAAAATTTAATCCTCAATTTTTATATATTTGAGCGCACATTATTTCATTTGAACAATTAGACACCATCAAAGACGAAAAATGATACAGTGTAGGTACCGGTGTAGGTACCATTTGTCCAGTATTATACAAATACCAGGAAGGTCAGGTTTTTACCTTAGAGTTGCCGTTCCAAGAGGTAAATTAAGGGATGCTTTTGGTACATGTGATGTCGTTAAAAAAATAGGTAACACTATAGAAGAAGCTGAAGAGAACATAAGTGCAGCAGAGATTGCTATTCAACAAAAATTCGATGAAAAGATAAGAGAAGAAGAGACAAATAAAATCAATAAATCCTTGCAAAAAGGATTTAGAGTCGAAGAAATTAAAAATACAAGTTTAAAAGAATCACCAAAAAACATAGAAAAAGATTTAAAAGATGCCGGGTTTAGTAATGCAGCAATTGAAGCTCTGATGAATTTCGAAGAAAAAGAAAGCATATATAAAGCAGAAACAGAAAAGACTGTATCTTCACCTTGTATAGCTAATAATTCACCTCGAGCTAAATTTGAACAATTTAAAGCCGATAGCAATTACTTAAATGAACCCCTACAAAGTGAATTAAAGAATGAAAGTGACCACTTTACAAACGACGCAGTT
Source organism: Prochlorococcus sp. AG-363-B05 (assembly GCA_003278445.1). Lineage (GTDB taxonomy): Bacteria > Cyanobacteriota > Cyanobacteriia > PCC-6307 > Cyanobiaceae > Prochlorococcus_B. The sequence continues at coordinate 74,840 of QCFD01000002.1, forward strand.
CAACTTCTGAAATTTCATGGTAGTTATCAACAAGATGACCGTGAACATAGGAAAAAAGGCGGAACAGGCAAAGACTGGCAAATGATGTTGAGACTTAGGAATCCAGCCGGTTTCGTTCCAGGTCCACTGTTCATAGCATTAGATGATCTCTCTGATCGATTAGGGAATCAAACCCTTAGAGCAACCACTCGTCAATGCTTTCAAATGCATGGAATAAAGAAAAAGAATCTAAAAGAAGTTATAGGAACAATTGTTAAATCAATGGGATCAACATTAGCAGCATGTGGAGACATCAATAGGAATGTTATGGCTCCAGCAGCTCCATACGAGCAAGGTTCTTATCCAGCAGCTAGAAAATTAGCAACCGATATCGCAGATGTTTTATCACCCAAAAAAGCAGAAATAACTTACCTAGATTTATGGGTTAACGGTGAACTCAGATATGCAATTAAACCATCTCCTGAAGTCAAGAAAAACAGAAAGAAACAGCTAAATCCAGGTGTTTTTAGCGGGGATAACAAAGAGCCCTTATATGGTTCGACCTATTTACCAAGAAAATTCAAATGTGCAACTACAGTCCCTGGAGACAATTCTGTTGATATTCTCACTCATGACATAGGATTGGTGACGTTTACTAACAAGAAAGGAGTAATTGAAGGTTGCAATGTCTATGTCGGAGGAGGGATGGGTAGAACTCATAACTTAGATACTACGTTTGCTAGGATCGCAGATCCCATTGGTTTTGTAGACGGAAAAGATGTATTAGAACTTGTACAATCTATTCTTGCTCTTCAAAGGGATTACGGTGACAGAAAAACAAGAAGACACTCAAGGCTTAAATATGTTTTACATGATATGGGTATTGATTGGTTCAAGAAACAGTTAACAAGTAAATATTTTACAAAAAAAATCGAACCCCTAAGGTACGAAGGGGACACAATAATTGAAGATTACTTGGGCTGGCATAAACAATCTAAGAAACTATGGTTTGTTGGGCTACCACTACTATCAGGTAGGCTTACGGGAAAAGTAAAGAAACAACTTAGAATTATAGTTGAAAAATATGGATTGGATGTACGTTTAACTCCAAACCAAGATCTCTTATTATGTAATATTGGTAATTATCAAAAAACAAGTGTCAACAATTCTCTAATTAATATAGGTTTTTCAAACCCAAGTAGTCCCGAACCACTAGCCAGGCATGCCATGGCATGCCCAGCTCTTCCATTATGTGGACTTGCGATGACAGAAGCAGAAAGATTTTTGCCAGAACTTTTAAATCGTATAAAAAGTCAATTAAAAAGGCTAGAGATTAACAAATCAATTTTGATCAGAGTTACAGGATGTCCAAATGGATGTGCACGTCCATATATGGCAGAGCTAGCTCTGGTTGGTAGTGGTTTAGACCAATACCAACTATGGCTTGGTGGCAGCACTAATTTAAAAAGATTAGCAAAGCCATATCTACAAAAAATGCCTCTCAATGAATTAGAAAAGACATTAGAGCCTTTATTCATTAGCTGGAAAAACACTGGTAAATTATCAAGTCTTGGAGATCACGTTACGAAGCTTGGAGATGAAAATGTAATGTCCTTACTGACTTCAAATGCGACTCCATAAATAGCCTCAGACTGATTGCTAAACAAAGACCATAATTGATCTCCATAACTAAAATGCCACCATTCGTTTGGGTGTTGAACAAAACCAGCCTGTTCCATAACTGAAAGCAAAAGAGATCTTCTTTCATGAAAAACTTGATATTTTGAACAAGGCATCCTTAAAGATTCTTTCTCATAAAAATCAGGTCTAGATTTAGCACCAATAAAATCAATTTCCCCTCCCATATCCAAAGGGTTACCACTTTTATCAGCAAGAGTTAAGTCAATTGCAGCACCAGTACTATGTGGAGGTGGAGTAGAAGAATTATATGTTGGTCTCGCCCAAAAATTACCTACCTCAGCAATAATCTCAGTGATAATAGTCTTTGAAGAATGATCATTAATATCAATCCCTCTGGACTTACAAGTTTCCTGTATAGTGTAATTAAACATAAACTCTTGAACAGAAATAGGTCTCCAGGCATCAAACAAAGCTAACTGCAAATGTGGCTTAATCTCAGCAAGATACTGCTGTGCTTCTATTAATCTTTTTATAACACTTGTACGCAAAACCCATGGATCTTCTCCATCTAGATATGGAGCACCCAATGACATATAAGGATGAGGTGTTAATCGAAATACTGATTGTGGAATAGAAATTAAAGTTTCATGGCATTCATTTATTTTTATATTATTCCAAGGTTTAAATTTCATTAGTAACAGAAAATATTATTATCAAATTCAAAAGTTTTAGAAAATATTTTTAATTAATTCTATCCTTAAGAAATCAAAAATTCAATACTAATAGCCTATAAAAAAGTCAATTTAATTTATTCCCAATTTTTAGTTTGTCCCACTGCTCTTTGATTGACATGCGAAGCATTGAATTATTTATAAGTTGAGGATCTAAATCTAAAATTTTTCTAGCCTCGTTCCTGGCAAGTTCAAGCAAATCTGCATCTTCAGCTAATGATGCCAGGGCAAAATCAGGTAATCCTGATTGTTTTGTACCTAAGACCTGACCAGGTCCACGAAAACGCAAGTCAATTTCAGCAATTTCAAATCCATCATTTGAGTTAACCAAAACCTCCAATCTTTGTCTAGATAAATTGTTTTTATTTTGGTAACTTAAAAGGCAATATGACTTAGAAGCACCTCTTCCAACACGGCCCCTTAATTGATGCAATTGAGCTAGTCCAAAACGGTCAGAATTCTCTATTAGCATTACGCTTGCATTTGGCACATCAACGCCTACTTCTATAACCGTAGTGGAGACAAGTATATCGCTTTTTTTGTTAATAAAGTTCTGTATAACCTCTTGCTTTTCAATACTCTTCATTCTCCCATGTAGTAATTCAACTGTAAATTCAGAAAAAACATCAGTAGACAATTGATTATGTACGTCAACAGCCGCACGGAGTTCAAGTTTCTCAGATTCTTCAATTAAAGGAAGAACTACATAAATTTGATGTCCTTTATTGATTTCACTCCTAATTAAATCATATGCATACTTTTTATTTTTTGGTGATATGATCTGAGTATTGATAGGAGTTCTACCTGGTGGAAGCTCATCTAATTGACTAACATCAAGATCACCATGCAAAGTAAGTGCCAATGTTCTAGGAATTGGTGTAGCAGTCATAGTTAGCAAGTGAGGTTGAAGGCCTTTGTTTAAAAGTTTATTTCTCTGATTAACACCAAAACGGTGCTGTTCATCGACAACAACTAAACCAAGTCGTTCAAAGACAACTGGGTCTTCAAACAAGGCATGAGTTCCAACAAGAATATCTGTAGAACCATTCATCAAATCAATAAGAATTTGTTTGCGACGGGACTTTGACGTGGAACCAGTTAATAGATCTACGTTTAACTCAAGCTGAGGGATCCATTTGTTTAGTGTTTGGAAGTGTTGTGTGGCTAGCACCTCGGTTGGCGCCATAAAAGCACCCTGCCATCCTGATTGAACTGCAGTGAGGAGAGCTGAAATAGCAATAACAGTTTTTCCACTACCTACATCTCCTTGCAATAGTCGAGACATTGGCTCAGGTTTGACTATATCTAATTCAATTTCGTTCATAACTCTTTTCTGAGCATCTGTAAGAGAAAAAGGAAGAATGCTTAAAAATTTACAAACCAGGCTATTACTATTTCGCTGAATACTTAACTGAGGAGAGTTGCATTTCTTATGTAAGTCACGTCTCAAAAGCAGACTGAGCTGTAACAATAAAAACTCTTCAAATACAATTCTTCTTTTTGCTTTAGTTAAAGTTTTTGAGTTCTCTGGATTATGAATATGAAAAAATGCATCTTTTTTAAGAGGTAGATCTAATCTATTCAAAGTGTCTGCAGGAATTGAATCATTGATATCAGAAGTTAAATAAAGAATCGAATGTATTAAGTTTCTAAATTTGTCAGCCGTAACTCCTTCAGTTAAGGAATAAACAGGAAATATTTGGCCAATAGTTTTAGATTTCAAATAACTACTGGGATTCTCAATAATTTCTATTAAAGGATCATTTATTGTTTTACCATATCGACCTTCTTTAACTAAGCCGCTTACAGCTAGTGTCACACCAACTGGATATAAACTTTGTTGAGATTTCACATATGCAATACTGCTTCGACGATAACCAGCAAAGAACTTAGTAATTTTCATTCCTCCTGTCTTATCTTTAATAAACAATTCAAGAATTGAAAGGTTGGGATTTCTTGGACTTTTAAATGAACTGCATCGCCTAACTTTTGCTACGACCGTTACGTTTTGGCCTGATTCAGTTTTATCTATCGTTTTCAGCGAAGTGTAATCGACATAATCACGAGGAAAATAATTTATGAGGTCACGAATCAAAAAAAGTCCTAATTTGGATAATCTTTCAGCCTGTTTTATACCAACACCTTTAATTGTTGAAATCGAACTATCTAAAGTTAAAGGGCTTGACAAAGAACTTTTCTTATATAAATCGGAGATATTTAATTTTCTAATTTTTAAATTTGGTGCATCTTCCGTCTTTGATACTTGAGCATATTTGTGCAACTCATGCAAACACTGTCTTGTCTGAACTATTAATCTACGTCTAAGATCATTAGACATAGATGGATATTCTTCATAAGTCAAAGCTAATTTCTTTAATTTGGAAATTTCATGCTTCGGTAAACTTTCAGAAGGACAAGTTAATAAATAATTACTTACGAAAGAAAAGAATTTATTTGTTCTTCCTTGAATATTAGAAAAACCATGATCAACCTCAGCAGTTAAGGCTTGTTGTAAAGATCGAATCCAAAATATTAATTCACCTGATTTCATATCAGGATTCACTTTTGAATCATTACTGCTTATATTTTTGTTGTATCCTTCCACCATTCTTTATTAACCTCTTCTGCTATAGATCGACCTTTCCAATATCTTTGCTGTTTAATCATACCCAAAAGTACATTTTGATAATATCTAATATGAGCTCTATTTTTTCTAAGTTTTGGATTATCAAATTCCATATCCGAAGGAGTAATTAGCAAACAATCAATATCTGACCCTCCAGAATCTAATGAACTATTAGCTGTTAATTTTAAAGTTAGAATATTTGATATAGATTTAGTTGAAATCAATTGACCTGCCAAAGCAGCATCTAAAATACTAATAGGGACAAGAGTATTCACCAAGCCTGATTTCAAAAGTTCAGTATTAATGGAATGGGAAAGATCACGCAATCTTCGAATCAAAGCTGTATCTATAGATATCATCCAATCATGCAAACCTATTGGTGACTGTGGTAACAAACGATTATTTTTCAGATCTTCATAAGAGTAAGATTTATAAGAAGAATCATCTTTTTTTTTGTCTAAATCACTTAAGTTTGAATCTTCAGTTAACGCAAATATTGATTGTAAGACTTCCATATCATTACTTTTTAAATTAAAAGCATCAAGACTCATTTCATCATCTTTCATAGAATCATTTTCTTTGAATGTATTTTCAATAAAATCATCATTTTCATTTATTATATTATTAATGTAATGTTCTTTTTCATCAATTGAATATGGCGCTTTTAATTCTCCATGCCAACCTTCAGTAATTAATAAGTTATCCAATGGATGGTTAGCACTTATATTAATTGAATTATCAACATTAAACTCTTCTGATTTTTCAGAAGAATTTTTCATATTTAGAGCATTCACCATTTCATATTTAGCATTATTTAAATGACGAATATTTTCTTCATCAATTTTTTTTGCTAATTCATTTAAATGTTCAATTGTTAAAAGTGATATGTTGTCTGAAACTAATTTATCTATTTTCAACTGAAATCTTTTTCTTGATTTTATTGTCGAGAACCCAACATCCTCTCCAAGCCTATCAGTAATAAGAGATAATAATGAAGTTCTTATTACTTGAGGTAAAAGCTTTCTTAATTCTTCAAGATATAAAGATCTAACATTGTATAAATGCAAAGATATATTATTACACTTTTCTTTGAGCAACTTTAATTGATCTAAAGGATCAAAATTTGAATCAAAGAGAGACTGATTCTCTGACAATGTCACGCTGAGGTCATAGAGGCTACTTCTTCTGCGAAGTCTGTTCCCTGGACCTCAATTCCTTCTCCAAGTGTATATCTAGTAAATCTTCTAACTTTTACATTTTCACCTATTTTGCCAGCAACTTGCTTTACAAGTTCTTCAACATTTATTGAACTATCTTTTATGAATGGCTGCTCAAGAAGAGCCATTTCTTTTAATCTCTTTCCTATTCTTCCTTCTACAATTTTAGCTTTTATCTGATCTGGCTTTCCTGAGAGATCATCTCTTCCCATTTCTATTTCTTTCTCCTTGCTGCAAATTGCCTCAGGGATTTGATCAACACTTACATATTCAACATTCGGACAAGCTGCTACTTGCATAGATAGATCTCTCAAAAGGCCTTGAAACAAATCTCCTCTAGCTACAAAATCCGTCTCACAGTTCAATTCTAGAAGGACACCTACACGAGAACCGGTATGGATGTAACTCCCTACCGCACCTTCAGCGGCAACTCTTCCAGATTTCTTTTCAGCACTCGCGATACCTTTTTGTCTTAACCACTCAATAGATTTGTCCATATCACCCTTATTTTCGATTAGGGCTTTCTTGCAGTCCATCATTCCTGCAGATGTCTTGTCTCGCAATTCTTTTACGAGTTTAGCTGTTATTTCCGGCATTTTATTTAGAAGTAGTGAGAGATAAAGTGAATAAAGATTTATTGAGTAAGTTTGCTATTTTCAATCATTAGATCCATGCCTTCCTTCATTAATAGCATCAGCCAATCTACCCAAAACAAGTTGAACAGATCGAACAGCATCGTCATTACATGGTATGGGGATTTCACAAAGGTCTGGATCACAATTGGTATCTAGCATTGATACCAATGGAATATCCAGTTTTCGAGCCTCCAAGACAGCATTTGTCTCTCGCCTTTGATCAACCAAAACAACCACATCAGGCAAACGTCTCATTCCTTTTAATCCACCTAAATATTTTTGCAATCTTTCTAATTCTCTACGCAATACAGCGCCTTCCTTCTTAGGGCGCATTGCTATAGCACCACTAGATTCCATTCTTTCTAGATCTTTAAGTCGGTCAATTCTTGCTTTCATAGTTGTCCAATTTGTGAGCATCCCTCCTAACCATCTTTGATTAACATAGGAAGCTCCACACCTCATAGCTTCTTGAGCAACTACTTCTGAGGCTTGTTTTTTTGTACCTACAAAAAGAAATCTTTTACCACTTCGTGCTGCTCCACGAGTCCATTTATATGCACTGTTCATACAAACAGCAGTTTTGACAAGATCAATAATATGAACTCCATTACGAGCAGAATAGATGTAACGAGACATCTTTGGATTCCATCTTCTTGTCTGATGCCCAAAGTGAGCACCAGCTTCCATCATCTCAGAGAGAGATACAACAGCCATGTTTTTTGAGGGGTTCCGGGTTCGCCTCCACCCAACAGGGATAAGCTAAACATTGAATCTGAAGATCAATATTTACTTATCACCCGAAACAGTCAGGTGTGCGGTTTTAATTTACCAATATAATCTAACAAACAATTGCTCTTCAAAGTCCTATTAATGATGCTTCTCTGAAAATTTGTCTCACTCCAATCAAATTAAGAGGAAGTCTTAGCAATTCCATTGCCAGTCCAGATTTACCATTTTTAATGAGAAAAGCTAAAAGAGGTCTAATTGAACTGGTATTAATAAGTCCTCCTAGAGTTAAAAATTCCCAAAGGAAACGATGAATAAAAGTATATTGAATAATAAATTTAACTCTCAAAGTTGGATGCTTCCTATAAAAAACCAATCCCATCTTTGCTCTCTCCTTTTCAATTCGAATCAAATTAGGAATTTGTTCTAAATCCAATGCTGGATGCCAATGGTATCCAATGGCTTTTGGACATTTAATGAGCTTAACGCCCATATTTCTTAACCTTTCTCCTAATTCCAAATCTTCCCATCCATATAATCGAAAAGAAGGGTCAAAAAGACCTGATTTTTCTAAAACCTTTTTATCAATAGCAACATTACCCGTAGCGAAGTAAGCCCAGGACAAGTCTTGCAACTTGAAGGGTTCAGACTTCGGATTATTGAAATTAGATGTATTAATTACAGAACCATATGTAAAACATTTTTTAGTGCCATTTGTTTTCCATGCTTTAGTTAGAGAATTAACATGGTTAACCAAAAAATACTTTTCAACAATTAGATCACTATCAATGAAAACAATTAAATCACCATTTGACTTATCCACCCCTAGGTTTCTTCCGATAGCGGGACCACAATGAGATTGTTCAAAAAGTTTTAAATGAGGAAAATTCTCAATATTTTTCTCTAACCAATCGACAGTCCCATCAGTAGATCCATCATCTACGAGAACTATCTCATAATCATCAATTTCATCTATCAAAAATTGATTTTCTAATGAAACCAGACACTTTTTTAGTATCGGAAGCCTATTATAAGTTGGTATAACAACACTTACTAACATCCTAAATCAAAAACATTAAAAGATTTTGTTCAAACACTTTAAATTATTAAGTAATTAAAAAATATTTTTTAATTTAAAAAAGGATATTAATCGGCAGCTCCGCCGTTGTTTGCGGTACCAGTTACACCATTACCTGCCCCCTCACCTCTACCGTCATTACGAAGCTTACGCTTCTTGAATTTCCTTGCATAAGCGCGATTTCTCTCTTGCTTTTCTTTCTTAAGATTGCGTCTTTTAGACATGCTTTAATTTGACAGAATTTTATATATTTCCAATTTACTAAACAGAGGGCAATAATTGGCCATCTTCCATTCGCAAGAGACGATCTGCTACATCTAATATTCTCGGATCATGAGTAACCATCAATACTGAACAGGATTGTTCTATAGCTAGTTTCTTTAATAAAATAACGATCTCTCTACCAGTTGAACTATCTAATGCAGAAGTTGGCTCATCCGCTAATAATAATTTTGGTCTTGCTGCGAGAGCTCGAGCAATAGCAACACGTTGTTTTTGGCCACCTGATAAGTCATGAGGTAGCTTTGCCATTTGATCTTCTAATCCGACAGCTCTTAGCCATTCTCTAGACTGTGCCCTGCGAGCCTTATATGAAAATCCATTTAAAAGGTCAGCACCCATTTGGACATTTTGTTCAGCAGTTAGACATCTCAAAAGATTATGGCCCTGAAAAATCATGCCAATATTTTTTCTAAGATTCTGCCTGGTTTTTCTGCTGGCGCCGCAAAGCTGTTTCCCAAAGACTCTAAGATCTCCATCCTGAACTTTACGAAGTGCTCCAATTAAAGTCAGAAGAGTAGTTTTTCCACATCCAGAAGGTCCCGTAAGTAAAACAACTTCACCAGGGAAAATTTCCATTGAAATAGATTGAAGAACATGTCTTTTCATCTCTCCTTGACCATACCAATGATTCAGGGAAACAATTTTCAAAGTATTATTAACTAAATTGTTCATAAATATGTAATTTTAAGTATTAAAATTTTTCATTAAAATATTTCAGCTGGATCAGCATCTGCCAATTTTTTCATAGCCGCCAATGCTGATCCCATACACATAAAAAGTATCAAGAAAAATATAATTGATGCTCTACTAAAGCTCATTTCAACAGGCAATTTAGTTGACGATCGAACTAAAGCATATAAAGCTTGACCTGAAATATAGGCTGGAATGTAACCCATAATTGATAATATAAAACCCTCTCTAGCGACAACGCCTAAAAGACTTCTTAGGTTATATCCCATTGCCATTAATGTTGCATATTCTGGCAAATGATCACTAACATCACTATAAAGTATTTGATAAACAATTACACAACCAACAATAAATCCCATTGCTGCACCCAAAGTAAAAATAAAGCCAATAGATGTACTACTTTTCCAATAATTCTTCTCAAAATCTATAAATGATTTTAAAGACATAACCTTAACATCACTGGGTAAACTTAAATTCAAAGAGCGAACAACTTTTTCAATATCAGAGCCTTTCTTTAACCTTACCAAGCCAATTTCAATACTCCCTTGAGGATTACCAGGTGATAATCCTAAGTAAGTCTCGCTACTAGTTATTAAATTTCCATCTGCGCCAAAAGACGGCCCTAAACTAACTATTCCAGAGACTCTGACTCTTTTTCCGGAAACTTCAGTTTCCACCAAACGACCAGACTTAAACCATGCGGAAATAGGACCAAATTCATCTCTTGAAAGATCGTCAAACAAAACCCTCCCTTTGTTTTTTAGAGTTGCAGCTTTTCTTTCAAAATCAGAATCAACTAATAGCGGCTTGCTTGGTTCAAAACCCAAAGCAAGAATGGATCTTGTTGATAAATTCTCAGGATTTCGCCAAAGAAGAAAATTCCAATTAACTGCAGTTGTTCCGATAACATCTTTATGTGCCATTGATTGAACTAATCTTCTACGAGGAAACCCACTCATACTTATTGAACTTTTTGAACGAGGACTAATTAAAACCAGATCAGCATTAAACAACTTATGAACCGTAACACTTGCGTCAAATAAACCATCTCTAAAACCTAGTTGCATAAACATCAATATTCCTGCAAAAGATATTCCAGCAATAGCAACCAATATTCTTAAAGGTTGTCTTGTAAGCAAAAGCCAAGCAAGAGGTATTTTTCTTTTTTCAAAAAATCTTTTTAACTTCACTATGGCTGGAAACGAGCGATTACCTTCATTCCAGTCAAATGCGAAACATTTTTGGCTGACGAAGTATCAAGTTTAACCCTAACCTCAACAACTCTTGAATCAGCATCACCCGTAGGATCGGTTGAGAGAACACGCCTTTGTCTGACTTGTGGACTGATCAAACTTACTTGACCTCTTAAAGACCCATCAAAACCGCCATTCTCACTAATTAAATCAACAATCTGGCCTATTTCGACTCTATCAATATCAGATTCATATACTTCTATAAGTGCTTCCATTGATTGGTTAGCGCCAACATTAATAACTCCAGACGAAGTTGGTCTCTCTCCCTCTCGAGCTAGGATTTGGAGAACAATTCCATCAATTGGACTTTTTAATTGTGTTTGTTCTAAGTCAAAGTTGATTGCATCAATAGCTGATTTAATCTTTAATATCCTTGCCTCTAAAATAACAAGATCATCCTTCATCTTATCTAAAACAATAACTGCCAACGCACCTTTATCGAAAAGCGTTTGATATCTTTTTATTTCCCTTTTCTGAATTCTTATTTCATTCTTCAATATATTTAAATTTGCCTTTTCAACTGCTAAATCAGCTTCAAGTTTAGGTCGATTGTCAAAAACAGCCAAGATTTGCTCCCTAGAAATTGAATCTCCTTCTTGGACTAATAGTTTAGATAATCTTGGTGTGCCACCCTTTCCACTTGTTGGAGCTGCTAATTTTCTTACTTCACCAAGAGGATTTAGTTGCCCAAGAGCTGCCACTCCTTCTATCTTCTCTACAATTTCAATAGTGTTAGAACGTTTATTTTCATTTAGATTTTTATTATTGCATCCATAAACTATAAGCACGAAAAAAGGTGCTATGGAGTAAAGAAATATAGATTTAAAAGAAAAGTATTTAAACATTTAACAAGAAAAAAGAATTTCCTCTATATATTGATCTGTCCAAGATGAACCAAAAAACTTAGATAAAATAACTCTAGTTTTATCATTCTTTTTTTGATTCGAGCAATATTGTTTTTGATATTCAAATCGACTAATAGTATCTGATGAATTAATTTCATCCCTTCTTACAACTACAACCAAAGATAATAATATAGATAAATATTTATCTATAAGTGTTAAGAATGACTTTTCTTCGTAGGAATCAACTGGACGAATAAAACATACATATGGAGAAAAAATATATCCCCAATCTGGAAGCATCCTAGGATCTTTAAATTTAGGGATATGCAATGATGCCATTTGAGAACTCATGGATTGAGGGATGTACTTCCAAACAGGTGACAAGTCAACAATGGCAGCAGAAATATTATTAGAACTAAAAACCAAGTCAGCTCCAAATATTGGCAGGTCAAAACATGGGTCAGGAAAAAATACACAGTGCAGTATTTGAAATGGGCTCCCCAGTTTTGCAACTTCCAAATGTATTTTTCTAAACCCTTTAGCTTTATAAAATTCGTTTATAATAAAAAATTCCTCCTTTTTAAGGTTCCTGTAGATCTCACTAGATTTTGGATCAAAGGCTAGAGATTTAACATCAGGTAATGCATTGATTCTATTTTTTATAAGCTCTATAGCCTCAAGCAAAAGAGGATGAAATTTACTTTGAGTGCAAAAACCTGACTTCAAAACTAATAACTCGAGTTAAGGGACTTGACGAGGAGGATAAAAAATCTTTGTTTCTAGATATGCCTATACAACATTATATAAGTATTAAGACACAAAAAAAGAGAAAATGAATTTTTCATGCCTAGCAAAGTAAATAAGAACTATGATTCATAGTTGAATTCAGAAAGAAATAACATATTATTAATGAAATTAATATATGCTTGATTTCAATATTGAGATAGAATTCATCTATGTCTTAAATTTATAATTCTAAAGATTAAGATATCAAAAGCTTCACCATTATATAAATTTTAAATCTAATTCCTAAATATTCATATAGCATAAAGAATTAGTATCTATTAAAATATTTGGAATGAAAGTCAATCATTGGACATTACCTAATGGTGCTACATGTGTTGTAGCTAATATTGAGGACTCTACATTGACATGTATTGACTTTTGGTGCAAAGGAGGAAGTAATTATGAAATGAAAAATGAAGAAGGAATAGCACATTTCTTAGAACATATGATATTTAAAGGGAGCAAAAACCTGAAAGAAGGTGAATTTGATTTAAAGATTGAATCCTTAGGTGGAAGTAGTAATGCTGCAACTGGTCTTGATGATGTTCACTATCACGTTCTAGTACCACCTGAAAACACAGTAGAAGCACTTAATCTTCTATTAGAATTGTTATTATTTCCAGAAATTGAAAGAAATGCTTTTGAGATGGAGAAAGAAGTAGTTTTAGAAGAAATTTCACAAAATATTGATCAACCAGAAGAAATAATTTATATGAAATTATTAAAAGAATGTTGTTCACCTCATAGATATTCCAGGCCAATACTTGGTGACAAGAAAACTGTTAGAAAAATATTTCCTGAACAAATGAAAGCATTTCACAAAGATCATTACGTAGGTAAAAATTGTAGTTTATGTATAGCAGGAAAGGTCCCAAATGAAATTCATTCGATAATTAATAACAGTCAACTTAAGCAATTAAAATCTAAAACGGAAAAGTTCAATATTGATAAACAAATCACTTTTAATAAAGGCTATAAAAAAGAATCCATACCAAGACTTGAAGGTGGAAGAATCTTAAAAGCTTGGAAACTGCCTCCCGCAAAAGAAAATCTGATAATTTTAGGTGCAGAAATTGCTGCAACAATTTTATGCGAAGGCAGAAGCAGCCTTATGGTCAAAAAATTAAGAGAAGAAAAACGCATTATTGAATCAATAGAAATAGATTTACAAATTCTTGAAAAAGGTGGATTAATAATTTTGGATGTATGTTGCCCGATAGAAAATCTTAAAATTGCTGAAAATGAAATCAACAATATTCTTAATCAATCGACTAAAGTTTTATTCAATAAAAAAGATTTGGATCGTGCTAAAAAATTAGTCAAAAATAATATTTATTTTGGTCTGGAGTTAAGTAATCAAATTGCATCAACACTTGGTGGTCAAGCACTTTGGGGACGACATGATTCTATACTAAAATCAATAAAAGAAATTTCTTTTTGGACATCAGAACGTCTAAATAAATTAATATTTCCATTATTTAATCCAGAAGAATCATTTACATTAATAGCTGAACCAGAGGATTAAAGATGAACATCATTCTAGATAAATTCAATAGCAAAGAAATAATAGCAGCTAAACTATGGATAGAAGATGGAAGTCGAGCCGACCCAAATGATAAAAAAGGTATTCATCAAATTTTATTTTCAACAATAATTAGAGGTTGTGGGCCATACAATAATAATCAACTCTCAGAAATAGTAGAAAGTGCAGGGGCAATTTTAAACTGTGATACATTCGAAGATGGTCTACTAATAAGTCTTAAGTGTATAAAAGGCGATGCTTATAAACTTCTTCCTATACTTGGTTGGATGATTACAAAACCATCTCTAGAAATAGATCAAATTGAATTAGAAAAAGATCTAACTATAAAAGCAATTAAAAGACAACAAGAAAGTCCATATCAACAAGCATTTGATGGATGGAGAAAAATGATATATTCAGATGGGCCATATGGGCATGATCCACTTGGATCAATCCAAGATATAAAAAGAATCGACAGAGAAGATATCTTATCAATCGCAAATTCATTATTATATAGAAATAAAAACTTAGTAATTGCAGGAAATTTACCTATTAATATCAAAGAATATTTAAAAGAATCTATTACTTTTATGGAAATTAATAAAATTGGATTGGATCAAAATAAAGAAAAGCAAACTATTAATAAATCAGGCCTTTTAGGTACACAAAAAAGAAATTTTATCAAGAGATCTATAAATACACAACAAGTCATTCTTCTATTAGGTAAGGCAACAATTAAGTACAATCATAAAGCTGATATCTTGCTTAGATTAATATCATGTTACTTAGGATATGGAATGTCAAGTTTATTATTTAAGGTTCTAAGAGAGAAATATGGAGTTGTTTATGAAGCAGGAGTTTATCATCCTATTAGAGAGAATCAAACACCATTTGTAATACATGCTTCTACTAGTGAAGATAAAGCTTCTCTTACTCTTAAGCTTCTCAAAGAATGTTGGGAAAAAGTTATTGATACTGAAATATCAGACGAAGAATTAAATCTCTTGAAAATAAAATATAGAGGGCAAATGGCTCATTCATTACAAAGTATTAGTCAAAGAGCAGAACACAAAGCTCATCTTTTAGGAATTGGTCTAACAAAGAATCACGATAAAGAAATCCTAAAACGTGTTGAAAGTATAAGTAGTAAAGAGATCAGAGATGCTGCAAAAATATATTTAAGGAACCCTTCACTAAGTGTTTGCAGTAACAAAAATATTATTCAAAAAATTAGTCACCAGTGGAGTAATTGTTAAAAATCATTGTCTTTAACAATAAGTTTAAGTCTTTCAGCCGGGATCAAGAAATTTCCCCTTCTAAATTCTACTTCTAATAAATCCTTTGGCCTTATTCCGATTACCACCCCTACCTCATCAAGAGATACAAGGTCTGGAGGTCTTATCATAGAGACAGAATCTATGGTTTTCAAATAAGGCATAGGAACTTGTAAGGATACTTTTTCTCCAATTGAAAAATTCATCATACCTCAATGATTTTTATTGACATCTCTATCAATTAGTAAATAATACTAGATAAGATCTACTAATTAAATTCATTGAACATATTTAGTAGTGCGTTAAAAGCAATAACAGGCGTTATGTTAATCATAATCTGCGCAATGATACAATCATCTATCATTTTACCCCAACAAGACCTCTCTCTCTCAATTATTCCTCTTAATAGCACCTGGCAAATACAGGGTCTTCTTATGACTTCTCTTCTTTGCGGACCTCAGATAGGGATAATATGTGCTATTTCATATCTGATTATAGGTTTATTTTATTTACCTGTTTTTCATGGAGGAGGAAGTGTTGGTTATATTTTAACTCCTGAATTTGGATACTTATTAGGATTTATTCCTGCAGCCTGGATATGTGGTTTTTTATCTAAGAAAACATCAAGTGCTAATTTAATCAATTATTCATATTATACGTGTTTCTCATTATTCATTTTGCACCTTACAGGTATTATTTACTTGTTTCTTGGTGAATTATTTGGAAATTGGATAGATAATGTATTTGATCTGATTTTAATCAATACATTAATACCCTTTCCAAATCAATTATTACTATGCATACCAATAAGTCTAATTTCAATATCCTTAAAACGTATACTAATACTAAAATGAAACCATCTAAGAAAATAAGATTGAAGATAATAATTTATGCTTTTTATATTATTTTAATAGATCAGGTAACTAAGTTTTTAGTCTTAGTTGGCTTGGGATATGAAAGATCTATAAATCTTATTCCTAATTTATTAAACATAACTCTTGTAAAAAACAAAGGTGCCGCATTTAGTCTTTTTACCAATGCGACAACTTTTCTTACCTTTACAAGTTTTTTTGCTTCTTTTTTATTAATTATAATTATATTAAAATCCCCGCCTAAATCTTATTGGAATTCAATTGGAATTGCATATCTTTTAGGTGGTACAATAGGCAATGGAATAGATAGGCTTGTTAAAGGATTCGTCCTTGATTTTATACAGATAGTACCTATTGATTTTCCTATTTTTAATGTAGCAGATATATCTATAAATATTGGTATAATATGTTTTATAGCTGATCTGATATTAAAAAAAGATCAATCTTAAATACTTTATATATCAAAAACAAACACATAAAACATTATATATGAAATTCAGAGATTCAAACCCAATAATATTTTATATATTTCTATTTTTCATCTGCTTACTTCTTGTAGGCCTGCTTGGAGCAATAATTAGATTAATAAATATACCTGCTATAATAATTACACTTCTACTAGTAATTGGCACATTTTATTACAAAAAGACTGGATGGATAAAAATTTTATTTAATTCATTATTAAAAAATAAAAGTGAGCATAGATTACTAGATATATCACTCTTAAGCAAAAAACAAGCTGCAGGAGAGTCATTAAAAAGTATTGAAAATTTAATCGAATTAATTAATGACAAAGTTAAAGCAAAAGCTCTAAAAGAAGAAAAAAATAGAGTTTCATTAGAGCTAGAAAGAGGTGATATTATTTTAGTAGTTTTTGGAATTGGCTCGAGTGGTAAAACGTCATTAATAAGAGCTTTATTAAAAAGAATTGTTGGTGATGTTAGCCCTGAATTTGGTTCAACTAAGACCGAAGAATCTTTCAGGCTAAAACTTAAAGGTCTTAGCAGAGGAATAATAATTATTGATACACCAGGGATATTAGAGCCTGGGGAAGAAGGTAGAGAGAGAGAAAAAAGTGCCTTGCTTCAAGCACAAAAAGCTGATTTGATGTTAGTCGTAATTGAAGGTGACTTACGCTCAACAGAAACAAAAACCATTAGGAATTTATCTAAATTAGGGAAAAGACTTTTAATTGTACTTAACAAAATAGATTTAAGAGGAGAAAATGAAGAAAAAAGATTATTAGATATTATAAATTCTAGATGTAATGATTTTATTGAGAAGGAAGATATTATTTGTACATCAGCATCACCTCAGACAATTGCACTACCTGGCAAAAAGCCTTATCAACCTGATCCTGAAATTAATAATTTAATTAGAAGATTAGCAATTATATTACATCAAGAAGGTGAAGATCTTATTGCAGATAATATTTTACTTCAATGTAGTAATTTGGGTAAAGAGGGCAAAAGATTATTAGTTAATCAAAGAAGTCAATCTGCAAAAAAATGTATTGATAAATATGGCTGGCTTAGTTGTGGAGCTCTAATACTATCGCCCTTACCAGTTATAGATATGATCGCTGCAGCGGCTGTAAATGCACAAATGGTAATAGAAATAGCAAAAATCTATGGAGTTGAACTAACAAAGGAAAGAGCAAAGATTTTAGCATTTTCGGTAGGAAAGATACTTGCAACTATGGGTCTAGTTAAAGGTGGAGTTTCTTTAATAAGTTCAACATTGAGTCTTTCATTACCAACCTATATTGTTAGTAAAGTAATTCAAGGTATAAGCGTATCCTGGCTTACTAGAATTGCTGGAGCAAGTTTCATAACTTATTTCCAACAAGATCAAAGTTGGGGAGATGGAGGAATCCAAGAGGTTGTTGAGTATCACTACAAGTTAAATAAAAGAGATCAGTATTTTAAAAGTTTTATTAGAAGAGCCTATGAAAGAGTTATTGATCCATTAGTTGAAAAGAAATTCAAAAAGCTACCGCCGAAAGCAAGGCCTCCGAGGGAGGAGGAACCATAGGCCCCCTAAAATCTAAAACAAAAACCAATGCTAAATAAAGAAGACCAATAAAGATTGAGATAAAAGCTGTTATTAGAGCTAACATATTTTTTTTATTAAAAAATTTTTTATTCATTTAGTCAGAAAATTGAATGATTAATAAGGTTTGCTAGAAGTTTTAAATCTTCAAATTTAGTATTAGGGTTTCCCATAACAGCTTTTAAATAATACCTATTTCTATACATTGGTCTTGAAAGCATAAACTTACTTGTTAATAATGATCTTCGTGTCCTTATAGACCAATCTGAAGATTTATAAGAAGTATTATCAAGCGGTGTAAAGGCTAAAAGATGAAGTGGCCCTGATATTATTCGAAATTTTGATGAATCAATCAGTGATTCTAAATAACATTTTCTTTTTATTGAATCAAGAAGTATTTTCTCAATACCATCCTCACCTAATTGTCTTAAACCAATCCATAATTTCAAAGACTCCGCTGATCTTGTACCTTGAATTCCAAGTTCTCCTCCATGCGAGTCATTTCCTGTAAGTGGCTCCGCATAAGGTAATCCAGTTGAAAAAGCAGAAGAAAGATGACTTTTATTCGCCACTAAAAGTAAAGAGGATGTTTTTGCGATACCTAATAATTTTTGAGGATTAACAGTTATCGAGTCGGCGGAAGCTAAACCTCCAAGAACTCCTGAAGTAATTGTTGAGAGACAATAAATTCCACCAATAGCTCCATCAACATGAAGCCAAATATTTTCTTTTTTGCAAAACTGATCAATTTCAGAGAGTGGGTCAATAGCTCCTCTAACCGTAGTTCCCGCAGTTGCGACTACTGCAAAGCATTTCTTACCCTCAGACTTTATTTTCTTAAAAATTGACTTTAAATAAGAAATATTTAATTTACCTTTTTCATCAGTAGGAACTTTTTGTAAAGATTCTTGCTTCAGACCCATAATTCGAACAGCTTTTAATAGTGAGACATGACAATCTTCACTGGCAAAAAAGACTGCACTTGGATCACTTTCTAGACCAGCAATATTTCTAGCCATTACTAATGCCATTAAATTACTTAAACTTCCTCCGCTTGCAGCTACGCCTCCAGACAAATTACCAAGACCTAATTTCTCACAAAACCATTTACAGAGCTTCCTTTCTAATAACGACAAACTAGGTGAAAGTTCTTCAGCTAAAAGATTATTATTTAAACCTGCACAAATTAGTTCTCCTACAATTGATGCTGATAAAGGAGGGGGATCTAAATGAGCAAGCGCTCCTGGATGAGATGGCCTAAAGGAACCATTCATTAATAATTGCAGCTCCTTCAACAAAACTGAATTAGGGATACCTTCTTTCTTTGGAAAAACCTCTGGTAAATCAAATGAAGATGGCATTGGACCTTGACTGCCTGATTCAGCCAACCAATCACAAAGATTACTAGAGGCTTCTCCAAGTAAAGAATGCAATTGTCTATCTAAATTGTGAGGTGATGCAAAAGGGTCCAAAGGAAATAATTCTCTATTTGTAGTATTTGATGATCCAGTTCAAATAAAAAAAAATGATTAATGATTAATATTAAGTGAATATTTTATTTGATAATTCTCCAAACTCCTAAAAATTTGTCAAAACCAACCTCTCTGAGTCAACAAGAAAAAATCAATTGGATGAAAAGATTGCTATCAAGAGCAAAACTTGTAGGCAAAAGAGGAGAGGTTCCTATTGCTGCAGTTATTCTCGACAATAAAGGCAGATGTATTGGCTATGGTGCAAATAGAAGAGAAACGATGAAAGACCCATTAGGCCATGCTGAGTTAGTTGCTCTTCGTCAAGCTGCTTGGATAAATAATGATTGGAGATTTAACAACTGTACATTGATAGTAAATCTTGAACCATGCCCAATGTGCGCGGGCGCACTAATCCAGGCAAGAATGGGGAGAATTATCTATGGGTCTTATGACCACAAAAGAGGAGCGCTTGGAGGGACTATGAACTTAGCCGAACATAAAAGTGCTCATCATAAGATGTTAGTTGAAGGTGGGGTAATGAAAGAAGAGTCAACAAAAATAATCGTAGATTGGTTCAAAGACAAAAGGAAAAGCAGCTAAAGAAAATTTATCATCTAAACTTAGGTAATTCAGTTTCAAAAATATTTATTATCTTATCTACATTCTTAGAAGTTGAGTTATATCCCATCAGACCAATTCTCCATACTTTTCCAGCAAGGTCACCAAGTCCGCCCCCTATCTCAACACCAAAATTATTTAATAAATGTTTAGTAAAAGCCTTACCATCAAGTCCCTCAGGTATTTTTACTGTTGTTAAAGTAGGCAAACGCAATTCTTCTTTAACTTGTAATTCCAAACCAATATTTTCTAAAGAATTCCAAAGTGATTTAGCATTCTTTTTATGCCTATCCCATGAAACTTCTAAACCTTCTTCTGCTAACAATCTAAGAGCTTCTCGAATTCCAAAGTTCATATTTACTGGAGCAGTGTGATGATATACACGATCACTTCCCCAATATTTATTTAATAAAGATACATCTAAGTACCAATTGGGGACTTTATCTTTCCTATTAATCATTTTCTTTTCAGCCCTGTAATTCATTGAAAAAGGGCCTAATCCAGGGGGGCAACTTAATCCTTTTTGACTACAGCTATAAGCTAAATCAATTTTCCACTCGTCTAAATAAAGAGGAACTCCACCCAAAGAAGTTACTGTGTCAACCAAAAGTAAACAATTATATTTTCTACATAAATCACCTATCCCATCCATAGGTTGGCAAACACCTGTTGAGGTCTCTGCATGAACAATTGCGAATACAGCTGGATTATGCTCTTTAAGAGCATCTTCAATTTCTTCAAGAGAAAATGCATTACCCCAATCCTTTTGAATGGTTGCAACATTTGCCTTATATCTTCCTGCCATGTCTGCAAGTCTATGACCAAAATATCCTTTTATAGCTACTAGAACCTTGTCATCTGGCTCAACAACATTAGCTAATGTTGCTTCCATTGCTGCACTTCCAGTACCACTCATGGGAAGTGTTAAACGATTACTTGTTTGCCAAGCATATCTAAGTAACTCTTGCACCTCACTCATCAAATCCACATAAAAAGGATCTAAATGACCTATAGGAGGTTGAGAGAGTGCTTTCAAAACTGCAGGATCTGCATTTGATGGGCCAGGCCCAAGCAACAACCTTTCAGGAGAGACAGTTGGACCAAAATCTTTGCGATGTTGATTATCAACAGAAGGAAGAATTTGAGTGGCCAAGAAAACAGATCAGTTCATATAGTTATGAGCCTAAACAGCGATGGGCAATGTCTGGGTGTTTTTTTTAGGGATTGCAATAGGAATTAGTTAGATTTTTTCTAAAAAACAGAAAAAATTCAAAAAACAAACAAAGTTTTCTGTTAAAAGTCTAAAAAAAGTGCTTCTTAATACAAAAAGAGATTCGATCGCTAATTACGTTCATAATTAAGTATCTCTGTTGTAAATCAAATTAACCATGAGTAAGACCCCTCAAGATGTTCTTCGTCAAATTAAGGACGAGGGCATTGAGCTTATAGATTTAAAATTCACCGACCTTCATGGAAAGTGGCAACACTTAACCGTAGCTTCAGAACTTATTGAAGAAAGCTCTTTCTCAGAAGGACTTGCTTTTGATGGCTCTTCCATACGTGGTTGGAAAGCTATAAACGAATCAGATATGGCAATGGTGCCTGATCCTTCGACAAGCTGGATTGACCCTTTTTACCATCACAAAACTCTTAGTTTGATTTGTTCAATTCAAGAACCAAGAAGTGGTGAGCCATATGCAAGATGTCCAAGAGCATTGGCTCAAAAAGCTTTGGATTATTTAGGAAGCACAAGTGTTGCTGATGCTGCTTTCTTTGGTCCTGAGCCAGAGTTCTTTATTTTTGATGATGTGAGATATAACTCTGGGGAGGGTGGAAGTTTTTATAGCGTTGATACCATCGAAGCCCCGTGGAACACAGGAAGAGTTGAAGAAGGTGGCAACCTTGGATACAAAATCCAACTAAAAGAAGGGTATTTCCCAGTATCTCCTAACGACACTGCTCAAGACATGAGATCTGAGATGCTTCTTTTGATGGGCGAGTTAGGTATACCGATTGAAAAACATCACCACGAAGTAGCAGGGGCTGGACAACATGAATTAGGCATGAAATTTGCTCCTCTCATTAATGCAGCCGACAATGTAATGATTTATAAATATATTGTCAGGAATGTAGCCAAAAAATATGGTAAAACTGCAACTTTTATGCCTAAACCAGTCTTCAATGACAATGGTACAGGAATGCATGTACACCAGAGTTTATGGAAAAGTGGAGAGCCTTTATTTTATGGAGAAGGTACTTATGCCAATCTTTCTCAAACAGCCAAATGGTATATAGGAGGAATTCTTAAGCATGCTCCTTCATTCCTTGCATTTACAAATCCAACTACCAATAGTTACAAAAGATTGGTACCGGGATTCGAAGCACCAGTAAATTTAGTTTATTCACAGGGTAATAGATCAGCTGCTGTAAGAATTCCTTTGACAGGTCCAAGTCCAAAAGCGAAGAGACTTGAGTTCCGATCGGGAGATGCATTAGCCAATCCTTATATTGCTTTTTCAGCAATGATGATGGCAGGTATTGATGGAATCAAAAATCAAATTGATCCTGGGGATGGAGTTGACGTTGACCTTTTTGAACTTCCAGCAGAGGAATTATCAAAAATAGATACTGTTCCTTCCTCATTGAATGATGCATTAGAAGCATTAAAAAGCGATAACAAATATTTGACGGAAGGTGGTGTATTTACAAACGATTTTATTGATAATTGGATCGATCTTAAATACGAAGAAGTTCAACAGCTAAGACAAAGGCCACATCCTCATGAATTCACTATGTACTATGACGCCTAAAAAAGTTAATTAGAGAATAAAAATTTAGGTCTATGCACAAATTTTGCGTAGACCTTAAATTTTTTATGATTAATTCGTCACTAATCAATCAAATCTGTTAGATAATAAAGAAATTAAGAATTGGTTTATGGCTGCGCCAAGCCTTAGAAAAATTGCATATCACACTCTTCAACAGGGCAAAACACTTGCTGGATTAGCTCATAAGGAATTGAGTACAAAATTAATGGAGTATTTTGCGCCTGAAGCAGCTACAAGAAATTTTCCAATCGATCAAGACCTTATAAAAGAAGTTAGGAGGTCAATGGAAAGTTTAGAAAGAATTGATTGGCAAGAAGCGGAATCAGGGGTTTATCCAAAGTCTCAACTATTTGAAGCCCCATGGTTGGAGTGGGCAAAAAAATATCCTTTGGTTTGGCTCGACATGCCGCTAACTTGGGAAAGAAGAAGAAAAAATAAAACAAGAGAAATCCCTAAGAATGTAAAAGAGGACGATTACCCTAATTACTATTTACAAAATTTTCATCACCAAACAGATGGTTACTTAAGTAGTCATTCTGCTGAAATTTACGACTTGCAAGTTGAGATTCTTTTCAATGGAACAGCAGATTCTATGCGAAGAAGAGTTTTAGCTCCTTTGAAGAGAGGTCTAAAGAAATTTTTATCTAATAAATCAAAGCGAGTCAAAGTTTTAGACATCGCCACAGGGACGGGAAGGACACTCCAACAAATACAAAGTGCTTTACCAGAAGTAGAACTTTATGGGATTGATTTGTCAGGATCATACTTAAAACAGGCTAGTAAATATCTAAGCTCCAGAAGTGGCGATCTTGTGCAATTGACAAAGGGAAATGCAGAAAACATGCCCTATGCATCAAGCAGTTTTCAGGCATTAACATGTGTTTTTCTATTTCATGAACTTCCTAGAGATGTCCGACAGAATGTTCTTAAAGAATGCTTTAGATTATTAGAACCTGGAGGCACTCTTATACTTGCAGACTCAATACAAATAGAAGATTCTCCAAAATTCACCCCAATCATGGAAAACTTCCATAAGATATTTCATGAACCATATTATAGAGACTACATAATTGATGATATAAATTTAAGATTAGAGGAAAGTGGTTTTTCATCAATTTCTTCTGAATCTCACTTTATGACTAAAGTATGGAAAGCAAACAAACCAAGCTAAATTCAATCAAAATTTAAAACTATGGGAATAAATAATACCAGTAATTCTGAAATCATGAAAAAGAAAAATAAATCAATATGGTCAGAAAAAACAAGGTTACTTGTGAAAGATCTTCATAGTGAAATTAGTCTTGATAATTACAATTGGCATCATTTTAGGGGAAACAAACAAAGAAGAAGCGCGGAATTAATTATTTCAGCAATTTCACAATTAATTAACGATGGAGATGAAGTAGAAATAGAAGACTTACTTAATCAAGCAATATTATGGATAAAAGAAGAAGTAAAAGATACAGGCTGCAAAAGTCATTAAAGACTTATTTCTTAATTGATAGCTGAAGTCTATTTCCTTTCCTGCTCCATCTCACATCATCAAAACACTTATGAATTAAATAAATCCCTCTTCCACTATTAGCATCTATTTCAAGAGGTAAAGAAACTAATCTTTTATTTTTAACTATACCTATTCCTTCATCTTGAACTTGCCAGACAAACCAATTAGGAGTAAGAATTCTTCTAACACGAATAACTTTATTAGGATTAGATAAGTTCCCATGCACTACTGCATTAACAAGAGCCTCATGAAGTCCCAATTCAATTCTCTTTGCAGTTTCTCTACAGATTACAGGCTCTAAAAGAGTTTCAACAAATGATGCTAGTTTTAAAGTAGAGGGATGAATAAATACAGCCCAATTTTTAGAAGGCTCCACAATTAATTAAAAAATTCTTAGTAAATTCATCTTTTAATTAAGTAAAAAAAGAACCTAAAAATAGAAATATATTTTATGATCATTTGAAAAATATTTATTCGATAAGAAAAAAAACAACATTAATAATTAAAAAAATTAACTTTTAGCAATTAATGCTTGATGATTTAGCAAAGAATCCATCAATCTAACTCCTCTAAGCTGATTAACCAAAGGCATGTGGCCATTTGGTGCTTCAATTGACCAATTAAATGCATTGGGATATCGAGTCCATATACCATCTTTTTTCCACCCTATTCGAGGCCAAAGTTTGTCATATCTCCCTCCTACTGAGTCTAATATTTTAGCTTGAACTGTGAACCCAAATTTTCCTCTTGAATAAACAATCCAAAGTTTATTCAAAGTTGATAAATCACTATCAGGAATGGAATCAACCTCAGAAAAATAAACATATCCTCTTTTTACAGCCTTTTCACCAGCAAGTTCTCTAAGTTTTGAACTTGTAAAGCGATCAGCTTCCTCATAGCTTTCATTTAATAAATATTTCTGTAGAGGTGAATAATCAAAACCAACATCAGATGGAGCAGTAAACCATGAGAAATCATTGCAATTAAGATTATTTTTTATGAAATTCTCATCAGTTTTATGAATGAGTTGCAAAATAAAACCTGGAGTCCAGTCGCAAAGATCAGGATCAAAACCAGACATCAAACATGAGCCAAGCCCAATAAGCTCCTTAACACGTTCTTCCAAGGCAGTTAATAAACCAAGCCTTTTCCTATCTGAAGCCATCTTAAAAGACTCCAATAACTCATTTATGCTTTCTTTTTTTTGATTTTGTTTTTCTTCAGTCATGATCTACTGCTGGCCTAGAATGACCTAAGCACTAATACTATGTCAGAGAAACCTACCAATTCAGTTTATCCCGTAACGGATTTCCTGGATGGAACCAGTCCAATTATTGATGTAAGGAGTCCTACCGAATTTTCCCAAGGTCATATGCCAGGTGCTATTAATATTCCTTTATTTTCAGACAGTGAACGAACGCTAATAGGGAGAAGTTATAAAAAAGAAAGTCGTTTAAAAGCAATATTCAATGGATTGAAAGTGACTTTACCAAACACCACAAAGTTGCTGGAAATAATCATAGAAACAACTGCAAAAAATAAAAATGGAAAAAAATCATTACGTATATATTGCTGGAGAGGTGGAATGAGATCGAATGCTTTTGCCTGGCTTGCAAGAACAATTGGCATTAAAACTTATCTGCTAAAAGGTGGGTACAAAAGTTATAGAAAATGGGTTTTAAATCAATTTGAGGCTGATTTTCCTATAAGACTGCTCGGAGGTAAAACAGGAACCAGAAAAACTGATCTACTCAAACAAATAAATAATAAAAATATATATGTAATTGATCTAGAAGGAATTGCTAATCATAGAGGAAGTAGTTTTGGTTCATTAGGTATGGGAAAACAACCATCAACACAACAATTTGAAAATATCCTCGCAGAATTGCTTAATGAATTTCTTAAGAGCAAAGCTATTGAGATATGGCTAGAGGCTGAAAGTTCAAACTTAGGGAAGTGCCGCATTCCAAATAGCTTGTATACAAAAATGAAAAAAGCACCAATTCTAGAAATAATTAAAACAAAAAATGAGCGTGTAGATAATTTAGTGAATGTTTATAGTCAAAATTCTCAAAATGAATTAAAAGAAGCTGTGAATAGAATAAGCAAGAGATTAGGGCCACAAAGAACAAAAGAGGCTTTAAATGCAATTACAAGAAAAGAATGGTCAAAAGCTTGTAGAGCCATGCTTGATTATTATGATAGATGCTATGAATATGAACTTGAAAAAAACAAAAATATCCATTCAATCGATCTGAGTGGACTTAATTTGAAATCATCATTGATCAAAATTTTGAATGAGAAGCTCAATCCTTTATAGTTGATATAAGGATTATCTATTATTTAAATCTCAAGAAGAAATGACTAGAAACAATGAAGTTGTAGCTATTCAATTTCTAAAAGGAAAGAATGAAAAAGATCTACCAGAAATACGTTTATTTAGAAATCTTGATGGAAAAAAAGGGAAAGCAATATATAAATTCAATAAACCTACAACAATAACAATGGAAAATTTTAATTCAATACAAAAAATGTATCTCATTGATAAAGAAGGTGAGCTGACAACAAGGAAAATAGATCTATCGATATCAGGAAATAATATAGCGGAGGTTAAGTCAACATATAGTTGGCATTCAGAAAAAGAGTTTGAAAGATTTATGCGTTTTGCTAAAAGGTATGCAAATTCCCTTACTAATCATTAAATATTAAATTTGAAATCAACTAACTTGTTCTCAATTATAGCTGCAATATTTTCCATAATTATCTTATGGAGTTTGAAAGACATTCTAATACTCTTTTTTGCTTCAATAATAATAGCAATGGCACTCTGTACTCTTACTGGGAGGCTTCGAGATTTTTTTCATATACCCAGGTGGGTCTCAGTGGGAATAACCTTAACATCTATAACATTGATCTCAAGTGTTTCAATAGTAATAATAGTCCCACAGTTTGCCAGTGAATTCCAAGAACTAATCAATCAAATACCATCAGCCATAGGAAAACTATGGGAACTTTCAATAGATATATTTTTAAATCTTTCAAATATTATATATAAAGATAATATACCTAATTTAGCTGATAGATCGATATTAATTAATAGGCTTAGCATAATCCCTGATGGAAGTACACTTGCTAATGGTGTAACAGAAAGTATTTCAAAATTAATTAGCCTAGCAGGTAATGTTGGAATAGGAATACTTCAAGTCTTATTCATAATCTCTGTAGGATTAATGATAACATTACAGCCAAACTCCTATAGAGAGGTAGCAATCTTATTAGTTCCTTCTTTCTATAGAAGGCGTGCAAGAAATATTTTATTAAAATGCGGAAATGCCTTAAGCAACTGGATGATAGGAGTTGTACTTAGCTCAATATGTGTTGCAATTCTTGTGTCAATAGGACTATATTTATTAGGAATAAAATTAGTAATTGCTAACGCATTAATAGCTGGAGCTTTAAATATTATACCTAATGTAGGCCCAACAATAAGTACTATATTCCCTCTTTCAGTTGCCCTACTAGACACCCCATGGAAATCACTCGCAGTTCTAGGTTTATATATACTAATCCAAAATATTGAGAGCTATATAATAACTCCTTCAATAATGCACAAACAAGTTAAGTTACTTCCAGGTTTAACAATTACCGCACAGTTTATATTTACTATTCTTTTTGGACCACTTGGTTTACTATTAGCAATTCCAATGGCTGTAGTAATTCAAGTATTCGTTAAAGAAATAATTATTCATGATATATTAGAAAAAAATTACTCTACAAATCAGACTTAAAAAAGAATAATATATAGTTTTAATATTCCTATTACTAGATTAAGAAAAAATTTTTTTATATCTCAGAAATAATTATTCTTTCAAACCAATCCATATAATCAAAATTTAGTTTACGAAAAACATAACCTGATTTATAGTAAATTTTCACAAGAATTTAATTTATCAATCTTGATAGATTTAATAATATTTATAAATTATGTTTTAAGGGTTTGTTGCAAAATTAAGTAAAATTAAAGAGTTATATATATTACTAGAAGTTTTTCTTACTAAACGCAAAATACACCGGTAAATCAAGCATAAAATTAGCTAGTTAATTCATTAATTTCAGAAGTAATATTGAAAGATTAATTCATTATATCAATCATCAAACTCGGGCTTAGGTTTCTTTTTAACTTTCCCTGAAAGCAATTGATGTAAAGCGTCTAAAGAATTATAGACCTCTTTAAGCTCAGACATTTCAGGAAGCAGGCCATGCTTACCAAGCATTTGATCCAAGTCTCGAAGTTCTTGTCTGATATAACGCAAATGCGAACTAACTTCCTCTCTCTTACTGGTAGACATTACAAAATAGATTGACTGCTATTAAAACTAACTTTAGCCTAAGATATGAATATTAAGCATTTATTAATTTACAAAGTTTATAAACCCTCAATTTATGAAGAAAATTTCAAGCTAACAAAGTACTTAAAATATATACAGCTATTAATTACCTAAAAATATGGAAAATTTTGAACTCATAAAACAAAGTACAAACAATTTATAAGCCTATAGCAAAGAAATACTTAGTGATTTGTAAAAAAATAAGAAATATCTTGTTCCATATCTTAGATATGGTTAAAAATATATGTATGGATCTAAAAAAAAGAAAAGACCTCAATTTGAGGCTAGGCAATTTAATACTTGCTATATTCCTTGCTACTGTACCAACAGCTATCACGTATGGAACTCTTAGCATTCATGGCTTAAATATCTGTAGAAGCCTTAGTAGCAAAGTAAGCGACTCACAAAAAATCAAAGAAAAATGTGATGAATCAGCATGGGATACTACAAAAAGTTATATTATTTTGATAGGATTTTTTATTACTTTGCCAACTTGGATGTGGTTCTATTTATCAGTGAAGAAAAAAGAAATTAATGTTAAATAATATTTTAATTAATCATGAAGATAAGAAACTAGAGAAAGGAAATGATTTTTTTTGATTATCAGGAATAGTTATTTTTTTATTTTCAGATAAAAAGATATTATTAAATTTTCTTTGAGTAAAAATTAAATCAATAAATTCAGGTTTTGTTTTAAAAATTTCTTTAACAAGATAATCAACTGAAAACATACCAGGACCTAACAAAAATATTGAGAACGCAGATGAAAAGTAAAGAACTAAAAGCTCTAATAAATAAATGTTAAATCCAGATGTAGCAATTGCATGGTAGATAGCAACACTCATAGTTCCAATTATCGCAGTCGCGCCTAACCTAGTACCAAACCCAAGAATCAACATCCAACTACCGACAATTTCAGACCCTGCAGCAAAATAAGACAGAGTAACGGGGAATGGTAAGTGAAGAGGTCGCACAAATGCATCTGCAAAATTATTTATATCATTTAATTTTTCAAAGCCATGATGAATCAACAATGCTCCAGTAAATACTCTTAAAACAAGAAAAGCAAAATCCTTAAAAGCTGATTCATAGAAGATCGAATTAAGCAATTTAACCTACGTTAATTTAATGAGCTTTAGTTGCACTAAAGCTAAAGCGTGGCAAAAAGGCGAATTTTCTTTAGCGAGTACTAATACTCACAGCAAAGCCTAATCTTATGCTGTTGAGGTGATAACTAAAACTTCTTTAAATGGTGAGTTCGAATATAGGTTTAATAAATGTAATGCAATCTCACTGATAAGCCTTACCAAACATTAGAGAATTAAAACAATCACTTAAATTAGTATTAATACTTACAAAATGGTTTAAGTCAATTACTTAAAATCAAATAAAGCAAATATTTAAATTGATCACATCACTACTTACTGCCACAGCTGCTGTGGGTCTAATAGTTGTTGCAATACCAGTATTAATTGCATCTCTTAATTAGAAATAAAATATCAATACTATTAAAGTTTTAACAAACAATCAAAATAAGTTCAGACAACTGCATTGCCTGCTACCCATCCACTTGTCCAGCAATGTTGAAAATTAAAACCTCCTGTAATACCATCAATATTTAACACCTCACCCGCGAAAAATAGCCCTTTACAAATCTTACTTTCCATAGTTTTAAAATTAATTTCTTTAAGTGATACCCCACCCGCAGTCACGAACTCTTCGCCGAAAGGGCCTCGACTATTTATTGAATAACTTTTCAAAATTAAACTTTTGACAATAGACTCTTTGTCATGCTTGGTTAACTCACACCATCTTAACTGACTATGAATTTTCTCACTTAAAAGAAGAGCTCTCCACAAGCTTTTAGGTAAATGATTAAAAGGCTTATTATTTAAAACAAGTTTCTTACCATTTTCTATTTTATATAAATCTATTTTCATCCGAACCTCATTCTCACACATGCAAAGCCAATTTATTTTTAAGTCACCTATATATTTATTAGCGTGTAAATCTCTTGCACTAAATGCAGAAAGTCTTAAAATAACTGGGCCGCTAAAGCCTTTATGAGTAATTAATATAGGACCAGTTTCATTATATTTTTTCTTAAGAACAGTAAGTTTTGTTTGAACATTCACAGTAATACCTGAACAAGACTCTAATGATTTTTCAGAAGTAGATAAAGAAAAAAGTGATGGTACAGGCTGGACAATTGAGTGTCCAAGACTCTTGGCTAATTTACGCCCACTAGGGTGACCGCCAGTGCAAACAAGAATGTTTTTTGTATTAAAGTAATTATTTCCTTTAACAAATAAATCAAACCCGTCGCTAGTTTTATTTATTTGCTTTACATGAGAATTAGTAAATACCTTTACACCAGATTTATCAGCAAAATCTTTCAAACATTTCATCACATCATAAGATGAATCGGAACAAGGAAATATACGCCCATCTTTCTCTATTTTTAAACTAAGTCCTCTATTTTGGAACCAATCATAAGCTTCAGTTGTAGAGAACCGATTAAATAAGCCTATTAGTTGTTTTTCCCCTCTAGGATAATTACTTACTAAATCAGAAATATCCCAACATGAGTTGGTTACATTACATCTCCCACCGCCACTAATTCTAACTTTTTCCAATACCTTTGAAGTACTTTCTAGTATTACAACAGACCTAATTCCATTACTAGCTGCTGTAATTGCACCCATAAAGCCAGAGGCACCTCCACCAATAACAACAAGATCTGAAATCATCAAATAATAAAATCTATCTTAATAAAAAATATATGTTACTTCTATTTATTGAGGCAAGGATGAATTTAAAATTCGATAACTAATAACAATTAATTTAAATTAAGAAGAAGAAAATAATTAATTTTGCAAGACATTGTCTTGATACCCAGTTCAAATTTTTATTTAGTTCATTTTTGTTGTATCTTTTCCACATACAAAAAAAAAATATGGCTGGCCCTAAAAGAGATGAAGCAAAGTCTATTCTCTCGTATGTGAGGCAAGAGCTTAGGTATATGGATGAAGACCTAAGAAACGATGGCTTGTTACCTGAACTTTCTTCGCTTAGATCAGTATATGAACAACTTTCAACATTACTAGAACTTTCAGACGGCAGAAGAAAAAAGAAAGAGAAACCGGAATTCCCTGAAGACAAAAAAAAATTATAAAAAGCACATTATTGACTAGCACTATCTAAAATCATCCAATTTATATTCTAAGCCAAAAAGAATAATTTAAATTTATTCATAGTTTTTTCAATAGAGAAGCTCAATAGTATATTCTGGAAAAAAATAATATACGACTTCAATTCAATAAATAGCTCTTCTATTTTTGAACGAATGCCAAAAAAACATCCTATTTCCGGTGGTGAATCTAATCTTCTAAATCCTATAAATCACATTCGTTTTTGGGAGAAAGGAGAAATGGCATATTCAGCACTAAAAAGAATAAATGAGCTCAAAGCTAATAATGAATTCAAGAAAGCAGATATAATGTTAGATGAATGGATTTTGCAAGAGATCTAACGTCAAGAAATAAATAAAATATTTTGAATTCAATCAAAATTTAAAGTAAATTAAGGTTTTGCGAGTAAGTATGCCCTCCATAAGAAAAAGGATTGGCTATCTTCCTTCTCATAATATTCAGGAGATAATAACCAATATTGCAAAGCAAGAAAATTTAAGTCAATCAAAGGTTGTAGGGGTGTTAGTTGAAGAGGCATTAATATCCAGAGGTTTATATGACCTTAAAAATAAAGATAATTTCATTAGGAAGGACATTTATGATAATGAAGCTAAAATGAAAAATTCATATTTAAAATATAATGATATTGATGAATTGATATCAGATAAAGGTATAACTTACAATACAAAAAAGTACACATACAAATCTGATGACTTCTCAACCGAGCATAAAGAAAAATTTAATCAACATTTATTTGAGCAATTCAAACAGTTTATTCTCTTTCAAAAGATGATAGAAGAAGAAAAATAATAAACTATTTTCTAATTAGATTTAATTTAAAGTTACTACGAATAAAAGAGTGCCACAGCAAAAAAGAATCTAGAGATCAACAAAAACAACGCATAAAGCAAACTTATGCACTAGAACTTAAAGGTATTAGTTCTTCTAAGGATTACTAAAATAGTTTTTTTTATAAGAAATCTAAAATATAAACATGACATCAACAACAATTCGTACAAAATCAAACGAATCAAATCTCCTTGAAGAAGCTTTGAATCAACCGCCCATTGGAGAAACAGCAAATTTCGCTTGGAACGCAACACCACTTGGTATTGCAGCAATTTACAAAGGAATTTCTCCGTCAAAGCCTCCTTATGACCAAGCAATTAAAGAAGGTGAAGAATTATCGATGGATTTAAGTAGAGAAGAAAAAGAATTCCATCTAACTGAAAAAGGTTTGGCACTAATCTTTTACTCTTAAATTTGAATAAATTAATCTTTAGCTGATTTTAATAAAATATCATTTGTCTTCGACAGAGGAGTCTATAACCCATTCATCGTTTATACCAAGAAGAACAAGAGCTTTATCCTCCCAATCTGTATCAATAGACCAGTCGTAAGGCACATCAAACGATAGCGATAATTCATTTTTATTCTTTTTATAGTTTTTACTAATTGGAAGAGTAGTATGAGAGATATTATTTTCAGGCAGATATAAATCATCTGAGGTAACATACTCTTGATAACCTAAATTTTTAATATTCTCCTCAAATTTAAGTTCAATTCTTACATTAAAACAATGTGCATCATCCCAATCGGAGTAATGAGAAAAATAATTATCCCAAGAATTTGTCATTTTTAATTTTCAACAGATTAAATTTAAGGGCATAGTCAAGTATTATTCCATATTTACACACAAAATATTTCAACAAATTCATTACTAAAAAAATATTTTATATTTTATGTCTCAAAATCAACTATTCATTTAATTGGTAAAAGTAAGAAAATTAAAATCATTAAGAACCCATGTTCCTAAAGTGAGTAGTCCAAAACCAGCAATAAACATCATTAGAGCTACAACCTTATATCTTGTAGCCTCTGAACCCCTTCTAAGTAAAAAGGTTTCAGCAGCAAAAGTACTGGTTCGAGGAATTGAAGTTTGCAAAGTTTTTTTCCATGATGACGAAAACATTAACTAAAAATCTCTACTAAATTAAAATTAATCGAAATTCCTATCGACCGCGAAGTAGCGACCAAGAAAGCTTGCTCAAAAGCAAGGTGTGACACCTAAGAGACAACGTTCACATGAAAAATCAAAGAAACTAAAATTAAAAAATAAAAAAGCAAGACCAAGAAAAGGAATAGATTGAGTCATTACAAAAGAAATGACCTCTAAAGCTAATCCGAACAAAAGCTGCTTAAGCAATGATGGACAGGACACGATGAAGAGCAAAAGAATGCAAGAGCTTTACAAATAGTCGTATTTTTGTTATATTAGGCAACAATGGTTAACAATTGGTAGTTTTTGTTGCTGAGAAAGCAGTAATTTCTCAAGGTATCCAAAAGTCAAAAAACCAAGCGTCTTATCAGAAATCACTACAAATCAAAATTCTCTAAAAATGGAAATGAATCCTTTTAAGCCCTTAATACAGTTCTATGAGGGATATTATGAAAAAAGACTCTCTGCAAAGATTTCTTTAAGCAAATTATTTCTAAAATTAAGCAAGTTTAAGGCAGCTACATAATTTTTTTTAAAATGCAAAAAACATATATATAAATACAATATAAAAGGAATGAAATATATTTATTAATCAGATAAATTATCGCGCATAAGGAAAAAATTACTAAATATTTGATAAGAATATAGATTGTTATAGCAATTAGTTTATTAGAATATTTTGCAATAAATTTAATTTACCTTCTGTTGAGACATCAGTCTCAATTATTGGATTAATATTATGTCTCTTATAAGTTATTAATAACTTCTTAATAAGATTATTAGCATAGTCAACAGATTCTAAAAACTTATCTGAGCAATATACTCCTTTCCATGGTCGAAATTTGAACCTAGCTAAAAATTGTTTAGAAGGAATTAAAATACTACCAAACAACTTAATCTTATATGCTCTAGAAAAATCATCTTTTTCAGAAAATGAAATTGTGTTTTTTATTGTTTGTATTCTACTTTCAAGAAGCTTATAGTCAGTTCCAAATTGAATCCAAATAGATTTTACAAATCCTGATTGAACCTTTTTCTCTAATTTAATAATTTCTTCTTCAAATAAAAAGCTGGAGAGATACGGATTAAATGCTACACCAATTGAAAAATCACTATTAGAAAATCTAGTATTATCTTTTAAATAACTTAAAGTAGAAACAGAGTCTAATGTTGATCTTCTTTGAGAACCTGAAACAAGAAGGACTTCCTTGCAACCAAAGCTTTTTACAGAATTCATAAATAAAACAAAAGAATTTATTGTATTAATTCTATTTCTTCTAAATTCATTTAAGATACTAAAATGAGGTATAATATCAAAAATCGGAAACTCTTCTCTTGATATCTTAATTGAATTTAATAAGAAATCCTTTTTCAAATTATTTTTACATGGTATATTAATTTTATTAATATTTCTCTTCTGAAAAAAAGAGAGAATTAAGCGAAGCTCCTCGTATGATTTAAATGATATTTCCATTCTTATGTTATTTAAATCAAATATAATTTCTTTCATTTTTTGAAATGGAAATATTATTTATAAAAATCAAATCATATCATATAAAAGAAACTCTAAAAATAACTTCCATATAAAGAGGAGGTTTAAATCAGAAATTTATTTATTTTAAAAGTAAAGTTTTTTATAAGAGATTTAATTATTTAACCATTTATAAATCGCTTTATATTTATTATCTATCTCATCAAGAGAACTATAATAATAATCTTTCCAATTTTCATAAGGAATGCCCTTAAAGATCATTAAATTAAGGGGATACTCATCAGAGTCAGAACATTTACGGAAATCATCTCTAAATAAAAATGTAGGTTTACCTAACGCAATAGCCACCCCAAGCTCAACCATTACGCCCTCATCTGGGGGAGATCCATTAACTATTGCAAATAGTCCATCAGAATGAATCAAATCTCTAAAGTTGGAACAAGCCACTTTATTAGCCCAGCCTGGTGTAGAAATATCAACATGACTATTCCGAAAAAAAGGTTCCCAAACATCTACTCCCATTAATTCAAGTTTACTTATAAAATCAGGCAAAAGCTTAACTCTCCAATGCTTAGAAAATCCATATGGAGAAGCCAAGTATAGTTTTTTTTTCGACATAATTTATTATCTCCAGATTAATATTAGTAGTGTTAAATAATTAATAACATGATAAATGATCTATTTTTTAGAATCATCTTTCATGTTATTAAATTGAAAACTATCTTGATTGTTGTCAGAGAATCGTTCATTGGCATCTTTTACCAACAAAATTGATAAATCCTTTACATTAAAAATAAAATTCTTTTGATTTAGATACATTTTATATATTATTTCCTTAATCTCAAAATTAAAAGTTGTATTCGAACACAAGAGAATTAATGTCCATCCACTAATTACAGCTGAGAATGTAATAATCAATTTAAAGATTTTATGGAAAATTTTTAGCAATTTATACAATCATCAATAGTCAAATCAATAATAACTAGTTTAAAAATGAATGCACATTTTAATTAAATATAAAAACTAATCTCTGAAAATCCATAATGCAATCAAAGATAAAGCTAGATTTCATGCAATTTTAATCTTTTCAATATCTAATTGAACCCAATTTGAAGCAAGCAATTGTTTCCATGTCTTAAGTGAATCTTGTTTTGTAGTTTTTCTTCGACTTTTAAACTCCATAGGTTTCCCGTTTGGGAGCAAACCCCACATATCGATAGTAAAGTCTGTTCCAATATCCTCATTAGAATTTTTTTTAAAGTCAAAATGAATGGCCCATTTGCTATGAGGATCTATAAGCCAACCAATAGGGGCATCAAGTTTTTCTATTTTTGCCATCTAAAAACAATGTCTTAATTTTGTTTTTAAATAAAAAATCACCTTTCGTCAAGGCTAAGAATCTAAAACGAAGGTAAAGAATGGTAATGCTTAAATAAAGAAAAAGGCAAAAACCTATAGACAGATCTGAGAAAGACTAAATCTCTTATGTCTTGAAAGGATTTCAAAAATGTCATCATATTATTTTTATTAATAGAAAAAATATAAAAAAAGCACAAATTTAATTATTTTACTCGGAAGGCAAGAGAAATTATTTAGAAAGGTTGAAAGAGAATTACTCTTTTAGAAGAGTAGATATAATATTTATAAATAAATAAAAAAGCTAATATGTCCTATGAAGCTGGTAGCAATGAATGCAGAGGGTTGATAGAGGCAAAAGAAAGCCTAATAAAAGCAATGAATTCTCTTGCAACTA
Source organism: Prochlorococcus sp. AG-363-B05 (assembly GCA_003278445.1). Taxonomy (GTDB): domain Bacteria; phylum Cyanobacteriota; class Cyanobacteriia; order PCC-6307; family Cyanobiaceae; genus Prochlorococcus_B. The sequence continues at coordinate 112,294 of QCFD01000002.1, forward strand.
TCAAAAATCTAGATCATATACAACAAAGATTACGTGAGATCTACAATGAATTAGAAAAACTTCATGACTCCAGGAGAATAAAAGAATCAAATGATCTCAATTGAGTCTAAACAAGTCATACTTAAATTAAGATAAGAATAATAATAAAAACACAGATAAAGTACTCTATAGCTATTTTTCAGATCGATTCAAACAACTATTCATTATGAAAATATAGTAATTTAAGTTGATTTTATAATAAAGATTATACTCAAAAAATATTTAAGTGAAGAGATAATCGCGTAAATGTTTTTTCATAAATTATATCTATAGGATCGTTTCCTGTTAGTATGATAAAAAAATTATATGTCTAAAAAAGATTGCGAAATTTCAAAATTAGAAGATCTTGACAAATTAAGATCTGCGCCAATATTAAACTCAAAACAAATAGAATTACTAACGAAACAAGTTGAAGATATTATATATAAAACAGATTGGGTAACTATAGGAGTTATGTCTCCCTGCATCGAAGCAGGAATAGAGGCGGTTAGAAGAATAGAAAAAAGGTTTAATTATATTGAGATGAAATGCATCACATTACCTAGCTTAAATGGTCCGATTTTCTTAAAGGCGAATCAAAATACAGGTGAAATACATGCAAGGATAGAGTATGGGCTAGGAGAAGGTATATTAATTAGTTGTCATAATGAGGATATTACATTACCAGCGAGAACGATTGGACCTTTCCCATTGGATTTCTTTAATTATAAGCAATAATTAATAGCTTATAATTTAAGATTCATATCTAAAATAAATAAGTAGAAAACAAAAAAAAAGAAAAATAATGCTAATATATAATTAAACTTATATTACAATTAACAAATAAAATAAATTATTTATAAATTACTAAAATGAAATTTAGAAATTCATAACTTAATCAAATGGTTTACGCCTTTAAACCAGATATTCGTAATGAATGCACCCTTTAATATAAATGGATAAAGAAAGAGCTAAGTTTTATCAATCAGGTGATGGATCCTATTTTTATTCAGCCGAAGATGCCTCCAAGTGGGATCTTCTAGATAGAATGGGACAACTAAACCTCCTTCATGTATTAAAAAAAGAGTGGGCGCCAGAAGAATCCAGTCAAAGTAAATTAAGAAAAGCCCTTCAACAAATAAATATTGATGAGTTTGAAGATTTCATGGCAGATATATTGGGCATATGTGAATCATTCGAGGAAATGGTATATGAATTTGAGGGCAATATAAATTTAAGCCCAGAATACTTAGAAAGGGTATACCCAGAAGAAAAAGAAAGTCTTGAAAAGTTGAAACAACAAATCAAAGAACATAAGGAATGGAAAGAAAAGCATCAAGCTTCATATTCTTTCCTTACTAGAAAACTATTAGAGAAAGATGAGAAAGATAGCAATGAAAATAGCTTTTAACTTAATTTTTTCATCATTAATTAAAATAATTAGCATTGATTATTATTTAAAAACTTTCTGAATCAGAACTTATCTATTTAGTTTTTCAACAGAATTTGCTTGGTAATACTATAAAATTTATCAATAATAATCTATCAAGATTTTATTATTTGATACAAATAGTAAATTAGAAAAAGTATTTATAAAATTAATTACTATAAATAGTAAATGTTAACGAACATAAAGTTAAAATCCAGCAACATACTCTAGTTATTTAAAAATAGGTGGAAATAATCATGAAAAAACATATTAAGTAAAACCCTGCCAATAATATGAATATATAAAATAAATAAACAAAAGGACTTAAAAACATTAATTAGTCAATACAAGGTTTTGAACGTCACTAACAACAGTCCAAAGATCTAAAAGTCTGCTCAAATTCGGATTAAAGTGATTTTACCTACACAATTCTTTAAAAAATCCATTATAGTATTAACAAATATTTACAAAATGTATCTATGTGTTTCCCTGCCTTAACTGTTAGTGCAGATTTACAATCTCTAAAAAGTTAGGCATAGCAGCTTTTCCTCGTCATTGCAGTCCTTGATTGGATCCGACAAGGCAACCCGAAACATCTAATTACATAAAACAAATGACTTCTACAAATCCAAAATCAAAAAATCTAATAGATAGAGATGTGGTAAATGAGATGATAGAGAATGCAATAAGGAGACATAATAGAAGGTCAACAATTATCTCAGCAATACTTGGATGGATACTGATAGGAGGATATTCATTTGGTCTATTTCATGTAGTACAGAATATTTAGAAAATTAAGTATTAATTTAAAGTAGTTATATTTAAAAATCTAAAAACAAAAAAAGCTTAGTTGATCGGCATTAAAGAATACTAAGCTATTCTTATGAATATAAGAAAAATCAATCAATTCTAATTAATTGATTCTTCACCATCTATCTTGATATGGAAGTTGATAATCCTCTTTATTCATAGGGATCCAACTCCAGTCTAAACAAATAGAAAATTGATATCCAATTACATATAGAGCTAATATTGCATTGAATAAATTTATATGAGTGATCGGGGGATACATAATTTGGTAATATTTTCATAATCATAACTAATTAAAAACTACAACAAAGCTTCCAATAATCAAAGTGACCATGTAATTAGAAAAGAATCTCTAACTATAATTAGAAAATCTTTTCCAAACAATTATATTAATATGATTTAGTCTGTTAGAAAATTATTCAGTTAATCAATTTTTAATTAGTGGGACTGTAGGATGATCAGAAGGGTCATCATTCAATATAGGCGCACATACTTGGCGGCAAGACATTCCTTGCTCATCTTCAATACAAACCTCCAAACATTCAAAATATCTATCCTGTGCTGTTTTCATATTTTCAAAACTAGTAGTACCTAAACATACTATTGAACGATTATATTTCTAGATAAATTAACAAAACTTTTTTAGGTAAATGCACTTATCCGCGCTCTTTTAAATGAAATAATATCTCTGAAGATTTTTTATTTGCATCACAAGCTAATACACACTGTGTTAATTCTTTATTTGCAAGAAGTTCTAGAATCCTAGCCATATCAATAGAAGACAGTTCTCCATCAGAACTCCATTTAAGAGTAGTTTTTCTTTGAATGGGTTTCTTCATATCTCTCCAATAAAACTAAGCTACAAATAACATATGCTTTAGTAAATTTTTTTAATTTTTATATTATTTTTATTTTCATGAAAAGCATAGGTATTAATTACATAGTCACTGTTATTGACTTTTGCAAAAATAAACTTTCTAGGTTCATAATTCAAAATATTAAAGAAATTATCCTGATCTGGTTTTATTAGTCTCAAGAAACGATAAACATGTAAATTTTTGTACAAAAAATTAACTCTAAAAAAAATTTAATAAAAGAAAATTTATTAAAAAGGCTTACAAAGATAAACTAATTAATTTTAAAATAAGATATTTGATTCATTAAATGAATTTATTTTATTTTGATCTTTTTGTGGTTTAACTTTGACATCTTTAAGATAAAATTTGGAAAATTGTTGTGTTTTTTGTTCTTGCATTGTAAAAGTAAGTTTTAAATCCCTAGAATTTAGTTATGTTTGATTGTAAGATTACATCAATTAATCAAACGAACTTTATAAATATAGCGAAATTATTAGTCTAACGTGACTGAAAGCCGAACATCAAGAAAAAATGTTTAATTAATTTCATTGAATTAAGTGTCCTTAAAATTAAATCTACATATTGTAAAAAATAGGAAATTTATAAATAAAAAAATCAAATAATTATCTAGAAATTAAATATTTATTTTAAGTATTCACAGCACTTTCTAGATTTATATATTAAAAATAAAAAAATCAGCAACATACATGAAAAGCCTCTATCAAGTCAGAACCAAGATAAGTTTAACTTATGCTTCTAACGATTTCTAATTAATAGACCTTGTCCAGCTTTTTGTGCGTTTTGTTTTTTTTTCTCCTTTTAATATGAAAACCATTAGCAAAGGAGCTATTCCCATCAAGGGAACTACCAGGTTCATCGCGTAATTATGGGTTTCCTCCATTTCAGGCTCAAAATATTATTTTTAATTTTAATTCAATTAGATTTCATGTTAATGCGTAAAAATTCTTATTTGCAAGAATTTTCTCCTATTATGGAATAAATAAAAGTTCTTGGAAATAAATTAGTCTTACTTTTCTCATTATTATAGATAGAATGGGAAAACAAATACCATACATGAATAATAATTTCATCAACCTTCAATACCTTGCTCCTAAAGGTTTTATAGGCTTTTGGATTCTATTTATAGGTCTGATTTTTACAGTAGTTATTTTCAATTTTGTTTTTTTTAGACTTAATGAAGACAACTATTCATACAAGGATAGAGAAAGAAAATATCTTGAGAAAGAAAAACAGAAAAATAAAATAGCTAGGCTTTATCCAAAAAAAGAAGATTAGATTTAAAAATCATTATCTATAATTAAATATTTTAAAATTATCAGCTTAAGTAGCTCAAATAACTTTCATAAAAAATATATGTTTATCCATTAACAAATCAATGATTTAAAGGCTATTCATATATTTTTATATATAAAATTATTAGTTTAAACATCTTAATTTCATCAAAATTCTAAAAAGATAGTAATACTTCAAAATAAGCTAAAAAAGCCAACCTGAATTCAAATACTATTACAGCTCGTATTTCTTCAGAAGGTTTTCATTTATTGAGCAAATTAAAAGAGATAATAATAAAACAAAGAAAAAGGCTTTTAATTAAATCAAGCCTAATGTAATGAAACCTATGGCTTCGAATCGAGCAAACCCTAGTATCAGTCTTAATGAGCAGGCCCCTCTTTCCGATTCTGGGAAGCAAGTTCCTGCAGCTTTATCAATGATGATGGACTCAATGACAAGCATGGTAGAAAGAGCAAAAATAGATTTAGAGAATGTTGATCAAAGAGCAAGAGCTGACCTTGAGAACATCGACCAAAGAGCAAGAAAAGATGTTGCCCTCCTCGATCAAAGAGCAAGAGAAGATATTCAAAAAATTGATCAAAAAGCCAGAAAAGATATAGCTATTCTTGATCAAAGAGCAAGAGCTGATCATGACCTATTGAGAAAGGTAAGAAAAGCTAGAGAATTAACCTCTTGAAATAAGATATTCAATAGAGGCTAAAGGAAAAAAATCATAGACCTTAAACAATTTAACTCTTAAAGAAACAAGAACATTGCACCGCAATCAATCAGAAGATAGTACCGCTTTGCCGTAAGGCCCAAGAAGCATCGACCTGGAAGAACCAGAAGGGGAATCAAAGTGAGGCTTCGTTTCCAGGACAAAGCTGGTATACGTTGCTTTCACGACAGTTTCCCCAAATCGAAAGAGAGTCAGATCAGAGCACTTGAGAAGGCCTTTACCAACAAAGCAGTACTAACATTAATCTAAACAAAATATCATTAAGAGGTAGGCCAAATTGACCTTATAGTTTTTAAAACTTCTAGAGCTTCTTTTCTTCTAGAAGTCACATCTTTATTATTCAAAAGATAAGTGACGTGGCCAAGCTTTCTACCTATTTTTTCTTCTTCTTTTTCATACCAGTGTATATTCAAGCCAGGAATAGCCCTTAAATTATCCAACCTTTGACTCAGTGATATCGGATAGTTACTTTTCAAACCAAGCAAGTTAACCATTAAAGCACCATCAACAAGCATCTCAGGCATGGGTACATTAATACCAGACGTGATACAAATTTGTTGATCAAACTGACTGCTACTACATGCATCTATAGAAAAATGACCTGAATTATGAGTTCTTGGCGCTATTTCATTCACCAGCAATCCTTCAGCTCCATAAAAAAATTCAATTGCAATAACACCAACATAATCCAACTCAGCCAGCAACGAAGAGACGATGTTTTTCACCAAAAGATCAACGTCATGGTCAATATCAGCTGGAGCAAGCACCCAGTCACAAACTTGCCTTGTTTGGTAAGTTTCTACAATTGGCAAACTACGAACTATACCTTTTGAATCCCTACTAGAAACAACAGACAATTCTTTTTCGAAAGGAACCCACTTCTCCAGCATCCATTGTTCGTCAGTCTCAACTTCAATTAATTCTTCCAGTTGTTTGAAATTTTTAATAATTTTTGTTCCTTTGCCGTCATATCCACCTTTAGCAGCTTTTGCCATCAGTGGGAAGGTCCATTCGTCAGGAAGATCAACTTTTGATACTTTCTCTAAAGGGATAGGTAACCATTCAGGACAGGGTATATCAAGACTGTTCAATAACTCTCTTTGAGTTATTTTATTAATTAAAGGACTTATGGATTGAAGTCTAGGAATAAACGACACTCCATTATTTTGAAGAAAAAGCAAACTTGGTATATCAACCCATTCATTCTCAAAGGTTATCAATCTTGACTTTTCGGCAAGAAGTTTTGTGCCCTCAGCGTTTTTGGGATCATGCAATATGACTTGATTCGTCTTTTTTGCAGCAGGATCAGTTTTGGCTGACGTCTGCACAACGACATCAACATCTCTTTTCTTTCCAGCCTCAACAAGAAGCATTGCAAGTTGTCCACCACCCACAACCCCAATCATTAGTTCAAGTCCTCATTTTTAGAGCTTTGGTCACTTGCAGAAAACGAAAAAAAAGTAATACAAATAAATACCAATAATGTATGAAATGCAATTTTAATAAAAACATCCTTCATAGACAACCAAAATAATATTCCAATATGAGATTATTTTGATCCGGCAATAAATACTAAAAATATAAGAACATATATCAATGATTTATTAAATGTGTTAATCAACCATATAATTACTTTCATATTTTGATGATTTAACCTAATAAGTTATCAAGAATTTAATACTCTAAAAACTGTGAATAAAGACAAACTCCATATTAAAGTCTCGTTAACTAGAAACCCATACGAAATAGTTATTGGGGAAAGTAGTCTTGAATATATAGGTAATGAGCTAAGTAGAATTGGTTTTAAGAAAGGGCTAAAAATATTAGTTGTATCAAATAAGGAAGTCTCAGATCATTATGGTGATTGCGTAATTGAAAGTCTAATTAAAAATAATTACAATCCAAAACTATTGATATTAAAGGCTGGAGAAGAACAAAAAAACCAATCCTCTATTGATTTAATTCACGATGCGGCCTATGAAGCCAGGTTAGAGAGGGGGTCTTTAATGATTGCCCTTGGAGGTGGCGTAATTGGTGACATGACTGGTTTTGCGGCTGCTACTTGGTTAAGAGGAATTAATGTTGTCCAAATTCCTACAACCTTACTCGCCATGGTTGATGCCTCTATTGGAGGTAAAACAGGTATAAATCATTCAAAAGGTAAAAATCTAATAGGTGCATTTCATCAACCTAAATTAGTGTTGATTGACCCTAAAACACTAATAACTCTCCCAAATAGAGAATTCAAAGCAGGTATGGCCGAAATAATCAAATATGGTGTTATATCAGACCTCAACCTATTTGAAATTCTAGAGAATCAAGAGAATATTTCTAATCTATCCAGCATTGAAGACCAACTGCTAAAAAAAATAATTGAGCGTTCTGCTAGATCTAAAGCAGCAATTGTAATGAAAGATGAAAGAGAAAGTGGGGTCAGAGCATTTTTAAATTATGGACATACTTTTGGCCATGTAATAGAAAATCTTTGTGGATATGGAAAATGGCTACATGGTGAAGCTGTTGCAATGGGTATGGTTGCAGTTGGTCAGTTAGCAGTTCAAAGAGGTCAATGGAAAGAGATTGACGCCAAAAGACAGAGACAACTAATAGAGAAAGCAGGCTTACCCTCAAAGTGGCCAGGACTTCAACTGGAAAATGTTCTAAGCTCACTTCAAGGAGACAAAAAAGTCAAAGATGGAAAAATTAGTTTCGTTATGCCCTTAAGAATTGGTGAGGTTAAAATATTTAATAATATCTCTAATCAAGAAATATATGAATGCTTGCAAAAACTTAACTAATTGGCTCTTCAAGAAAACGATTTCGTAAATTCAAATTATTACGATTATCACGCTGAAAAGCTAGCCACCTGAATTCTCCAAGTCCCATAGGATCAACAAGTCTCAACAATGACTCTCTTCGATTCAATGCTGCCGAGAGATCCTCACTAGTTGTATTCTGAAGAGAATAAATAAATTTTGAAAGTCCCAATGCCAATAGAGCTTGTCCCTGCCTTGTCTCACCCATAAACTTCCAACCATTAGTTTGAGCATAATTAATGGTTGATTCAATACATAAATGTGCGGTCAAATCACAAAAGCCAGCATCTTTCAAAATATTGGCATTTGCTTCTTGATTCGAATAAGCAATAACAGTTCCGTCTTTTCTCATCGAGTTATAATAACGTTTTGACTCCAACGCATAATCGACGAGTAATAGTGAGCCATTAATTAAAACTTTAGATAATTTGCTAAACCACGTTGGCACATCACAATGCCATTCTGTAACCCATCCATTGCCTATATCCTTAGGTGGGAACTCAATATTTAAAATACTCATAGAATCCTTTATAAACTGTTTAATCGCAGAAGTAGGCTTTAGATCAACAAGCTCCAAAAAATGTTCATCATTTCTCTTTTTCAAAGAAACTCCCTGCCTAAAAACTTTTTCATCTCTAAAGACCAATCTCTCTACTGGGAATGCATCCAAAACCTCATTAGCAATAACTACACCTGTTACTGGTTTTAGCATTAGCTCGTCGAGGTCAGTCCAACGACAATTAACCCCTTTAAAATTATTAACTACATTTTCTTGTCGTTTCCTCATCCCAATATTTTTCTCAACTAAAATAAGCTCAATTTTACTGATTAAAGCAGGTTCAATTTCATAAATAGCATCTATTAAATCTCTAGCCAAAGAGCCTTCGCCTGGTCCAATCTCAACAAGAGAAAACAACTCACAAGCACTTCCTGCTTTTTCTAGATCAAGAAACCATTCAGCGACTTGAATAGCTAATAAATATGCAAAATCGTTACTTAAAGATGGTGAAGTACAAAAATCTCCATCTTTTCCAATCTTTAATCTTCCAGTTGAATAAAAACCATTATCCGGATCATTTAAAGCTAAATCCATAAACTCATAGAAGCTGATTACACCACCACGAGCCATCATGGGACCAATCAACCATTCAGAACATCTCGCAGTAGGATCAGTCATCATGGAGAATACGTTCAGAGAACAAAAAGTTCATGCTCAAACAATTATTTAAAAAATCCATAATTTTTTTTCTTGGACTCTTACTAATGTTTTCTATGGAGGGAATCGCATTTGCTTACGATAATCCTGATCTTTTGCCAAAAGAACAAACGCCCATAATCGATCTTGCAAAAGCCCTAAGTGAAAAACAAAGATTAGATTTGGAGTCCTCACTAAATTCATATGAAGAAGAAACCGGGTGGAAAATAAGGGTATTGTCACAATATGAAAAAACACCTGGTTTAGCGGTTAAAGATTACTGGGGGCTTGATGAAACAAGCCTACTTATAATTGCAGACCCAAGAGGAGGAAACCTACTTAGTTTTAATGTTGGTGACGCATATTTTGCTCTCATGCCAAGAATCTTTTGGGTGGAATTACAAACAAGATTTGGAAATCAATTTTATGTAAGAGATAACGGTGAGGATGGTGCGATTCTAGCTTCAATAAAAGCTGTAGAAACTTGTTTGGACAAAGGTGGTTGCGAGGTCGTACCAGGGTTACCTAAGGAACAATGGCAATGGACATTATTAACATCTTTGCTGGGAGGATTTATTGCAGGCTTTGCAGCATCACCGAGAAAAGCCAATGAATCTTTCTCTATAGGATGGTTATTGCTCCTATCTCCTCTTTGGATAATGCTATTTGGGATTTTTGGAGTTGCTTCTGTTATGACAAGAACCAATGATATTCTTCCTTTAATGAGAAATATTCTAGGATTTATAGGCTCAGCTATTGGTGCGTATCTGATTGCAGAAAGAAAATTTAAGGATCCTAATTTAAATGAACAAGATTAATATCAATTGATATTATATAAATAATAGAAATCTAAAATATTTATTTATTTAATAATATTTCTTTATAAGCAATAGATGCATCATTTCGGAACCATCTATGTGAAGCATGAATAAGTTTGCCTTTTGAAAACTCAACCCAAGAAAAATGACACAAATTCTCCCCCGTAGAGTCGATGCCTCTTCTTGGAACACACGCTGCGTTTAAATATGAAGTTCCCCATATATCTTTCGCGAAAGTCTTTCTTGTTCGATTACCACCAATTCTTAATTGATGGTGTGTATGACCAAAAACAACTAATTCTGGAATCCTAAACTTACGAATTTGATCTATTGCAATACCAAGATCTTTATCTCCCCAATCCATAGATGGCAATTTCCAATCTCTGCCACATAAACTTGAAGACTCCGAACCAAGACCAACTGGTCCTGAATGAGCAAGAAGTAATAGAGGAAATTCTAGAGGTGCTGACTTGGCTGCAGAAACAATCCTAAGGACAGACTCATCAAGACTAACCTCGCCAAACACCTCCTTAACCTCTGGGGCCAAGAAAAAGCCTCCTCCTGCACTGCAAGGCCTAGCTCCAACAACAGAAAGTTCATTCAATTTCCATTTAGATAAATTCCAAGAACAATTTTTTTCGCCAAGTAAGTCCAATTGAGCTCTTAAAATATCTCCTGATCTGTCTTGCCCTCTATCATGATTTCCAAGTATTACTGATGTGGGAATAGAGATTTTACTTATTGCCTTAGCAATTCTCAAATCACCATCTGACAAGTCACCAACAAATAAAACCCCATCAGGATTCAGTTCCAAAAGCAAGTCCAGGTCATCCTGACTCCAGGACCCATGCAAATCTCCAGCGATAGCAATTCGGATAACTGACAGATTTTTTAGGAAATTACACCCTATACTGCCCGAACACCTTCACATGGAAACTAATTACCACTGTTTCCTATTACGAGACTGATACATCAGTCTCAAATACACGCAAAAATCTCACTGATGAGATCAATTTTTTGCGAGAAAAAAGAAATGCAATAATTCTTGCTCATTATTACCAAGAACCTGCAATACAAGATATTGCAGATTTTATTGGTGATTCACTCGAATTATCGAGAAAAGCCTCTGAGACAAACGCTGACGTGATTGTTTTTTGCGGCGTTCATTTTATGGCTGAGACAGCAAAAATATTATGTCCGGAGAAAACTGTCCTTCTTCCTGATTTTGATGCTGGATGCACACTTGCAGACGACTGCCAACCTGATGAATTCCAACATTTTTTAGATAAACATCCCGACCATTTTGCTATAAGCTATATAAATTGCAGTGCAGCAGTAAAGGCAAAAAGTGACCTGATCTGCACAAGTAGCAATGCAGTTGATCTTGTAAAGAAATTACCCAAAGATCTACCTATATTATTTTCACCTGATAGGAATCTTGGTAGATGGGTTGAACGTCAGAGTGGCAGAAAATTAACCCTATGGCCTGGAAGATGCCTTGTTCATGAAACTTTTAATGAAGAAGCTTTAATTAAATTAAAAATCAAACATCCAACAGCTGAAGTTCTTGCCCACCCCGAATGTCAAGAAAATTTATTAGATTTAGCTGATTTCATAGGTTCAACAAGCAAATTGCTAAATTATTCTCAAAATAGTAAAAATAATAATTTTATTGTGCTTACAGAGCCAGGAATAATTCATCAAATGAGATTGAAAGACCCCGTAAAGACATATATAGAAGTACCTGGAATTGATGGTTGTAGTTGCAATGTATGTCCATATATGAGAATGAACACCTTAGAAAAAGTATATAAGTGCCTAAAAGATATGAAGCCAGAATTACTCATGGATGAAAAGATCAGATCAATGGCATATAAACCTCTGCAGAAGATGCTTGACATGAGTAATTAATTAATAGTATGAATTTATCCCTTTTTATTGTTGTATTAGGGGGGAGAAGTTTAAAAAGTAATATAGAGATTCACGATGTAAGGTGGGTTTTAGGTGAATCATTAGAAGATACATTTCTTGAACTTAGGGAACAATGGATAGGGAAAATAGGTGGACTTCATATTGATAGTTATAAGCGTATTGAATATGTTGATGGGTATAAAATAGAAATATCTAACTGCAATAAAAACAATTTAATTAATACAAAAAGAGAAGATCAATCACTTTGGTTCATTAACTTAGGTGGATACAATCCGGAAAAAATGTATGAAGAACATGAATTTACTCTAGTAGTCGCTAAAAATGCTAGAGATGCGAAAAAAAAAGCAAAAACAAATTGGGTCTCAAACTTAAAGAAGAAACATAATGATGACATCTCAGATATAATGAATTTTGCAAAAATAGATGATATTCATTCAATTAAGAAAATAAGTAACTGGGAAATAAAATTAATTTCTGACCCTGAAAGGAGAAATGATAAACTCACTCCTGACTGGTATGGTTACATGAGGATTGATAACTTTTAACTATTTTTTAAGAGCATATTTTATATTAGATTTCTTAGGATTATAAGTATTTTTATTATTTTCAACTTTATACTTTTTAAGTAATATATTTTCAGCCACAACATACTGACTATCTTTTAACGTACCCAAATCTGAATTTTTCAATTTATCTTTATCATTCAACAAAAGATCTGCTCGAATATCAGGTTCTATACCATTTTTATTAATATCCTTTCCACTAGGTGTCAAATATTTAGCGACAGTAACCGTCAATCCTGAGCCATCAGATAGAGATCTTACCGACTGAACAAGTCCTTTTCCAAAAGTTTTTTTCCCAACTAAAACCCCTCTATTATTATCCTGAATTGCTCCAGAGAGGATCTCACTAGCACTCGCAGATCCTTCATCAATTAAAACAACAACTGGTCTATTAGTTAAGGCCCTACTATTTGCTTTCCTAACATCAGTAATTCCATCTTTTGTTTTAGTACTAACAATAATTCCAGTATTTATCCATTGCCTAGCAATTTCAATGCTTGCCTCTAGCAATCCTCCTGGATTACTTCTAAGATCTAATACATAACCAAAAGGTTTTTGTTTTTCTAATTTCTTAATCGATAAGCTCATCTCTTTTGGAGATTTTGCATTAAATTGTTTTAATCTTAGATATCCAATTTTTGCACCTACAATTGTATTATTTATTCGACTATCAACTACATTAATCTCTATTCTATCTCGTATTAATGAGACGTTTAAAAGTTTATCGTCTCTAATTATGCCTAGTTCAACCTTAGTTCCTTTTTTTCCTCGAATAAGTTTAACAGTGCTATCTATACTCAAACCTTCTATAGGCATACCATCGATTGATACAATGATATCCTTCGGTTTAACACCTGCAAGGAAAGCTGGTGTTCCTTCTATGGGAGAGACAACAACAATTTCTTTAGTAACTTCATCTAAAGAAATTTGAATACCCACTCCCATCAATTCTCCTGTTGTCTCTATTCTCATTTCATCAAATTCTTTGGGATCTAAAAACCTTGTATAAGGATCATCTAATTTTGTCAATATTTCTTTTATAACAATATAAGCGTCGTCGTTATTCAGATATTTAGTTGACAGTATTTCCTTTCTTAATTTAATCCAATCCTCAACATTATATTTCCCTGAATAGTCTAAAAAATCTCTATATATTATTTGCCATACTTGATCAATAATCTCCTTTGGATTATCAGTAACCAAAGTAGAAGAATTAGCCTGAAAAGAAAAAGATGGGGCGGAAAATACAACTATTGCAAAACATATTTTAAGTAATTTTTTCAACATGATTATCAAATAAAATTTTTTATAATAATAAAAAAACTAAAATATATATTCTGTTTTCAAGGATCTACCCATTTACCATCTTCTTTAATTAAATCAACTAAAGCCTGAACACCTTCATCCTCAGGCACCCTCTTAATTTCATCCCTATTTCTATAAAGAGCAATTGTTCCAACACCTTTACCAACATAACCATAGTCAGCATCTGCCATCTCTCCAGGTCCATTAACGATACAACCCATAACTGCTATGTCTAATCCTGTCAAATGAACGGTAGCTGCTCTAACTTTTGCCACAACTTCTTCTAAATTAAATAATGTTCTTCCGCAGCTAGGACAACTTATATATTCGACCATAGTTTTTCTCAGTCCAACTGCTTGCAAAATTGAATAGGCAACAGGTATTTCCTTCTCAGGTGCTTCAGTAAGAGAAACTCTTATGGTGTCTCCAATTCCCTCTGATAATAATGTTCCAATTCCAGCAGTACTTTTTATTCTTCCATAATCTCCATCACCAGCTTCAGTTACACCCAAATGCAAAGGATAATTAAACCCCTCTTTATCCATAGTGTCAGCCATCATTCTATAAGCAGCGAGCATCACGGGAGGTCTAGAAGCCTTCATTGAAACTACAATATTGTGAAAGTCCAATGAATCACAAATTCGAATGAATTCCATAGCTGATTCAACCATCCCAAAAGGAGTATCTCCGTATGCAAATAACATTCTCTCTGCCAATGATCCATGATTAACTCCTATTCTTAGTGCCTTATTTTGCTCTTTTAAAGTATTAACAATTGGTTCAAATTTCTGAATAATCTTCTCTTTAATTGCTTTTATTTCATCATCAGTAAATTCAGTTCTATTAGGATCAGGTCTCTCAAAAACAAATAATCCAGGGTTGATACGAACTTTATCTACATGCTTTGCGACCTCTAAAGCTATTTTCATGCCATTGTGGTGAACATCCGCTACTAATGGAACTGGTTGATAAGTACTAGCTAAAAGTTTCTTTATTTCTCCGACAGCTTTTGCACTTGCAAGAGTGGGAACAGTTAATCTGACAATTTCACATCCAATTTCATGCAATCTTCTTATTGCAGCGGTAGAACCTTCAATATCCATCGTATCTTCATTAATCATTGACTGAACACGAACTGGATTATCCCCACCGATACCAATATCTCCAACCATTACAGGTCTAGTATCTCTACGAATTATTCTGGTGCTATAACGCTGTGAAACATTATTTTCTTTATTATCTTTTTCCAGGGTCGCAATCATGAGTAAACAATTGAGCCTCTTTAATAAACAACAATGACATATTTAAGGACTATTTTAAAGTATTAAATTTTTCTTTGATTTTCAAGAAATCCGATTTGGTTAAACTCATTGGAGTTCCTTCCTCATTTGATTGATTTCTAAGCAAATATGCTGGATGAAAAACAGGCATAACAAGTCTTCCATCCCAATTAATCCATTTACCCCTGAGAATGCTTATAGGGGACTTATTTTTTAAAATTGCTTCTAATGCTGTAGCACCAACAAGAATTATAATTTTTGGATTTACAAGTTTGATTTGTTGATACAACCAAGGAAGATTTTCTCGAATTTCAGTCTTAGTTGGGCGTCTATTTTTGGGAGGTCTACATTTGACCACGTTGCAAAAATAAACATCTAGGCTGATATCAAACCCCGCATTCTGTAGCAATTGATCAAGTAATTTTCCAGACCTTCCTACAAAAGGCTCTCCAAGCTCATCCTCCTTTGCGCCAGGAGCTTCTCCAACAATCATCAACTGAGAGAAAGTGTTACCCCTTGATACGACGATTTTGTTTATAGGGTTGCCTAAATTAGAAACTTCAGAAAAGTCTTTATCAGGATAGATATTTTTGATCAAATCAAAGGTTCCTTATCTGAAGCTTTTGAAAGATATGGCACCAAAATTAAGAATTGGTTACCTTCTGGATCAAGCATCCATTGCTCAGATCCAAAGTTTGCCAATTTTGGGATTCCCATAGCACTTCCTCCCATTTTTAATATCTCAGAAGTCCACCTAGCAATGATTGTTTCTGGATATTCAGAAGGTTCACCTTGGAAACACAATGAGGTTGAGTTACCTTTCCTTTGCCATTCATGTTTTTCATTAGGTCGATAAAAATGTATTTTGGATCGATTACTTAATGAAATAAAATAATGAGTTGAATTAAAACCTTTTTTTGCCTTGTCAGAATTGATCTTGGCATAAAAAGCAGACAATTCTT
The DNA here is from genome assembly GCA_003278445.1 of Prochlorococcus sp. AG-363-B05. GTDB lineage: Bacteria > Cyanobacteriota > Cyanobacteriia > PCC-6307 > Cyanobiaceae > Prochlorococcus_B. The sequence continues at coordinate 128,311 of QCFD01000002.1, forward strand.
TAGGGTCTTCAGAGGCAATTACAAAGTTTATGTTCATCAAAGGCATGCAAGTATATTATTAAGTAGTAAGTTTGTAATTAGATCATTCACTTTAAAAGTGAATCTAAGAAAAACATTTTGAAGTTATGCTTCGAAGATGACTGAAAAATCACAAATATCAATAAGAGCTCTCTCCATAAAACCTTCTCTAACTCTTGAGATCAGCGCAAAAGCAAAAGCCCTAAAAGCTGAAGGTAAAAACATTTGCAGTTTAAGCGCAGGGGAACCTGATTTCGATACCCCTGAATTTATTATCGATGCAACTCTAAAAGCATTAAAAGATGGAAAAACACGTTATGGTCCAGCTGCTGGAGATCCTGAATTAAGAGAAGCCATTGCGCAAAAACAATCAACTATTAATAAAATTCCTACAAAAATAGACAATGTTTTAGTAACCAATGGAGGGAAACAAGCAATATACAATTTATTTCAAGTAGTTTTGAATCCTGGAGATGAAGTTCTCATACCCTCACCTTATTGGCTTAGCTATCCAGAAATAACTCTTTTAGCTGGTGCAAAGCCAATTAAAGTTAAATCTTCAACCAAAGATAATTTCAAAATAAATATTAATTCCCTTGAAGAATGTGTAACTGAAAAAACAAGACTATTAATTATTAATTCTCCAAGCAATCCAACTGGCTGTGTTTTAACTGAGCAAGAGATGAATACTATTTCCGAGTTCTTAAGAAGACATCCAAGAATTTTTTTAATGAGTGATGAAATTTATGAATTTCTTATTTCTCCAAATCAAGTTCATCACAGTTTCGCAAAAATCGCACCAGATTTAAAAAATAGAATTTTCACAGTCAACGGTTTTGCAAAGGCTTGGGCAATGACTGGCTGGAGGATTGGATACTTAACAGGAAACGCAGAGGTAATAAAGAAAGCTATTGCTTTACAAAGTCAAAGTACAAGCAATGTATGTAGTTTTGCTCAAAAAGGAGCTATTGCAGCACTTCAAGGCTCAAAAGAGTGTGTTCATGAAATGGCAGAAATTTATAACAAGAGAAGGTTATTGATAACAGAAAGACTAAAAAAAATAAAAAGTATTTCTTTTGTCCCTCCCAATGGAGCTTTCTATGTTTTCCCGGAAATTAATCTAGAAGATATCGACTCAATAAGTTTTTGCAAATTGGCACTAGAGAAAGTTGGTCTAGCGATCGTTCCAGGGATTGCTTTCGGAGATGACAAATGTATTAGAATCTCCTACGCAGCTTCAAGTAAAATGATCAATGATGGAATTAATAGACTAGAAAAACTACTAAATTATCTTTAAACATTTTGCTAGGACAACTAATGGGAATGGGCTTGGGCTTGGGCTTGGGCTTGAAACATACAAAAACAGCTGTATGTATTTTATCAATTTTTCATTTATTTACTATTAATGGATTAAAAGCAGAAGAGATACTTCGCATTGGGGCAATACCAGATCAAAACCCTGAGCGTCTGAATCGTTTATACAAGGTTTTATCCTCTGAATTAAGCGAGCAGCTCAATATTCCGGTTCGTTATAAACCAGTAACTAATTATGCTGCAGCCGTAACAGCTTTTAGGACCGGAAAGCTAGATTTAGTATGGTTTGGTGGTTTAACGGGTGTACAAGCAAGACTTCAAACCAAAGGAGCCAAGGTACTAGTACAAAGAGATATTGATGAAAAATTCCATAGTGTTTTTATTGCAAACAAAAAAAGTTCTCTCCAAAAAATAAATAAAATAAATGACTTAAGAACACTAAAAGAAAAACGTTTTACTTTTGGATCTGAAAGTTCGACATCAGGAAGATTGATGCCACAATATTTTTTAAACAAAGCAGGTGTTCAACTGAAAGATTTCAAAGGAGGAGCACCAGGATTTAGCGGCAGTCACGACACAACATTAATGCTTGTGCAAAGTGGTTCATATGAAGCAGGTGCTCTTAACGAACAAGTATGGGAGAGCAATGTTAAGAGAGGGCGAGTAAACCCCTCAAAAGTCTTTGTGATTTGGAAAACACCTTCTTATTATGATTATCATTGGCTTGCTCAAGGGAATCTAGATAAAAAATTCAAAAAGGGTTTTACGAAAGAACTTAGAAATGTTTTTTTAAATTTCAATGAAAAGTCACCAAGGCAAAAGAAAATTCTTGACTTATTTGGTACAAAGAAATTTATAATGTCAAGAAACGATAATTACAATAAAATAGAGAAAATAGCTAGAGAAATTGGAAAAATTAAGTGACGAAGTTATTAGAACTAAAGAATATAAGCCTTTATAATCAAGAGAATACCAGAGTCAAAGATATTAATTTATCAATAAATAAAGGTGAAAAGATAGCTATTATTGGAAAGAGTGGTTCGGGTAAAAGTACATTAATATCAATAGCCAATGGATCAATAGCCCCAACTGAAGGGAATGTAATTTGGAAAGGTTTGAACATTAACAATATCTCAAATATTGAGTCGTCAAAGATAGGGACTATATGGCAGGATTTATCTTTAATAGAAGAGCTAAATGTCGCTCAAAATATAAACTGCGGTGCACTAGGTAAACACAGTTTCATATGGGCATTGAAAAATCTCTTAGGAATCTTAGATAAGAATTTGTGCCAAGAATGTCTAGCAGCAGTCTCTCTTCCTAAAAAAACTATTTATTCCTATATAAATAAACTTTCTGGTGGACAAAAACAAAGAATAGCAATTGCACGTCTTTTAAGACAAGAACCAGAGATTGTTCTTGGAGATGAACCTTTCTCGAATTTAGATCCTCTCTTATCGAAAAATATTTTAAATTTATTTATTAGTCGAAAAAATTATCATAGTATTAAAATTCCAGAGACCATAATCTTCAGTCTTCACCAAATAAATTTAATAAATAATTTTAATAGAGTTATTGGGTTAAAGGATGGACAAATTGTACTAGATAGAGCAATTCATAATATTAATCAATCAAAGATTGATTCGCTCTTTTAATTAATAGTGAAATTAATAAAGCCAGTATCAACTTTATTAACAGTACTCCCATCGATAGTATATATTCCCGTTCTAATAGAAATCATTAAAGGATTTCATATTGGGGGGTTAAATATCATATTTACCTTCATAAGCTCGGCTATAAAACCATCTTTCAATCATGAAGTAGTAAAAAGTGCATGGGAAGGTCTTCAAATAACAATTGCTATTGCTTTAACTAGCTGGGCTATAAGTATGCTTATTGGAATTCTTTTAGGTGTATTATCTACAGATTTATTTTGGAAAAGTATACCTAAATTTTCTTATTTAGGTAAATTTTTAAAATACTTATTAGCAATCCCAAGATCAATACATGAAGTGGTTTGGGGCTTGCTATTTATACAAATTCTAGGTTTGAATATTTGGGTGGCAATTATATCTATAGTGATTCCTTATTCAGCTTTAACAGCAAGGGTAATTTCGGAGCAACTTGATAGTTTTGAAATACAACCTCTAATAGCAATTAGGAAAACAGGATCTAATATTATCAGCTCATTCATAACTTTTCTACTTCCCAAGTTAATATCTGTCATCTCTACATATGGAAGTTACAGACTTGAATGTGCAATTAGAGGTGTAACATTACTTGGAATATTTGGATTAGGAGGTATAGGAACAGAACTATATTTAACTTTAAAATCCTTTGAATTCAAAGAAATGTGGACTTGTTTGTGGATGCTTTGGTTAGTAATAATTTTTTTAGAGAAATTTATTAAATTTTCAAGAAGTTATTTATTGAATAATATTAGTTTGAAAAATTCTTTCTTAATTTCAATCTCAATATTTTCACTATCTCTATCTTTAGGTATGAGTTGGCTTTATAATCTAAATTTTGAAATATTTACTCCATTAAACTTTTCATTTTTAAATTTACCTTCATTCGTAGAGATAGAGAATGGATTTAAAACTTTACCTCTGCTTAAACTAATTTTCAAGACAATTCTAATGACTTTTCTCGCGTCTTGTATTGCAATAGGGACGCCTCCCCTTTTACTAGTTTTATTCCCGGGTAAATTCTCTCTAAAAGTTCAAAATTTTATTTGGATATTCTTTAGATTAATTCCTCCTCCATTGACCACTATACTTATTCTTCTTTTTACTAATCCTAATATATCAGTGGCCGCATTATCACTAGGAATCACCCATATGGGTGTTATGGGAAGATTACTTACAGATAACATTTTAAAACAAGAAAAAAGTATTTATCGCGCAATTAAAAGCAATGGTTCAAGCAAGCAATCGGCGACACTTTATGGAATATTAGCCCCCCAAAGTAATAGTTACTTAGCTTATGGAGCATACAGAAGTGACGTAATCCTAAAAGAAACAGCAATTGTCGGGGCAGTCGGAGGTGTAGGATTAGGATGGCAATTACAGGAATCACTAAGCTCATTTGATTGGGCACAAGTCATGATAATAACTGCTACTTTCTCTTTATTAACCATTTCAGGAGAATTTATATTTAACACTTCTCAAAATTATTGGTTAAAGAATTCAACCAACAATTTTATTAGTTAGTTATTTTTTCAACATATCTACTTATGAATAAATATCAGAAAAAATTAATCATAATTGGAGATAGTGGAGTTTACGGATGGGGAGATTTAGAGGGAGGAGGATGGTCTGAAAGATTAAGACAAAAATGGTTAAATTTAGAGGGTGCCCCTATTATTTATTCCCTTGGAGTAAGAGGGGATGGATTAGAGAAAGTTGCTATAAGATATAAGAGTGAGTGGGCAACAAGGGGAGAGTTAAGGAGAAAAGTTCCTGAAGGTATTTTGCTATCAATTGGCTTAAATGATACAGCTAGAATTGGAAGGAAAGATGGCAGGTACCAACTTTCCGAAGATGCTTTTAAATTTGGATTAAAACAATTAGTAAACGAAATCAAGAATGAAGTACATATAATGGTTCTTGGATTAACACCAATTAATGAAGACTCAATGCCTTTTGCAGAATGTCTTTGGTATTCAAATCAAGCTTGTTCTAAGTATGAAAATAAAATTGAAGAAACTTGCTTAGAGTTAAATGTCCCGTTTTTATCTATCCATGAAAAAATGGTCAACTTATTATCATTTAAAGAATTACTTTCATCAGATGGAATACATCTGAATACTGAGGGTCATAAATGGATTTATAAACAAATTAGTGAATGGCCAGCACTAAAGAATTGGGCTGATTTAAAATAAATATTTCAAACAAAATTCAAATATAAAAAAATAGAAATAATAGCGGCTATAGATGTCTGGATAAAGTTAACTAATTCATTAGTCATCCAATCAATATTATTTTGAGCCACTGCTCCAATATAACTTTCCAAAAAAGTTGCTAAATAGCCAGACAAGAAGACTATAAAAGCAACAGATAGACCAGAAATGATCGATAGATTAAGCATAAACACAGTCATGATAAAACTTCCTAACAAACCAGCCATCGAACCTTCGATGCTTACGGCCCCCTCTGTACCAGGTGATACTGGCTTTAAAGTCGTAATTAGAAAAGTTCTTTTACCAAATCTTTTGCCTATTTCACTTGAAAAAGTATCGGAAAGTTTTGCACTGAAACTAGAAGCAAAACCTACCATGAATAAATTTAGTAAATTTGGCCAGAAACAACTTAATAAGGCGAGTGAGCAACCTGTTGCTGCAGACCCCCAAACATTTTCAGGTCCACGTTGACCACCTCTGGCTTCAGCAATCCCTCGGGAAGCCTTATTTTTGTATCCAATTTTTGTAACTAAAGTTCCCAACAAGAGATATACACAAACTGATAACCAACCATTCCAACCAATAGATCCTAATAAAAGTGTTCCAAGTATTCCAGCATGAATCCAACCTTTCTTAGTTAAAAATGGAAGCCTATGTCCCAAAAATATCAACAAGAAATTAATCAAAAAAGCATTAATCCAAATACCGCTAATAAAAGAGAAACTAGCCATCGTTCCTAATCAGCATGTCTGTTTCCAAACAATAGACGGTTTTATGATCAAAAATATTCAATCTTAAAGGGATGATTTAAGTCTTCTCCATGAAGTCATTAGCTGACAGGCACTTACGGCAGCTGTTGATGTCCTCAAAATAGTATCTCCCATAGACACACCAGACAAGCCAGAGTCAAAAGCTAATGCCTCTTCATCTTTATCCCAGCCTCCCTCTGGGCCAATAACCACCCAAACTTGATTGACTTTATGTGGTGTTTCTTTTAACCAATTAACACAATCTTGTAAGTTTTGAATGCGTGTTGTGGCAAATCCGATTTGAGCTTCGGAAGGCAAATCATTTATCCAATTTGGGAATGTCAATACCTGCATTAGTTCTGGGCTCCAAAGTCTTTCAGATTGCTCAACGGCTTCATGAATGATTTTTTGAAATCTAATAATTTTTTCGTTATTGCATTCTTTAACTACTGATCGTTTTGAAATCAATGGTTGAATAATGTCAACTCCTATCTCACAACTCATTTGCAAAAAGTTTTCAAACCCCTTTTTAGGAATAACTACAGCAATGCCTATTAATGGTCTCTCTCTTGAAACGACTTGAAGAGGTTTATTAAAACCATTGGTAAGTTTTATAGTTTTTTTATCAACAATTTTGGCATTCCAAAGATGACCTATTCCATCAATAACCTCTAAAAGATCTTCCGATCTCATCCTCATAACTTTATTTAAATAATGGGATTCATTAGAGGTCAATATCAAATCTCCACTTGAATCGATTTCATCACTTAATCGATTTGGATTTATAAATAATCTTCTTTTCTCAGCCATAGAAAATTAATCTGTTGAAGAAAAAACTGCATCAGGATGTTCTTCTACTGGCCAATCTTGATTTACTCCTCCGATAATTAGTTCCTCTATTTTCACAACATCAACATCCATTTGTTTTAGTACATTTATCAAAACATCAATTGCGATGAGGTCAGAAGTACCTAAATCGACCCAACATCTAGCCCAACACTCATTAAATTCAAATTCTCCAAGATTATGCATTAATGATGGAAGACTAGAGGAATTATCGTCATTTTCATAGCTCATCCAACTAACATCAGAACCCATTTCATGCGTTTGCAAATTTTCAGAATTAAATCCCCCAAGTCTGCCTAGCACATACCAAGAATCAAAAATACCGTCGACGTATTCTTTCTCTCCCTTACTTGGAACATCTGAATATCTAAGCCATATCCAACAATTGAAAGGATCAACTTCACGAAATCGAACTTCCATAAACAATAGATCTTGAAAAAGAAAAACTAAAAGATATCAAACATAATCTAATGTAAATTGTTGAAAGAAAATTGAAAAATCTTTATTTAATTGATCAAAGCCTAAATAAAAAAGAATGCTTAGTTTAAAAAATATTTATTACCATCCCTCAACAGCAGAGAAACCAATCCTTAGAGATTTGTGTTTAAAATCAAATACTGGAAAAATCACAATAGTTAGAGGACCAAGTGGAAGTGGAAAGACTACATTGGTAGAAGTCATTAGCGGTCTATCGGGATATCAAAAAGGAGAGATCACATGGTTCAACAAAACTCTAAATGCACGTCAGCGCAGGTGGTTATGTGGGTTGGTTTTTCAATTTCCAGAAAGATATTTTCTTGGATTATCTGTAGCTCAAGAATTACGTCTTGGACATAAGAGGTTAACGACTGAAGAACAAATTTCAGCTCTCACAAAAGTGGGGTTGATCAACTTAGATTTAAAGAAGCCGCCAGAATCTCTTAGTGGAGGACAACAACGACGACTAGCTATTGCTGTTCAACTATTAAGGAATCCAAAAGTACTTTTATTAGACGAGCCAACAGCAGGTTTAGATTGGTCAGTGAGAAAAGGAATTATAGAATTACTCGCAAAGCTTAAAGACAAGCAAACGATTCTAATAGTTACTCATGAACCAGAACTTTTTAAAAATTTGAATACCGACAATTATGAATTGCATAATGGTCAACTTATCCCTGAATAATCAATTCAACTAATCAATGAAAGATTCACTAGTTAGAGCTACTGCTGCAAAAGGAGGTATCAGGCTAGTCGCCGTATCAACAACTGAATCAACAAAAGAAGCAATAGAAAGACATTCTCTTTCATATTTAACATCTGCAATTGTAGGCAGGGCAATGAGTGCAAGCCTCTTGCTTGCAAGCTCAATGAAGGTAAAACATGGGAGAGTGACTTTGAGGATAAGCTCAAATGGACCACTAAAAGGATTAACTATTGATGCGGGTAGAGATGGAAGTGTGAGAGGTTACGTTGGAGATCCAAGTCTTGAATTAGACCTAATTAAAAATAAAAGCAACCACTATACATTTGATTTTAAAAAAGCTACAGGTATTGGCTATCTTCATGTTATTAGAGATGATGGGAAAGGTGAGCCACACAACAGCACAGTTGAATTAATTAATGGAGGTATAGGTGAAGATATAGCTTCCTATTTATTACATTCTGAACAAACTCCATCAGCTGTGTTTGTTGGAGAAAGAATTAATCATGATGGAATAGTTTGTAGCGGAGGACTATTAGCACAAATACTACCTAAAGCAGAACGAGACTATTCATTGATAGCCCTACTTGAAGAGCGATGTAAAGAAATTAACTCTTTTAGTGAGTTATTAAACAAAAAAGGGACTAACCTTATTTCTCTAATTGAAGAAATTTTTCCTGATCTTGATCAATCACATTCAGATATTATTAGCACATCTCAAGAAGTTCATTTTAAATGTAGATGCTCAAGAGAAAGAAGCCTATCAGCATTGAAGATATTGGGGGAAAAAGAACTTCAGAAAATCATAAAGGAGGATGGAAAAGCAGAACTAACATGTCAATTCTGTAAAAATGTTTATCTTGTTAACAAGGACGAATTGATATCTTTAATAGATTAGAGAATTAATCAAGGAGAATCACTCCTAACCAAAGTAAAAATACTGCAGGTATAGCCTCAAATTTTTCTGAAGAAAATGATCCAGCGTTATCAATAAATGATTGAGCACCACCCAAAAGTAATTCCCCAGAGAGAAGTCCAATACTAAGAAGAAGAATGCACCAGAGGATAGAGGAAAAGAAAGGCCTACCTCTACGAGACTGACTAATGAATAAACCTATTGTTGAAAATGAAAGTATTAATTCAACACTTTCAGAAGGCACAATTAAAACAAGTAAAAAAGCCAATATTCCAAGAGAAATCCTTATATTTAATTCTTGTCCAGAGGGAAACTCTAAGCTTGGTAAAAAATTAGATTTTGATGCCTCATATTTAGTAAGATTTAAATTTTTCAACCTAGTAAGAAGAGAACCAGGCCCTATTTCACCAACTTTCTTTGCTTCATTTTCTTTCTTTGATGCAGTTATTGCTTCGTTACTTGCATTACCAAGTTGTCTTGACTTAAGACTTACCATTAGCAACGAATCATAAGCAGCTTCTATTTTTGCTTTAGTGATTTGCTCATCTCCAGCCTCAATTAACTTTTTGTCCCTTGCTTCTTGAATAGCATCAAAACTTGCACCCTCATTTATTCCAAGTATCAAATATGGATCTTGTGAGTTTGAATTTGATTGAGAATTAGTACCAGGATCCATAGATTAAAAAAAAAAAAAAGATTTATTTACTCTATTTATTAATTAGATTTTAATCTACTTTAAAGGGAAACAGGATCAACACCACTAACGACCGGAGCAACTGAGTTTAATTCCATTTCAGGATGATCTTCCTTTAACTGATTTAGATTCCATTCGTTTTTAAAAAGCAGTACTGGTCTAAGCCAAGCATCTTGAACCGTTTTGCAATTAAAAATCCTCCCAACCTCCTCTAAAGCAGGCCATCCCCCTTTTACCCATCTAGCGACTTGATAAGCCATTGGTTCCAGCCTGGTTTCCACTCCATATTCACTAGCAAGTCGATGTTGTACTACCTCAAGTTGAAGCTGACCAACTGCGGCCAAAATTGGATCTCTTTTGCTTTGATCTTTATCGTAAAGAATTTGGACTGCTCCCTCCTCTCTTAATTCATTGACACCTTTTCTAAAGTTCTTAAAAGCTGAAGGATTTGGATTTCTTAACCAACTAAATATCTCGGGGCTAAAACATGGAATCCCCTCAAATTCAACTCTAGGTCCAATAAATAATGTATCTCCAATCGAAAACATCCCTGGATTATTTAAACCAATAACATCCCCAGGGTAAGCATCATCAACAACGGCCCTATCTTGACCAAAAATCTTTTGGGGCCTTGAGAGCCTGATTTGTTTACCCGTCCTAGCGTGTTGAACTGTCATATCTTTTTTAAACCTCCCACTACATACACGCACGAAGGCAACCCTATCTCTATGTTTTGGATCCATATTTGCTTGTAATTTAAATACAAATCCACTAAATGATTCTCTTGTAGGAACGATTGGCCCATCAACGCTATTTCGAGCAACGGGTCCCTGAGATAGCTCAAGGAAATTATCTAAAAATGGCCTAACCCCGAAGTTGGTCATTGCAGATCCAAAAAACACAGGTGTTAATTCGCCAGATAATATTAATTCTTGATTTAAGTCACAACCGGCCTCATCAAGAATCTCAATCTCTTCAAGTGCTTTTGCCAATAGTTCTTGTTCTACTAAGTTCTCAAGTTCCGGGTCATTAATTTTCAATCTTATTTCACTAGATTGCTTACCTCTTTCCGCTCTAGAAAATAAAATAACTTCTTTGGTTGCACGCTCAACAACACCTCTAAAAAGCTCACCACTTCCTATTGGCCAATTGACTGCAAAGGTTGATAATCCTAATTCAGACTCAATCTCATCTAATAATTCCAGAGGTTCTTGACCTGGCCTATCCATCTTGTTGATGAATGTAAAAATTGGTATTTGACGCATTCTGCAAACCTCAAAAAGCTTTCTTGTTTGGGGTTCAAGTCCTTTCGCCGCATCCTCGAGCATTACAGCATTATCAGCAGCGGCAAGTGTCCTATACGTATCTTCCGAAAAATCTTGGTGGCCAGGGGTATCTAATAAATTAATGGTCTTATCTTTATAAGCAAATTGTAAAACAGTTGATGTGATTGATATGCCTCTTTGTTTTTCAAGCTCCATCCAATCAGAAGTAACTTTTCTCTGTTCTCCTCTTGCTTTTACTGCTCCTGCTTGTTGAATAGCTCCGCCATAAAGTAAAAGTTTTTCTGTCAAAGTGGTTTTCCCTGCATCAGGGTGGGAAATAATCGCAAAATTTCTTCTTTTACCAACCTCCGTACTTAAAGATATAGTTAGTTCTTCTTCTAAATTTGGATCTAAATTAGTTTTGTCTTGAGGAATTGATTTCATTATTGTTTTTGGTTGTTCAATTGTTCATGAGAAGATTAAATACTCCCAATAATCTCAAAATAAAGCTCATCAACTTGAAAAACCTCTAATTGAGATAACCCCGCATTGGATAGCTGCTGAATTACTTCATCAACTGTAAATGATGCCTTGAGAGATGCATAAAAATCCTTTTTTAGAATTTCTGGAGAATTTGAAAGATGTTTTTCTTTTATCTCAAATGCTTTTTCTATAGAAGTAGGCCTTATTAAATCACGATGAATATGAATACACTCACTTTTACCAAGTTTCTTTAATGCATCCCAAAACTTATAGGGATCATGAAAATGATGCAAAGCGCTATTACTAACCAGGACATCAGCTTTAAGCTGAAAATTTCTTTCACCAGTGGCTATTGAATTTATCTCAACCAATTCATAAGTGAGATTATTCATAATATTTTTTGCAAGTTTTTTCTCTGCTTCTTCCAACATTTCCTTTGAGCCATCAATGCCTAAAACTTTTACAAAGGGCCAATTTCTAGAAATTCTCTCTGAAATATTTCCGGGTCCGCATGCAATATCAAAAATCAAATCACTTTTATTAAGAGTTCTGCCTATTTTTTTTAGATATTTTTCAAGCGATCTTACAACCATTGAATCGCTTCTAGAGAAATCAGCATCCGCGTAAGCCCTTACCTGAGAAGGGATTTCCATGAGCTCAGGTTCAGGTGTTCTCTTCATTTCAAAAAAAATAATTTTTTCATTTTTCCTCGCAGCCCTGTAGATGGTGTTAAAAAAACTTGCTAACGCTATACATGGCGTTAGTCTGGTACTTACAAAAGGGATACAAAGATTTTGACAATCGCAACAAGCCAGCCCGAAACCAATAATGCAGCCTCGGGTAGGGAAAATGTAAAAACTGATTTTCCAATAACTGCACCTGCTGCTAATCCTGTCTTTTACAGAACATATAGTAGGAAACTTTCTACAGGTCGTGAAAGCTGGGAACAAGTAAACAAGAGAAACCTTGATGGTTTAAAAAAACTAGGTGGATTGAAAGAAGAAGAAATAAATTTAATGCAAAAAATGCAACAAGAAAAGAAAGCTCTTCCTTCTGGCCGATGGCTTTGGATAGGAGGAACAGAATGGATAGAAAAAGAAAAGAATTTCTCTGGAGCCTACAATTGCACCTCAACAAATCTTGTTGATTGGCAAGCCTTTGGACTTATGATGGATTTAGCCATGATGGGTTGTGGAACAGGCGCCATAATTGAGCCTCACTTGATTGATCAATTACCAAAGGTAATCAATACAATTAATATTCAAAGTGTTTCAGAAATAGGCATAACACCTTCAGACAAAAGGAATGAGAAGACTTCATTCTCAATTCAAGATAATAATGTAGTAATAAAAGTTGGAGATAGTCGACGTGGATGGGTTGATAGCTATCAAAAAATTCTTGAATTAAGCAGTGATAATAGTTTCGATTCTAAAGTCATTAATTTGTCTATAGATTTAAAAGATGTAAGGCCAGCGGGTGAATCACTCAAAGGATTTGGAGGCATGGCTAATCCAGTAAAACTCAAAGATTTATATCCTCGTGTAACAAATCTTTTAAATAAAGCAATAGGAAGAAAATTAACTTCAATCGAATGTTGCCTACTTATAGATGAAGCAGCAGTCACAATTGTTGCTGGCAATATTAGAAGAAGTGCAGGTATGCGCCAATTCTCTTCAGAAGATACAGGAGCGGCTGGAGCCAAAGAGAATTTATGGAAGCAAGACTCTCATGGGAATTGGAGTATTGACCCAGAGAAGGATGCTTTAAGAATGGCTAACCACACTCGTGTTTACCACACAAAACCTGAGCTAGAAGTTCTTGTAGAAGCTGTTACGAAGCAATTTCACTCAGGAGAAGGGGCTATTCAATTTGCACCAGAAGCAATAGCCAGATCAAATGCTGACATACTTTCAACATTAGAATTAAGAAATGAGTTTATAGAAATTTATTGCGAGCAAGGCAAAGAAGAAGCTTCCAATTGGATTCAATCAAATTACGGTCCATTTGAAGACAAAGAACTTACTCACAGACTAAGTAGATATGGTCTTAACCCTTGTGGTGAAATCTTGGGTTCAGATTTCCATTGTAATCTTGCCGAAATCCATCTTAATCAAATCGATCCATTAGATATAAATCAGCAAGAAGATGCATTCAAGGCTGCAGCCTTGTCAGTTGCTTGCCTACTGAATCATCGATTTGAAGTAGAAAGATACAGAAAAAGTCGCGAATGGGATCCAATTGTTGGAGTCAGCTTCACAGGACTTTTTGACTTTTTTGTTCACGCCTTTGGTACTCCTTGGCTCAAGTGGTGGGAAGCTGGACGACCCAATACAAAAGAAGGGCAGGATTTTAAAATTCAAGAAGCTACTTTTTTGAGTCGATGGAGAAAAGTCGTCAATGATACTGTTTTTGAATATTGTGATCGACATAATATTCGCCGACCAAGTCGTTGCACAACAGTACAGCCTGCAGGTACAAAAAGTCTTCTCACCGGTGCTTCACCAGGTTGGCATCCTCCCAAAGCTCAGCGTTTCATCAGAAGAATTACTTTTCGTAAGAACGATCCCGTTGCATTAGCTTGCATGGATTATGGATACACAATCGTACCTTCTCAATCCGATAAAGATGAAAATGGAAAACTACTAGACAACCCTTTTGATCCAAGCTGTACTGAGTGGCTAGTTGAGATACCAACCGAAGTAAGTTGGGCAAACATACCTGGTGCTGATCAAATTGATATAAACAACTTCTCTGCCCTTGCCCAATTTGATTTTTACATGCAAGTTCAAACAAACTATACAGACCACAACACTTCTGCAACAATCGAATTCAGAGAAACTGAGATCGAGGATTTAGCGAAAGCTCTCCATACCTCAATAAATGAAAACAAAGGTTATATTTCAGCTGCTTTGCTCGCAAGATTTGATGCAAATGCAACCTTCCCTAGACTTCCTTTTGAACCTATTGACGAAGAAACCTACTCAAAACTGCACTCAGAGGTAATTAAAAGAAGAGAAGATTGTGATTTCTTTGATGCTCTTAGTCGCTATGACCTAGGGGAACTTACCGAAGCTGGACCAGCAGGCTGTGATTCAGATAAGTGCCTACTACCACTTTCTAAACCATCTTAAAAAAATTCAATAGAGCTTTAGTTAAGACATTTTTCACTATCAAACGGACAAAATTGTTGAAATAATAAATCAGCCATATTTATAAAAGAAGTTTTAAATATGATTGTCCAAATAAAAAAAAGTAGCTAGATGTTTAATAGGCCTTGTGTTCCAAGAATTCAAATGACTACAACTAACAAACCAATAAAGATCGGTAACACAAGTACTAATGATGCACTTATTGATCAGCTAAGAGCTTTTCAAGAAACCGACGAGATTTTGAAGTTCGAAAAATGGTTCAATTCAAATATTGAGTCTGACAAACTTTATAAAAAAATTTGCGAACTTCTAAAGAACAGAAGTATATCAAGAGCATTAGCTTCTAAATGGCTAATTACTCTTATTGAAGATAGAGATAAGACTATTAGTAAGCTTTCTGCTCAATAATATTTCCTTTAAGCCTATTGATTCTAAATAAAACTAATATTTAGAAAGGGAATGGTCCTGTAGATCCGCTGGATGCAGTAAAGCCTGATAGAGCCCAAATCCCAAAAGAGAATAAAGCGCAACCTATAAAAAACATTAAATGAGCTACATAACGATATTTTTCTTTTTGAGTAATACCGCCCTCCATAGGAAGGTCTCCAAGGAAACGTGATTGTGGGCTCTTGTTGCTTGCCATGAATGTGATTTACCAATGTTAGAAATTATTGCACAAATAATCTCATTGATATTTACAAAGATAGCGAATCTATAGGTTCTGAAATTTTTAAAGACTAAAAGGAGCTTCTATAAAAAAGAAACAACCTCAAAACCAGAGAATAATTTTTATTTTGGGCCATTTATTTAATTTTAAGAAGCTAATAAGGTAAAATTTTCTCGGAGAGTTGGTCGAGTGGTTTATGGCTCTAGTCTTGAAAACTAGCATGGGGGCAACTCCATCGGGGGTTCGAATCCCCCACTCTCCGTACTTTATGGAGGGGATGGAAGGGATTTAGCAATACTCATGTACCTATGTTTTACAAGCAATACAAATATCAAGGTGATCAAGAAACAAATCAGAAGGAATCTGAGAAATCATGAAAGATTATCTTTGATACCTAAGGTTTTACATATTAATAAATATATCTAGAATCCCTTATCATTAAACAATTCTAAGTTTCTTATCTTAAGAACCATCAAGCCCAGCCACCCCCATTTTGGAAAGGGTAGTGAATAAATCACGCCATGTTTAGAGGAGACTAGGGAGTGCTTAAAACAAAATTTTCGAATATTGGTTTATTTGTTGAGCAAACGTAAAAAATCGAAGAAAAGTGACCTTAAAATTCAAAGAAATACTCAACAAAGCAGAGGCTTAAAAATGATTTATTCTTGAGTCTCTTAATATAAGAAAAACAAATACTTAATACCATCTAAAATATATTAGTACTCATGATTTTTTTATTTTTTCGTTATGGTAATTATAAAATAGTTTTTTTATCTTGAAGAAACTGATCTAACATTAATCTAATCAAAATGAAAGAAGAACGTTATTTAAAAGACAGAGAAGCTATTGTAAGAGCTGATATTTGGAAAGAGATCACCACATCATGCAAAGGCCTTAGAACAGAGCTTGGATATACAAATGTCAAAATAGTGGAATTTCTAAAGGAAATAACAAAAACATTCGAAAGAGACCAACTCTGAACTTAGAAAGTTGATATTTGTATTATTGACTTAAGCAGCTATTCTTCTGTGGGCTTTAAAATTTCATCAACATTTTCAACTGCCATAGGAACACTTTTACTAGCAGAAATCAATCGCCAAAAGGAACCTCTCAGCACTGCACTAATGTCACTTAGAGCTTTTAGAAAATAATGTTGATGCCTTATATTAGCTTTCTCTGCTATAAATGATGCCTTCCATGGATTCCAAGAAGCTAAATTAACAATACTTCTATAGGCACTTGGCCATGGATTATTAGGCAGTAATCGTTCCAAATCCTTTAGATAAATATCAGCCTCAAATGGCCTGTTAGATAATATGTTAAGAAGGGATAATGTCCATAAATAATCAATATTTTCAAGATTAGAATTTATATTTGACAAAGCTTTTTTTCTAACTATATTTTGATATTTAAAATGACCATCAAGCATATGTTGTATCGCTATTTCATCAAAAATCAACTTAATACCTAATGGACCTTGCTCCATTGATTTAGCTAGTTCAATAAATCTATTATTAAATTCTTTTGGCTTGAATGATGTTGAACTTCGTTTCCATAAAGAATAACTTCCTCCATTTTCTCTGGGAAATTTTTGAATTTCTATAAAAAGATTACTATCTCTAATAGATTTATCAAGAACGAGTGAATTACTTGGAACTGATCCTTGATCCCCATCAGCCAAAATAATCCAATTTGAATATTCAATAACTGGTTCTATATGCGAAAGAGATTGGCCAAGTTGTCTCCCTAAAATATTTCCACTTTGAATTCTGCCCATATAAGTAACATTATGTTGATTAACTTCAGGCGTGCTTGGAATAACAATCACAGTCTCTTTTTTATCTCCAATATGATCTGATCTGATTATAGAAATAATTTCTTTAACAGGATAATATTTTCTTTGAGCGCTATTTATATTATTAAACCTGTTCAGAGAATCTGAGAATAAAAAACTTAAGGGAGCAATAAATAATAAACCATAAAAGTTAAATTTAAAATACGAATCAAGCCAATCACTCCACTTACAAAATCCAAGTGCTAATAGCAAAATTATTAATGGAAGCGTACCAGCAATATACCTTTCATCCTTGTTAGGTATAAAAGTTGTAAAAACCCAACTAGTTAATAAATTAAAACAAATCCATGTCCATTGATAGTTATTCTTATTTAAAATATTGGCAAAACCTAGTGGTGTTTTAAAAGATCTTATATAAGTTAAAAGTATAAATACTAGTCCAGATAAACCAAAAAAGAAAAGAATACTACCAAACTGATTATTTAGATAAGGGAAATACCAAAAAATACTTTTCAAATCAAAAATAGAAGGATCACCTTCTATAGCAGCCGACTCAAAAACAGCTCTATAGGTACCACTTAATATCATTATCCAATTGTGATAGAACCAAGGTAAAACAGCCAGAATATTGACAAGAAAGAAGCATAATAATTGAAGTCTAAATTTATTCTTTCTTTTAAAAGAAAGAATAAAAACAAATAAGCATGAAGGTATAATTACCAATAAAGAACTCTGCTTAATTAGCAGACAAGAAGAACAAGCAAATAAAGCAATTATCAATTGAATCCACTTGCCTCCCCTAGAATTATCACTCCATCTTCCTAAATGAAACAAATAAAATGCAATAAAAGAGATCAATGGCAATTCCAATACATAATCAGTTCTTAGAGCAAATAAGAAAGGAGAAAATGCACTAATAAAGACACAGAAAAGAGCAAACTTTCTTCCTCTTAAAAAAAGTCCCCATGAGGCAAGATTAAATATCAAAAACCCATTCCAAAGACTTAACGACCACGCAGCTTTATGAGGCGAATCACCAGCAAAAGCAATTACTGCGCCATTAACTATTGAAGCCAAAGGGGGTATCTTTGGAGACTTATCTAGAAGCGATCTAAAGTCTACAAATCCATCACCTTCTAAAAAAGAAAGTGCTCGAGCATGATCCAGTGCACTATTAAGATAATCAGCCTGATCCCATGAAGGAGTATTACTATAAAATTCCCACCAAATCCGATCAACTAAAGTAGATATAATCCATACAATTATAACTGATATCCAAAAGGTATATTTCGGTTGATTAATGCTGTTCTTAAAAGGCATACTTGTTACTATTTTATTTACATAAATTGGTTATTAAAAATATTTATCACTAACAATCCAATGTTTCTCTTGTTTTTCTATTAGTAACAGTATTAATTCCATCTGCGATAAGACATAGCTTATTTTTAACATCATTTGCTACCAATACATCAGTAAAATCAGCTCCATCAATGATAACGTTTTCAAATTTAGCATTATAAGCAAATGCACCTTCTAATATGCTATTTGAAAGATTTGCGCCGTTAAGTATAGCTGCATCCATTGTTACATCTTTCATATTAGTATTACTTAAATCAGCGTTTTCAAGCTTTGCGTCAAAAAAACTCGCTCCTTGCAGATCGCTCCCAGAGAAATCAGCATCTTTAAGATCGCTTAAATAGAAAGTAGCTCCTTTTAAATCATTATTAGAAAAATCTGCTCCTATCAAAGTTTGCTTCCCGTAATCCAAGGCGGCAAAAGCTGGCAAAGAATGCAAAAGAAATAAAATCGAGCTTACAAAAAAAAGCAGGCTTTTAAACATAACTTTCTAATAGCAACAATGAATGATATTTTAATTCAAAATGGGATTTAAAGTTAATTATTTAATTTAATATTAATTAGATTAAACTAATCCTACTATTCAATATCCTAAGTTAAAAAAATTAATTTCAAATAAATTAGATATTATTTATAAATGAAGTAAATATAAGCTAATTAAGATATATAATAATCAATCCTATCAACTACATACTAAAAACCAATATAATTTATACTAAATGCATAAATAAAAAAACAATTCACATAATCTACTAGGTTTATAAAATCCAAATCCCATGAAATGATTCAAAACCCTTATGAAGCCATAATTATTGGTTCCGGAGCAACCGGGGGGATGGCCGCGCTAACAATGGCCAAAGCTGGTGTAAGAACACTGGTTATTGAAAGAGGTCCTGAACTAGAAATCAAGAAGGCGATAGGAACTGAACCTTGCAATATGATGCGAAGGCTTTTAGGTGTTACAACTGGCAAGTATCAAAATCAACCTCAGCATCCAGGCTTTTGGAAATCAAATCCATTATTGTACGCAGATAAAAAATCAACTCCCTACACTTATCCTCCTGAATCTCCATTCATGTGGACACAAGGCAATCAAGTAGGCGGAAGGAGTCTAACTTGGGGAGGAATAACCTTAAGATTATCCAACGAAGATTTTGAAGCATCAAAAGATAAAGAATACAAACTAAAATGGCCTATTAGTTATAAGGATCTTGCTTCACATTACTTGGAGATAGAAAGATTCTTAAAAATCTATGGGAATAGAGATGAGCTAAATCAACTACCTGATGGTGAATATATTGGTAATATTCCATTTACCGAAAGTGAAATAAAATTCGCATCCAATATAAAAGAAAAATTGGATATTCCTTTTATACATTCTAGAGGCTTTGAAATAAATAAAGATAAAACAAAATGGCCAAGATATAGTAGTTTAGGAAGTACATTAAAAGAGGCATTAAGGCTAGGGAAGGTTGAGATACTTTCAGACCATATTGCAGAAAAGCTTGTATTAAATAAGGATAGAAAGTCAGCAAAGAGTGTTATTTTAATCAACCAAAAGAATGGAGCTAGAATTGAAATAGAAAGCAAATTAATTATATTATGCTCGTCTACAATACAAACAATTAGATTTCTACTAAGTTCCGAAGAAAGGCATGATTCTAATGGTCTAATTGATCCTTCTCAAACATTAGGAATGAACCTAATGGATCATATCTCCACGAGTAGATTCTTTACTTTTCCAGTAGATCGGGATTTAAATGATTCGTCAAATAAAAATAATAAGCAATATTTATCAGGTGCCGGTAGCTTCTTTATCCCTATCGGTAGAGATCGATCAAATAAAAAAAACTATGTAGGAGGATATGGAATCTGGGGAGGGATTGATCGATTTGAACCACCAGATCTTTTAAAAAAGAATCCATATACAAAAATGGGATTTCTTATTGGCCATGGAGAAGTTCTACCGAATAAGAAAAACACAGTAACTTTATCAAAAGACACAGATCAATATGATATCTCTATCCCACACATATCAATGACTTGGCGTAAGAATGAAAACAATATGGTCAAAGAAATGAATAGAATGATTGAACTTATTATTAATTCTGGAAATGGAACTATTCTTCCAATAAGTGAAATTCTAAATGTTCCATTTGCCAATCAAATTTTAAATAAATCTGTTGCCATTAAAAATGATGCGCCACCTCCGGGCTATTACATTCATGAAGTAGGAGGAGCTCCAATGGGGGATAATAAAGAAAAAAGTGTTGTAGATAATTGGAATCGTTTATGGGAATGTAACAATGTATTGGTTGTCGACGGAGCTTGCTGGCCAACATCATCTTGGCAAAGTCCAACTCTAACAATGATGGCAATAACTAAAAGGGCGTGCGAAAAAGCAATTATCAACTTGAAAGGTTGAAAATATCGCTTAAATATTTCTCAGTTACAGCTCTATCGTCAGAACCATTTTGAAAAAGAAAATTTGCAATAGCTGAGCTTATAAGTTTAGATTGATCCCATTTATCATTACTACTTATAAAATCCTTCATACCTACATAAAGAGCCTCAGGGATCTCAGCCTCAAGACTTATTGGCATAATGTCTAAGTCATTTCCAAAGCATCCAATCCCTTCACTTCTTTTCTCTTCAATACGGGTCTCAATTTGATTAAACTCCATTTCCTTTTTTAAAAGTTCGAAAAGCAACTATTTAAGGATCTTAAATTTTCAACAAAACGTCAAAGATAAAGAAAAGATATATCAAATAAACAAGACAGCAGTAGACTCATCTAATGACAATACTTCTAAAGGAAGCATCTCAAGCAAAGAAACTCTAAACATCGAAGCTATCTAAGTGTAAATTACTATTAAAATATCCATTGAATCCCACAAGTTCTTCGCGAAAACTAGAGTTTCAGTTCTTCCATAGTGGAAAACTCTTTACTATCTGTGGAAATCACTTGGGGAAAAGAGCTCAAACTAAACATTAAAAGAATATATAAATAACGAGTCCATTGTGTCGCAATTAAGAAAGAGACAAATGAGTCTTTTATTTAACCCTATTATTTTTAGATTTGACTGTTATTTAAAGAGCGAAGCGTGACAGGTCCTAAAGGATGCTCAGTATGAGGATAAGGGAAATGTTTATGTGAATGTCCTTCCAGATTATTTTCTAAAAAACTTTTATTCTCATTATTAAATTCGCTTTTTTTATCCTCAGAATCTGAGTAAATATCAAGACAACCTTCAACATGATCATGATGACTGATTTGCTCATATCCAACCTCACTTTCGAAACCTAATAGATTAGAGCGATATTTGCATAAAGAACAATTCATGAAATTTTCTCCATTTAAAACCTCATGAATTCTTTCAATAAAAGTATCAATGACTAAATCTTGATCTGATAAATAGCTTGCATGTAAGAACTTAACATCAGGATTCTCATTTGAGACTTTCATGGAATGATCTCTAACACGATTTACTAAAATTCCTGAAAAAAGGAAATAAGGTAAAAGAATTATTCTTTTAAAACCTAATTTAAGTGAATGTCTTAGGCCAGGCTCAACCAGTGGAAATGTTACTCCTGAAAAAACTGTTTCTCCCCATCCAAATCCAAATCCCTCAACTAGCATTCTGGTGATTTTACAAACATTTGAATTAGCATCTGGATCTGATGATCCCCTCCCAGCTACAACTAATAATGTTTCGGTCAGAGGGAAGCTTGGATTACTTTCAATTATTTCTTTGACTCTTGCTCCAGCTGCCCCAATCATCAAAGAATTGAGGCCAAGCTCCCTGCCATATTGAATTTGAAGTCCATTTTCAGCAGAATATTTATTCAAAACTGCAGGAATATCATTTTTAGTATGTCCAGCAGCGAAAAGCATTGCTGGTAAAGCAATCACCCTTTCTACTCCCCTATTCCTAAGTTGATCCAGGGCGGTACTAATTATTGGCCTATTAAATTCTAGGAATCCAAATGCAACTGGAATATTAGGTATCCTTGACTTTATTTTATCAACTACATTAATAAACTCTTTTACAGCTATAGGATCTCTACTACCATGACCGCATAAAAGAATGCCAATATTTAATGGATATTTATTAATGGTTGAAGCCGATGAAATCAAAACGCTTTTTAGGAAATAATTTACTTTAATTGAATATAGTTTTATAAAATATCAACTTAAGAAATTTATTATAGAAAAAGGAGAAACTCATTAGAAATTTGCTATCACTTCAAAATCAAAACGCCAAAGATAGCAATGTTCTTGGCGTGTCAGAAGAAATAAATTCAGAATTTTTCCAATCACTTAGATCATTACAGAAATCTTCAATTCCTTTTCTAGTCTCTAGTGGAGGCACCACAAGTAGATCCGCCGCAGATAATCACTGGATAATAGATCTAAGAAAAAATTACCAAAACATATCTTTTGATTTAAATACGAAGCATGTAGAAATCGAAGCTGGCGTGAGAATGGGGGATTTATCAAATTTCTTAGGAAAGCATAAAAGAAGCTTTCCCATTGGTTTATCTGGAAAGACAGGAATGGGATATATCTTGACCGGTGGAATAAGTCCTATAAGTCGAAGTAGAGGATTAGCCATTGATCAAATAATTGAGATTAAAGGTTTTTGGGGCAATGGAAAAGAGTTCCATATATCTCAACCAAATACGCCACAAGAATCAAACCATGAATGGAAAGCCCTTTGCGGAGCAGCGATATTTCTTGGCATAATTACAAAAGTTAAATTAAAGACTCAACCATTAAGACAAATATTGACTTGGACTGCGAATCTTTCATTTTCTGAGTTGTCGGAATGTATTAATCAAGCAGAAAGCTGGCCTAATTCACTTAGCTTGCAATGGATTTATGGCGAGAATATTTTTGCTCTTGCAACTGGAGAGATTATAGATACTGATCATGAGGCAAACCTAATAGACTTAATAGAAAGATTGCCATTCACATCTAATCGAATTATTAATAAAGTTAATAATATGCACTCTTTACCAAATTTAAGCCTTGGAAATAATAAAATTAATAACTTAAATCATTCTGAGGTGATTGGATTATTAGGACCTGCTTGGCAAAAGAATAATCTAAATGTATTAAAAATAATTAAAGAATTAATAGATCAAAGACCTAATGAAAATTGTTATATAGCTTCTCAACAATTAGGAGGTTTAACAAAATTAAAAAATCTAGAAACTTCCTTTCTTCATCGTGATGCAATCTGGAAACCTTGGATTAATGGGGCTTGGGATGCCAATGATCAATTACAGAGAAAGAAGACCCTTCAATGGATGGAAGAATGTTGGACTAATCTAGAATTCATATGCCCTGGTGTACATCTTGCTCAAATACATCCTCACCTACAATGGCATCAGAAAGAATTATCCTCAGCATTCAAAGATTGGCTTCCAAAATTACAAGAAATTAAAGCTATTAAAGATCCACAAAATTTAATGCCACCTTTAAATTAGTTAAACACTTAGGCTTACACGTTGATAACAGAACCACAACCATTGCTGAAATAGCAAGTTCCTATGTGATCGCCATGAAGTTTTTGATTTAGCCAACTCAAAATTTTCTGGAGGAGGTACGTCGCCTCTTTTTTTATCTCTTTCCATCTCAGACTTCAATCGGTCTACATTATATTCAGGATGTCCCAAATGCATTAACTGTCTTTGATCTGGAGTTTCAAAAATTGTATAACCGACTTTTTTTCCGTGAGCCAATAACCTTAACTTGCCTTTCTTTTGTGCTTGTTCCATTTCAATGTCTGGCAGGCCAGCATGTCTACTTTGAGGGCAGAAAAACTCATCATCTTGTGTTCCCATTAGAGAATGGCCAGGGACAAGACTCCTCATGGGATATACACCAAAAAGTTTTTTATTAAAATTCTTCTTCTCTACTCCAGCCATATATGCCATTGCGAAGCCAGCCCAGCACAAGCCAAGTGTACTAGCACATTTGAGCCTTGATTCCTCAATTAGACTTACTAATTCATTCCAATAATTGACTTTTTCAAAAGGAAGGTGCTCAACAGGAGCACCAGTGATAATCAATCCATCTAGAGGGGTTGGAGACATTGCCTCTTCCCAATGAACATATAAGTTTTCAAGATGGTCTAAGTCCCAAGTTTTATAAGAATGGGATTTCAATCTTATCCATATAGGTTCTATTTGTAGAGGAGAAAGTCCTAAAGGGTGTAATAAATTAAACTCATATTGTTTCCCTAAAGGCATAATATTTAATATCCCAATCCTAAGAGGTCTAATATCTTGTCTTTCTGCTAATTCAGGCTCAATCCATGAAATATGATTCTTTTCTACAGAGGCTATTTTATGGTAACTACGAGGAAGTATTAAAGCCATATCTATATACCTCCATAAAAAGTTAAATTAAATTAAGTGCCTGCTCAAAGTCTTCTAAAATATCATCAATATGTTCGATTCCAACAGACACTCTAACCATAGTGGGAGTAACTCCTGCAGACAACTGTTCTTCAGGAGATAATTGTTGATGAGTTGTAGAAGCCGGATGAATTACCAAAGTTTTTGCATCGCCTACATTTGCTAAATGACTGGAAAGTTTCAAGGAGTTTATAAAATTTACAGCCTCATCAAAGCCACCTTTAAGAGAGAAAATCAACATAGATCCTTTTCCTCTCTTAGTCATAAAAGAAGAAGCTCTTGAGTAGTATTTATCCGTAGTTAATCCTGGATAACTAACATTATCAACTTTTGAATGATCATCTAACCATTTTGCTAATGAAAGAGCGTTAGAACAATGCCTTTCTATTCTTAAACTTAAAGTTTCTAATCCTTGAAGTAATAAAAATGAATTAAAAGGACTAATTGCTGGGCCCCAATCTCTTAAACCCTCAAGCCTAGCTCTTAAAGCGAAAGCAATATTACGATCTGCGGGGACTCCAAGCATTCCACAAATATCACTACCAAATCCAAAAGCATCCCAATGAACTAAACCATGATAAGCCGCGCTGGGTTGACTCATTAAAGGATATTTTCCATTCCCCCAATCGAAAGTTCCTGCATCAACTATCACGCCTCCAAGGCTTGTTCCATGACCACCAATCCATTTTGTAGCACTTTGAACAACGACATCTGCCCCATGTTCAATAGGACGAATTAATGCTCCAGCAGCGCCAAGAGTGTTATCAACAATTAGAGGAATATTTTTTGATTTAGCTAATCTCGAAAGCCCCTCAAAATCGGGAATATTAAATCTAGGGTTTCCCATTGATTCAACATAAATTGCTTTTGTAGATGAATCAATTTGTTCTTCAAAGCTTTCGGCATCATCTCCATCCGCAAACTTGACATTAATTCCTAAACGTGGAAATTGAACTTTGAATTGGTTATAGCTGCCACCATACAAAAATGAAGTTGAGACAAAGCTATCTCCTGCAGTGAGAAAGTTGGTAATGGCTATGAATTGTGCAGACTGCCCTGATGCTGTAGCTAAAGCAGCGACTCCACCTTCAAGAGCAGCAATTCTTTTTTCAAAAACATCTGTTGTAGGATTCATCAAACGGGTATAAATATTTCCAAATTCCTTTAAGCCGAATAAGTTCGCACCATGATCTACATCATTAAAAACATATGAACTAGTCTGATAAATAGGAACGGCCCTTGAATTGGTTACAGGGTCTGGAGATTGACCTGCATGCAATTGAAGAGTTTCAAAACGTTGGGAAGTCAAATAATTAATTATCTCTATTTTCTTTTTAGCCACACAAGTTGAGAATTGGCTACTTAATTTATCCAATCATTAGGAGGTAAAGATTTATCTGACTCAGATAAAGATGGAAAATTTCCTTTAATGAAAGACAAAAGTTTTTCGTTGACTTTTTTACGGAATTCAAGAACACATGTTTTATCAATAATTGGATAGTCTTGGTTCTTCTCGCAATCACCATCTCTGAGAGATCGCCAACTAGAATTTTCACCATTTGACTTGGCTATATCCAAAGACCCCTGAAAATCAAATTGCTTGGTGATTATTGAATTTTGATAGTCCTCATATACTTTTTTCGCTAATTCCTCTCTAATCGGTCCTATTAGTTTGGCTTTTATAGTGTCTGGCAAACCCAATACAGGCTCATAATAATCAATTACACGAAGTTCTTCTTCTAAAAAAATGGGCCAAACCCCTCTCATCCCATCTCCTAAATTTTCACCTGACTCAAAATTATTCATTTCATTCAAGAAAAACTGAATCCAGCAATAATAAGTTTTCTCCTTTAGTGGTTTTTTAACTGAAACTTTATTTTTGGAAATATCAGGTAATAAAGATTCAGCTTTTCTCAGAAACTGCCGATCCTCTCTCTCTAAGTTGATAGAGCCCCACCTCTGTCTGTAATCCCACAATTCAATATATTTATACAAATCTTCCTGATTCCAACCTAATTGTTTAAGCTCATCAGCCCTATGGGTTAATTCCTTTGCCACTGAAAAAAATAAATATCAATTTTACTTTAGTGACAAGTTGGTTATTCTGAAAGCCCTAAACAAATTTTTGTACATCTGAGATAAATGATGAGCTTGAAAAAATACCATGTTCATGGAGGTCATTTGATAAATCAGAAATTTGGGTGAGGAAACTAGAAAGAAGTCGATATTGAACCTCTGCTCTGAATAAATTATGAGTTTCATATTTAGTTTTAAAATACCTATTTTTTTGCAAGAAATCAGTGAGGAATCGAATAGTTAGTTCAAAGATAATTAAATAAATAAATTCTGGAAGGAACCTAAAGGAGGAGTTATTATTTTTCCACGACATTGAAAAATAACCTTTAAGGAAATACTTACAAGTATTCATATCAAAAAAGACTTTCTCTATATTTTTTGGATCCTCTCCAGCCAAGTTACAAATTGAGCGGATACAGTCAGCCAAATCAGTTAAAACATATCCAGAAGAGACAGTATCAAGATCAACCAAAGAAATAACATGTTTAAATTGGATATCAAAAAGGAAATTACTTAATTTAGGATCACCATGAATCACTTTTCTATCTATTGATGTTTTGCATAAAGAAGTTAACAGAGAATAAATAAACCCAATATGATTTGATAAACAATTAATTAAATACTTAGTTCTTTTATTTACTTCATTATCTAATTTAATGAAATTATAATCTTTAAGAGTTAAAATATATTGATCTAAATAGTAATTTGTATTATGAAAATTTTTAATACTATTTTTGAAATTTGTACAGTCAAAATCAGAGCAAATAAAATGAAATTTAGATAGTCCAATACCAACTTCAAAAGCCATTCCTTCATCTTCTAAAGAATCCAAACTAAAAGCTTTGTCTATATATACCATCGCTCGCCAAAGCTCAGAATCAAAAGGTAAAGTAAAAAGACTATTTGATTTACATCTAATTAAATTGGGAACCTCCCATCTTTGGTTATAAAAACAATTATTATTTATTTTTTTCATAGTATGATCTGTTATTAATTTATGATTTCTAATAAGTATTTCATGAGATTCAAATATATTACTAAGACTTTGCAAGATAAATTTAGACTTTTGCTTATCATACAAATGCTCAACAATGTAGGTTTCATTTATAAGTCCAGAGTCTATTAATTTTATATTTAAAACTTCACTCCTAACAAAAAAATTTTTTATTATAAAATTTAATTTAGCAACATCCATCTAAGTGAATTTAAAAGTTGAAATCGGCTAAATAGTTTTCTATATAATCAATTACCTTATTATAAACTGGATTATCCTCTGATTCAAGTGGAGAATTAAAGTAAATCTCATTTGATTCAAAATACAATTGACCTTCATCAGTTAGTGATTTTATTATAAAATCACTTGCATTTTTTAAATGAAAATTATTAAGTGAATTAGATATTTTCTTACTATGAACTGAATTAGCAGATTCTTGACAATAGTTTGTTAATTCACGACTATTTGTTAAAACATTATAAATATCATCCTTGATTTCCTTAGGACCCATTATAGACATATACAAAAGATTTATCATTGAAGAATTATTTAAAGGTATTAAGTATTTTTTGATTATATGTGGCCAATAAGTTAAAGAATTTATTCCTTCTAAAGCCCCACGTTTAAGTCCAGCTTTCTCACACCATTGAATAAACTCCTCAACTCCATGTGGACATCTTTTTAATTCAATCATCTTTTCAGCCAAGACTTCACCAGCTTGAAAGTTTCTGGTTGGACTACCACTGACGGGCAACATCATGCTCCCTCTTACATCAGCAACCATTGCAGTCAACTGACTAAAGGTATGATCTCTTACTTGAACAAAATCACCATTCTTCCAAAGAGAAGCTTCAATACGTTGAACACCGTATCCAAGCTCAGTAATAGGAAAAGGTTGTTTTTCGTATAAATCCTCTCTATCTGTTCGACTCATGGAAACATAGGCAGCCTGATCTAGGCATTGATCTAATAAAAGAGTTAATAAAGTTGGCAATAACCCAGGATTACCTTTATGAAAGGTATGTCCAAAGCCAGCAAATATAGAAGAAATATTTTTAGCTGCTTTTATATATTGACCTTCAACATTATGAACACCTGCAGAAACTTGTATGTTTGGAGAAATCTTATTTAACAATTTAGCACCTAATATTGCATTCATAGCATCAGGATGACAAAAATTTGCAGTAAAACTATCCAATGGATTTCGAAGTGCACCATGTCGATGAAATCCTGAAAAGAAAGCTAAATTATTTAATTTTTCGCATAGAACAAAAGACTCATTCAAATTTTTATCATGACAAAATGAACCTACCAAGCAGGCAATCAGAACTTTTTCTCGATTAAGATCTTTTTTTAATTTAAATGCAAGATTAACATCATTAATTATATGCTTACTATTTGAACTTAACACAACTAATTCACATTTAATTATTAAATCTTCGAGCCTATTATATCTCCTTGATTTATCATTCTTTAATATTGCCATTGATTCAATTTTGCTTTTTATATCGCAATCCATCTCAAAAAGATCACCATCAGAAAAAGCTCCAAAAAGTTCTCTCCCTTCTCTGGGGGCTAAAAGAATGTTTAAGCCTTTTTCTTGCATCGCACAGTTATAGGCAAGAGAAGCTGGATACAAACCGACACTGTAAAATCCAACTTTCCCTTCCAAAACCTCTTTAATTCTTGTAGCAATAGTCTCATTTGAATAAGGCTCATTAAAGAAGCTATTAGATGAATTCTTTTCTAGCACAGCTTATTTGCATTCAATTTATTATATACAATATTATAAAACCATTTAAAAAATTTTTTCATAATAAAGATATATATATCTATGTACTTATTCAAGGAAAAGTACTATTATAAAAATGCAAATTGATTTTTTAGACTAAAATTCATTATAAAGGCTTCTTTAATGAAAATCATCAAAACGAAAGAAGAAGTTATTAGCACAATAATAAATGAAGAAAATATTTTAATAGTTCAGGATATTGATGGCGTATGTATTCCATTAGTTCAAGATCCGCTTAAAAGAGAACTCAATAAAGAATATATTAGGTCCGTTTCAAAATTAAGAGAGAGTTTTTCAGTCTTAACCTGTGGCGAGCATGAAGGGAGAAGAGGAGTGAATCGCTTAGTCGAAAAGTCTCTTAATTCAAAAACGAAAGCAAAAGAAGATGGACTTTATTTACCTGGACTGGCAGCTTGCGGAGTTGAGTTTCAAGATAGATTTAGCAATTTAACTCACCCAGGAATAGAAAATAAGGAAATTGATTTTTTAGCAAGAGTTCCAAAGATGATGAGATCAATGTTAACTAATGAATTAAAAATATTCTTACCAAAACTATCAAATGAATTAAGAGAAAAATTGATTGAGGTAGCTATATGTGATACTAGATTTACACCCACTTTAAACTTTAATGAAATATTTAACTACGTAAAAAATGATTTTGGAAAAGTAAAGAGACTACAATTGATTATGGAAAAAATAATGAATAATTTACTAGAAGAGTCGAAAAGTTTTGGTTTGGAAAATTCTTTTTATCTTCATATGATGCCAAACTTAGGATTAAAGGGGGGGAAAGAAAGAATAAAATATGCAACTAAAGATGAATTCGGAACAACCGATATTCAGTTTATAATTAATGGTGCAATTAAGGAAGCAGGTCTTTTGTTAATCTTAAATAAATACATCTCAAATAAAACTGGAATACATCCTTTTGGAGCAGAATTTAATGTTAGGAATGCGCCAAAAACACTTAATGAATTAGTAAACTTATGCAGAAAAAAAATCCCTAATGATCAAATGCCACTACTGATAGGTGTTGGTGATACAGTAACTTCAGTCAAGGATAATAAATCAAATTCATGGCTAAGAGGTGGAAGTGATAGAGGTTTCTTAACTTTGATTCAGAGATTAGGAGAGACATATAAAAAAGAAAATCAGGTTATATTTGTTAATAGTTCTAATGATGAAGTATTGAGGCCAAGAGTTGAAGGTTCTGATATGACTGGTATCAGTGATACTGATGATTATTTAAAATTCAATTTGGTTATTAATGATGGCCCAGAAGAATATATAAAGTGGTTTCAACAATTAGCTAATAAATTTTAGATTCTTAATGAAAAACTTTAGAATATATACACAAGTAAGTAAACAATTTAAGTATAATTTTCTTAATACATTAATTATATACTAATCTCCATGGGAACAAATGGAACTAATTTCCCCGAAATCAAAAGAGAAAACCTTGAGACTTTACAAATAAATATAGGTTATAAATGTAATCAAGCATGTAGCCATTGTCATGTAGATGCTAGTCCAACTAGAACAGAAATGATGAGCGATAATATTATAAAACTTATACCAAAAGTTATCAAAGCTAATAACATTAAGCTTTTAGATATTACTGGAGGAGCTCCCGAGCTTCATCCTAAATTCAAACAACTAGTAAAAGAAGTACGTAGTCTTAATGTTGAAGTAATGGATAGATGTAATTTAACAATACTTACAGAGCCAGGACATGAAGAATTAGCAGGGTTTTTAGCATCAAACAAAGTCCAAATAACAGCTTCCCTTCCTTGTTATCTGAAAGAAAATGTAGACAATCAAAGAGGTAAAGGTGTTTTTGAAAGAAGCATATCAGCACTTAAACAACTTAACTCTTACGGCTACGGTATCAAAGATAAAGAGCTAATACTAAATCTAGTTTTTAATCCAAGCAGTCCACAATTGCCACCACCCCAAAAAGAATTAGAAGATACTTATAGGCAAGAATTGCAAGAAAGATATGGTATATTCTTCTCAAATTTATTTGTTCTAACTAACATGCCAATCAAAAGGTATGAAAAATATTTAAATATAATCGGTAAGCTTAATGAATATAATAAATTACTTCAAGATAATCATAATTTCAAAAACCTTAACTCAGTAATGTGCAAGTCAACTATCAGTGTTGATTGGAAAGGTAATCTATATGACTGTGATTTCAACCAACAACTTGGAATTAGGAGGCATGGTGATATCAAGCACTTGGATGACCTGTTAATACCAATGGTCTCATTAAAAAATAATCCAATTTCAATAGGAGATCATTGTTTTGGCTGTACTGCTGGTGCAGGTTCTAGTTGTAGTGGAGAATTAAGTTAAGAGCAAAGGTCTATTTATTAATGCACAATGGACATAAGGCTCTTACATTTAACGATGATTCTAATAATTTAAATCCAAAATTTTTAGCAGCTGCTTTACCAGCAATAAGAACATCATTACTCTCAAACTCTTCGGTTCTACCACAGCGAATACAAATCAAGTGATGATGATCTGGATGGTCATGACTAAGTAACTCAAATCTATTTCCTCCCTCACTTAAATCAAGTTCATTAAGAAAAGTCATTTTGACTAATAACCTTAATGTTCTGTAGATAGTCGCAAGAGATACTCTTTCTCCAGAACTTGTCAATTTGGAATGAACTTCTTCCGCACTAAGATGTATACCAGATCCAATCTCTTCGAATAAAGAGAGAACCTTTTTCCTTTGTGGGGTCATCCTTTTACCATCTAGACGAAGACCAGACTCCAAAGGTGAAGGATGAGTACGATAGGAAGCGGGTGCGACCAATACCAATCTTGCTTTCTCAATAGCTTAGCGTAATGAGAACTGCTGGCAACTTTTAAAGTCTTAACTGGAGTAGCTTGCTTAGAAAAGGTGTCGATATTTCTTCAATGATTTATATTAAAAGAGCTCAAAAGACATCTTAAAATGGATAAATTTTTAAGACAGAAAAAAACTAACGATAAAATAGATAATAATAGCAATAAACTAATACTAGAGGATGAAACATTACTACTAATACTAGACATGCAAGAAAAGCTTATAAATAATATTGAAGATAATAAACTATTAATTTTCAATATAAAGAAGCTTATAGATACATGTAATCTATTAAATGTTAGTATTGCTATTACAGAACAAAATCCATTAAAGCTTGGTGGTACGTTAGAATCAATATTAGAGTATAAAGAATACCCTAAATTTGAAAAAACGGAATTTAGTTGTAGCAAAAAAAAGAGCTTTATAGATTATATAAAAAAAAATAATTTTAAGAATATAATAGTTTGTGGAATTGAAAGTCATATTTGTATCCTCCAGACATCTATAGACCTCTTAAGAAATGGTTTGAATATACTAATTCCACGAGATGCTATTGGAAGTAGAAAAAAAATTGATAATGATACTGCTTTTTTAAGACTCATATTATCAGGAGCAGTGGCATCAACAACTGAAAGTCTAATATGTGAATTATGTAAGACCTCTAGTAGAAAAGAATTTAAAGAGGTTAGTAAAATACTAAAAAATTCTTTTTCAAATTAATTAATAAGATAATATCTAGACAAATCTTTTTTTTCAGGCAATCTGTAGAAAAGTGATATCGCATCATGGATGATTTCTATAAAAACCTCATATTTTCATTACTTATTTTTAGCATAGGCTGCATCTTTTCCCTCGTAAGTCCAAAGATTCTTAAGAAGGTTTTAAGGAAAATAACCTCTGCCACGCAAAGTAAAACAGATGATTATATTGCTGGTCTTTTAATTGAGACTATTAAGCCCCTAGGTTTTATCTTAAGTTTCATTATTGGATGGAAAGTTTTATTAATTGGAGGGATAGTAGATAAGACATTGATTGGTATTAGTAAATTTATATCCCTTATTTATATAGTTCGTTTTATTAATAGAGTCTTTCTAAAAATAATACAAAGATGGGCAAGCAAAATCAATGATCAATCTATTAGCGAAATGATTCGTTCACTTAGTCCAATGGTTGGGGCCTCTGTTTGGTGTATCGGAATTATTTTTTATCTTCAAAATATGGGTGTACAGATGGCCGCAATATGGGCGTTATTAAGTGCAGGAGGAATAGGCGCAGGACTTGCTTTAAAAGAACCAGTTCAGGAGTTCTTCGAATACATAACGATTCTTCTTGACAAACCATTTCAAAGTGGGCAATTTATCCACATTGATGGGATTTGGGCAAAAGTTGAAAGAGTGGGTGTTAGATCTACTCGCCTAAGGAGTATTAACGGAGAAGCAATAATAATGAGCAATAGTAGGCTTACAAATGGAGTCATCTCAAATTATGCAGAGATGAATCGAAGAAGACTTGTTCATAAATTGGGTGTCGTTTATGAAACCAACTATGAGCAAACAAAAAACATCCCAAACATAATTAAAGATATCGTTGATAAAACTGAGAATGCAATATTCGACAGATGCCATTTTATCGAATTCGCAAATAGCAGTCTTGATTTCGAACTTGTTTATTACATCCCTACAAGTGATTATGTTCAAGCAATGTCAGCTCAACAAGAAATTAATTTGGAAATCATGAAAAGGTTCCAAACTGAAAATATAAGTTTTGCATACCCAACTCAAACAATTTATATGAATAAATAAAATATAATTCTCTAAGTTTTATTCTCAATTAGAGATTTAGATAAATCCCATAATTTTTTTGCTAAACCATCTATTTGCGCTTCCTCACTAATATTGGTTTTTTCAAAAACAAATATACCTGGAGATATGATTTTGTTACTATAGTAATTAAAGTCTGATTTATTATATTTAGATGAACAAACTAAATCACATAAAAGCCTTCCAGCTGTAATATTTGATGTAGTTATCCTTAAAAGATCTCTAGCTAAATAAGCGAATAATATTTGTCCTAATTGATTATATTTCCTGCTATATCTAAAAAAGCCTTGATTATCTCTAGAGATAACTAAACCAGGAGCCCATGCTATTACAGATATTTGGAAACTAGTTTTGTTTAAACGTTTACTTAACTCTTTTGCAAAGATAATATTACACAATTTAGTATCTTTATAGGCTTTATCTGCATTAAATTTACTCCCATCAATCATGTCAAATCCTGTTTCAGATTCTAATCCCAATAAGTTACCTAGGCCAGCCCTTGCTCCCACTCTTCCACCTGAGCTCATAGGATTATGAACTTCTGAAGAAGTAATAATTATTTTCGAATAATTACTCCTATTTATCAAAGGTAAAAGATTTTGTGTTAAATAAAAATGTGATAAATGATTAACTGCAAAAGTTAATTCAATTCCCTGAGTAGATCTCCTCGGTATTTTTGAGCCTGTATATTGAAGACCTGCATTGAGAATTAAAACATCAATTCTCAATCGTTTCTTCTTGACTTCAGCACAAAGAGAATCAATACTGTTCAAATCAGAAAGATCCATTATAGGAGTATAAATATTTCCTTTTTTCGACGAGTCACATGGAAATTGATTAAATATATTAGTCAAGACTTCATTTGCTCGTAATATATTTTTACATGGTAATATTATATTATGTCCAAGGGAGATTAATTTTAAAACGGATTGAAAACCAATCCCAGATGAACCACCTGTTATGAAAATTGTTAAAGGTTTATCTTTTTGAAATTTATTTGATTTTTTCTTCATAATTACATGCTTTTAATATTACTCATTTTGGAATTAAATTAAATTATTTAATATTTCAAGTCCTAATAGAGAACTCACGAAATATACTTAATAACAGAATGAAATCTTTTGGTTGATAAAAAACATTAATACAATCCATTGTTAATGCCATCACGAGCTATTGTTGATTCTATAGGCAGAGGTGATTAAAGTGGTGATTATGGGAGGCAATCAAATAACTGAATCTTATTCCAAGAATTTAAATTCTATTTTTCTACTCCAATTAAATGGCAATGTTCCTCAAGGGAAGCTATGAATACTAGTGCATTAAAAGATGCTCTAGTACTTGGTTCAGGTCCAGGTGCATTATCCATAGCGGCAGCCTTGGCAAATGAAGGCTTAAAGGTTGAAATCTTGTCGGAACAATCTCCAGATGAACCTTGGCCTTTCACATATGGTATTTGGGGTGAAGAGGTTGACGAGCTTGGTCTAGGTCATTTACTTGAACACAGGTGGATGAATACCATTAGTTATTTCGGTGAGGGAGACAAAGATCCAAATTCCAATAAAAATGCCGTGACAAATCACAATAGAGATTATGGTCTTTTTGATAAAATTAAATTACAAGCTTATTGGTTAGAGCAATGCAATAAAGCTGAAGTTGGATGGCATAAAGGTTCTGCAATCAACTTAGAAACTAATAAATTAATCAGCACAGTTACAACTTTTAAGGGTAAAAAACTAAATGCTCGATTAGTAATTGACGCAACTGGTTACAAACCTGTTTTCATTAAAGCTCCTAATCAAGGTCCAGTAGCCGTTCAAACTTGTTATGGAATAGTAGGCGAGTTCAACACACCTCCAGTTGAGAAAGATCAATTTGTGCTAATGGACTACAGATGTGATCATTTGGATCCCGAAGAAAGGAAAGAAGCTCCAACATTTCTTTACGCTATGGATATGGGAAATGGAAAGTTTTTCTTAGAGGAAACATCCCTCGGTTTATTTCCTCCTGTCTCACTTGATGAGTTAAAGAGAAGACTAGAAAAAAGATTGGAAACTCGTGGTTTGGAAATAAAAAGTCTTGAACATGAAGAGCATGGTTCTTACCTACCAATGAACATGCCTATTCCAGATCTAACACAACCCGTTCTTGGTTTTGGAGGTTCTGCAGGAATGGTTCATCCCGCATCTGGATATATGGTTGGCAGCCTTTTAAGAAGAGCACCAAAAGTCGCTAAAGCTCTTTCATTAGCGATGAAAGATAAAAAAGCCTCATCAGCTTCATTGGCGAAGAAAGGTTGGAAAGTTTTATGGCCATCTGAACTTAGAAGAAAACAGGCTATTTATAAATTTGGATTAGAAAAGTTGATGAGATTCGAAGAGAAGTTACTAAGAGGTTTTTTTGTGGAATTTTTTAGTCTACCTAATAAACAATGGTATGGATTTCTTACAAATACACTTAGTCTTAAAGAATTGATATCTGCTATGTGGAAAATGTTTAGAAAATCACCCTGGACCATTAAACAAGGATTAATGAATATGCATGGCAGAGAATTAAGTTTACTATTTAAGGCATTATTAGTAAATAATCGATGAGAGAGATTCTTATAACTGGAGCCAGTAGAGGAATAGGTAAAGCAATTGCATTAAAACTACTTAAAGAAGGACATGCAATAAGCTTAGGAGTAAGAAATAAGGAAGATTTAATGAATACAGATTTAGATCCAAATTTAAATAATTCAAAGAAATTTATTGTGCATAAATATGATGCAACTGATAAAGACTCATCAAAAGAATGGGTAAAAAATACAGTAAAGGCTTTTGGAAAAATAAATACTATTATTCATTGCGCAGGTATATTCAAACGAACAAATCTGATCTTCAATGATAATGAAATCAAGGATATAGAATATCTATGGAAAGTAAATGTACTAGGACCATGGATATTAACAAAAGATGCCTGGAAGTATTTATCAAATCATAATTCCTCCCGAATTATTGTGCTTGTATCAATGAGTGGAAAACGCTCAAAAGGTAACTTGGCTAGTTATTCAATGAGTAAATTCGCGTTAATGAGCTTATGTCAAACAATGAGAAATGAAGGCTGGAATCAAGGGATTAGAGTCACAGCAATTTGCCCAGGCTGGGTAAATACAGATATGGCAAAAGAAATAAATAATTTCCCAAAAGAGGATATGACCCAAGCAAATGACATAGCAAATATTTGTTCGAATTTACTAGAGTTGCCAAACAGTTCAGTTCCTTTTGAGATTGCACTCAACTGTCAACTTGAAAGAACAAGTTAAAAGACACTCACACATAAAGCAATGATGCCTCTTTTTTAAACAGCGTTACTAGGCTTATTAAATGTATTAAGGATTCCTAATATCGCCTTACGAAGATATTTATGAAAATAATTCCTATAAAAGCCTCCTATAGCTTTACCGACTGAATATGTTCGCTGTATTAGACCAACTATAAAGTTAAATAGCCATAAACAAACCAATACAGTAAGAGCTAGAGAAGCGATCGAGTAAACTTTATTCAGCTGGTCTTGTATTGGCTCTAAAAACTGAAGATAGTCAGAAATGTTCATTATCGCTAAAGGGATTTAGCTAATCAATAACTTTATAGCTAAGATTTAAAATCTAAGCAAGAAATTATATTTTTTTGTATATAACTATAAAATCATTATCTTACTTAAAAAGCAATCGAAGATAGAGAGAAGGAATATATAATATACGCGACAGATGACATCGAAATAGCAATCAAAAAACCTTTCAACCTATTAGAAAGTGTAGAAAAGAGTGTTAGATCTTCAATATCATAGCCTCCAAAACTACCAAGAATAGCAAGTGACCACATTGGAAAAGATGAAAATAGAATTGAAAGAAAAAAGCTAAATATAAACATCTTAGTTATAATGAATGACATGAAAAAAGTTATAACAGAAAACAATAGAGAACCATTTAATCCTATAGTTAATTCATCACTTAAATTTTTAGGTATATTACTTTTACCTTCTAAATGATTTCTACAATTATCAACTTCTGATTCAGATAAACGAAAATAGCTCGTATCAGGAATTCTTTTTTTCTTATAAAGTCTTAATAATCTTGCCATAAAAGATTTAGGATCTTCTGCCTTAAAAGAAGAGATTATTTCACCTGGCTTCATTTTGCTAGCTTCACTTTCCAAATTACTTGTACATCCAAGCTTGTATAAATCACCATTTTTCATTAGATAAACAAATTCTGACATAATTAAATCTTTTCAAGAAATAAATCTTTAATAATATAAGGAAATTTATTATATTTTTAGCGACATATAATTTCCAACGAAAGTAATAAAGGATATAATTATAATATATCCTTTATTGGATTTAATAATCATATCTAGCAATAGGTCACAATATGATATTAACAGGAAAGTTATGAAGCACAATATTTTATATAGTTTTAGAAGGTGTCCCTATGCCATACGAGCCAGATGGGCTTTATTAAATACAAATCAGTTAGTAGAGTTAAGAGAGGTCGACCTAAAGAATAAGCCTATCGAATTAGTTGAGATTTCAAAAAAAGCAACTGTTCCTGTTTTAAAGACTGATTCAAATAAAGTGATTGATGAAAGTGTTGACATTATGATCTGGAGTATTAAAAGATCAAATATGACTCAATTACTTGGTGAAGATAATGATAAATCCAAAGAAATTCTTAGTCTTATAGAAACAAATGACAAAGTATTCAAATATCATTTAGATCGATTTAAATATGCATCTAGATACAATTTTCAAAACTTAGAAAAACATCGAGAGGAGGGGATGAAAATACTTTTATCATTAAATAATAGATTAAAAGCATTTACTAAAAAAGGAAAACCACTATTTCTTGTTGATGCAAAAGAAACGCTTGCCGATTGGGCTATCTGGCCATTCGTAAGACAATTTAGATTAGCGGACATCAAAAGATTTGATAAAACTCATGAAATAGAATTTTTAAGAAGCTGGTTAAATTATTTTCTAACTCACAAGAACTATCCCATAGTCATGAAAAAAAATGAACCCTGGAGTATTAACAATGAGTCAACAATTTTTGGAGACTAAAGTTGACAGTATTGAAAATCATTCTGAAGCCCTTCTTTTATCAATAATTCTCGATAATTCTAAAAAATATCCAGCAGTACAAAATTTACCTAGATTTCTCTCTCTATTTCCTATATCACTTCTAAACTCAGCAGTTTCTGCCATAATTAAATCCAACTGATCCTGGGGCAACTCATATAGTTCTCTTAATTCAACCTCTTTCCCCAAAAGATGACTTTTAAACCATTTTTCTTTTAATTCTTGAGGAGGAATATCTTTGTAAATTTGCCGATTCATATAGAGTGAATTAAATAGTTTATTAAATAATATTTAATTTCAATTATAACTTTTCTTAAGTCAGTTTATTGTTACGCTGAGGCTTTTTTATATTTTGACTGTAAAGATAATGCGATCGCGCATAAAGATAATGAAATTAATCCACAAAACTCTGTCCACCCTTTAAGTCCAAAATTACTAATAAATAATGGAGCTATAACAGTAATCAAGCCTCCCGAAAGAAGTGGTTGTAGAAATAATTGTTTAATTGAAAACACAGGTAATGTATTAGTGGAATTTCTAGGATCAGCCAATCTCAAAAGTAATAAACCACTTGCTGCAACTCCAGTTGCATTTCCAAACTCTGCAATTGCTCTCTCAAACCACTCTTCTTTAAAAAATAATCTTGAGAAAACTAACATCCCCACAAGGTTCCAAATCAATCCCCCTAAGGCTAATATACTTATAGGGACCCAATAGTTAATTAATAATGGCAAATTCAACCCAGCCATTGCAGTTATTATAAGTAAGTCTGTTGAAAGTATCCCTATCTCACGTTGAAAAAGTGATGATACTAAATTTGTATTTCCAGTTTTTTCAAGCGCAAATCTTATAAAGAATGATCCCATTAAAGCCAAAGGAAAAACAGGGAAAGCCAATATAACCTGTTGACTAATATCACCCAGATATATAGAAGACAACCTTAAGCAATAAAGTAAAAATATACCTACCAATACAGCTAATCCTGCTAAAGCAAAATTATATAAAAGCGACTTGATTTGCTCAATTGGGTTGAATTCCAGATCAAATTCATCCAAATCATTTTTCATCTCTTGTTCAACAGGAACTAACCATCCGAAAGACCTGCCAATAACAACTAAACCACTTCCAAGCAAAGTAGACGCAAGCAACCCAACTGTTGCCATTGCGAAGCCCAGATCTAATCCCTCAGGAAAGCCTAGTTTTTTAAAACTTTCTCCCATAATTGCCGCAGCTCCATGCCCTCCTTCAAAACCAACTTCAATGATGCAACCCATAAGTGGATCAACTCCTAAATAAGGAAGCAAAAATGACAAAACAATTATCCCTCCAACAACATATTGGCCAAAACCAAGCAAAAGGCCCAATAGAGCCTGAGAAGCTACTGGTTGCCATAGCCCACTAACCCTTGGGATTGGTCTCCCAAGCATTAACGTCGCGAAGACTAAAGTAAGTAGAGGTGTTGGTAATTTCATCCAAATATTCAGGACCCTCTCTGGTAATAATGAGAAAGGCCCATAAGGACCAATTACAAAACCTATTGCTCCAATTAAAAGAGCTATTGGAATACCAAATCTCTCAAGCTTCATCGCCGAATCCAATCTTCTACCGAGCGTTAAAATAATTCCGATAATTCCAAGCAAACCCAAAGATAGACTTAGCGTGGGAATAGCATTGATTTTATATAGGCCTTCAAAACCAAAAAACAATTGACTCATCTATTCATTTGCTAAAGGAAATAAATGAAACCCTTAAAGAAGAATATCCCATATTAATATTTGATATCAAATGCAATTTAGACTAGTATTATATCTCAATTAAGTCCTCTATTTAATTATAATAATAAGTAGCAATAATATTAATAGAGAATTAACTAAGGATTAAAAAAAAATTGAAAAGAAATTCATTAAAATATAACCCTAATAAAAAAATATATTGTCAGAATAGCTTAATCCAGAGAATCAATTTTGAACATTAATATGTTTTTTTCTTCCTACTAAAATCTAATGAATATAACGATAATTTGATTATAAAAACTCATCACCTTTTCCATTAAATTTCAATTAAAAATAAAGCCCAATAAATCCTCTCAATAAAAAAGCCCCACTATATAGTGAGGCTTTTTTATTGAGTTAAACCTATTTAACTACTTTAAAGATACTGATGCTGTATCTAAATTGCTTAAGGCATTAGTTACTCGTTTAAAATCGAAGCCCATTGCCCTAAGAGCATGCCATAGATGACCTTGGATAAAGAAGAAACCAAAGTAATAATGAACATTAGAAAGCCAAGCACGAGAAGTATGAGCTCCATTTGGAAGATCAACTGTATCTATCCAATAAGGGGAAATACCAAATTTCAGTGCTAATGGTTCTCCAAACCATTCAACTGGGTAAACAGTAGTATTTTGAGCACACCAGAATGCTGCGACTACTGCCATCCAGCCAATACCAGCTAGAGACCATGAAAGAATTGCTTCTGCAGAAAGAAGGCCAGATCCTTTGAACTTCGTATATTCACCAACTTGCTTAGTAGCGATATGGAAAGCTCCACCAGTTATTTCTAAGAAAGCCAAGAAAGCATGACCTCCCATTACATCTTCCAAACTATCAATTGTAAGGAAGTCAAACTGATGATCCCAAATGTGACTCAAGTTAAGGTCATATTCAACCTGACGAATAGCACCAACAGCAGGATCGTAAATTCCATGAATTCTGGCCCATTCAACGAACCAAATACAAGCAACACCAAAGAAAATTAAATGATGTCCAAGGATAAAAGTCTGGTTGTCTGGGTTATCCCATTCAAGTTTAAATTTCCTAGCCTGTGGCACGGAAGATTCCTGCATATCGCCAGAAAAAAGCAATGAATGCATTAATCCACCGGCGCCATAAACCATGGACAAGACTAGGTGAACTACTGCAATAGAAACAACTGCAGTACCACCGACAAAAGCGCCAGTCTCATCAAAGCCTATACCTAAAGCTGCTAAATGAGGAAGCGCAATTAAAGGCTGATGACCCATTGGTACAGACGGGTCAAAACGAGCCAATTCAAATAAGGTGAAGGCACCAGCCCAGAAAGCAATCAAACCGGTATGAGCGGCATGAGCAGCAATAAATTTGCCTGAACGGTTGGTGACCCCTGAGTTACCAGCCCACCACCCGTAGGTGACACCTGGATTTCCATAGGTCTGCATTAGAAGAGCTATTTTTCAAAACCGAACTGAGGTTACTGCAAATTCTCCAAATACTCATGTAAGAGAAAGAATCTGTAAATTTTTTTTATTATTTAAATCCAATTCAACTAAAAAAATATCAAAAAGATAGTTTAAAACAAAACAAAACAAAACAAAACACAAAGGATTAACAACAAACAAAACGAAGCAAGCCTTCAAAAAAAGATTTTATAATTAAAGAATTGTTTGATACATAAAAAAATTCATATCAGGTATTCGAGACCAATAAAGCCTCAAAATCCATATAAATTCATCCAAATATGTAATTAATATAAAAGATTAATTTGGACTGATTATTTATAACTAATAAATAATTAAACACATTTGGATAACTATCATGGATTTCCAACGAATTAATAATCTAGAAATGGAGACGGAAGACCACTATAGAAAAAAAGCAAACTTTTATCGAACATCTCCTGAATACGGGAAAATGATTTCTCTTTATCCAATTCTTGAGACTTCTATCAAAGACTGTAAAGGTGAGAGTCTAGTAGCATAAGAAACTTTTTCTTGGAAATTGAATTCTTGCATGTCTTTAATAGCTTTTCTCATTATGCTGCCACTTGAGCAGTAAAGACTTCATTATCCTTAAAATATTCAAGAACCTCTTTACATCCGTCAACAAGATAAAAAGCTTTTGGTTTCCATGGTAATTGTTTAGGATCATTTGAACTTTTCCAATGAGCTCCTGGTCTCAAATAGCCCTTTTCTCTCAAAATCTCTAAAATTTGTTCATCAACACATAAAATTTCGCTAGCGTCTTTCACTGACACCCATATAGAAGGTTCGGCCATTCTTGAACAAATCAGTATCCTTTTTCTAGCGTGAAAAGCTGAGCAAAGAAAGTAATTTAAGTTAAGGACATTTATTTTAAACGCAAATGAAAATCAGATTATTGATTAATCAGTTGAAAATCATATGTACAATAAGGCTTAAGTAAGGCTTAAGTATCGCAAAACCAAGGTCTAATAATTTTTTCAGTTATAGGAATAGTTAAGCCAGAATCAAGTGA
The DNA here is from genome assembly GCA_003278445.1 of Prochlorococcus sp. AG-363-B05. Taxonomy (GTDB): domain Bacteria; phylum Cyanobacteriota; class Cyanobacteriia; order PCC-6307; family Cyanobiaceae; genus Prochlorococcus_B. The sequence continues at coordinate 171,977 of QCFD01000002.1, forward strand.
TGGATATATACAATTAGTAGTTATCAATTCATATTTATTATTAACTGACTTAGAAAAGATTGAATAGTCAATTTCGGACCAACCACATTCCCAAATAGATGTATCAATTAATTGAGACCAAGAAACTTTTACTACCAAACTCGAATCAAGCACAGACATTAATATCACCCATCTCTCCAGAAGCTTACCTCCATAGTTGATTGCTACAAAATGTATTTGACCCTCAATACAGAACTTACTAGTCCATGCTTTTGCTGGAGGCCAAGTCATAGAGATCTAAATATTAAAATATTAACTTTAAATACATTCTTCTTAAGCATTTTTTAACTACAAAAAAACAAAATAAGTTATTTTATCTTTTTTATTTTCATATATTCATTTCTAATTGATTTTAATAAAGCCTTTTTTTTTCTCATTGATTCATCCTTTTCCCTCGTATCTATTTCAAGTCTTTCCTCCTTGGTTAAGTCCATCCAATTCTTTATATCAAATTTATATTTGGTTTTTTCTTGAATTTTCTTTTTCTTTCTTCTGAAAATAGAGGTTAAGAACATTATTTCTGGCAATAAAGTAAGAATAGTAAAAAATCTTTAATAATTTTTCTTATTCAAGCATCAATAATAGCCATTTATTTTTATTATGACAAAATTTTAGCTCACTTCATCCAACAAAATCAAATTCAAAGAATTCATCCCATGCAGAGATTCATTCCAAATATCAAAAACCAATAAGTTCTAACTCAAGAGATCTATCTGCAACAACTCAAATAGTTTAAAACCAGCATAAATAACATTTTCAACTTTAAATAGCTCTAATTTATTAAAAGTTAATAATTAAATTAATCAATTAATTTCTTAATTAAACGATCTAAATCCTTTCTAAGAAATCTATATTCCTCAATCCCATCTCCCTTTTCCTTCTCTCTTAGTTTCTTTACTAATAATTGATCCTTTGACACCTCATCATCTCCTATAACTATTGCCCATTTGGCTCTACTTTTATCTGCACGTTTGAACTGTTTAGAAAAAGATGAGCTTGAATAGTCCAATTCAATGATTAAATTTGCTGACCTTAATTGACAAGTAATACTCAAAGCGATTTGCTCAGCTTTTTCACCTCTGTGAATTACATAAACATCTGGAACTTTTGAATTTGAAATCTTATCTCCAGCAAGAATTATTAATCTTTCTATTCCAATTGCCCATCCAATTGCAGGTGTTCTAGGACCACCCAAATCACTTATTAAACTATCGTAACGCCCTCCTCCGCATACAGTTGCTTGAGAGCCAAGATAATCACTTGTTATTTCAAAAGCTGTATGGGAGTAATAGTCAAGCCCTCTTACTAAGTTATTATTTACTTTATATGGGATATTTAATTTATTGAGTAAATCCTGTAAATAATCAAATCTAGTTTTACTCTCCTTAGACAAAAAATCACTTAAAGAAGGAGCGTGAAACAATAGTTCTTTTGTTGAACTATTCTTACTGTCTAATATTCTCAATGGATTAACATTTATTCTTTTCTGAGAATCTTCGTCCAACAAATCAAATCTCTGATTTAACCAATCTTTCAACTTTTCTTTAAAAACATTTCGGTCTTCATTACTTCCAAGACTATTAATTTCTAAAGTCAATTCATTCAAGCCTACATCTTTTAGAAAGTCCCAAGCAATTGAAATAACTTCAGCTTCACTCATAACAGAAGCCAATCCAACAAATTCAACTCCAATCTGATGAAATTGTCTTTGTCTTCCTGCTTGAGGACGCTCGTAACGAAACATTGGCCCCTTATACCAGAGTCTTTGAGGACCATTATTTAATAATCCATTCTGAACAATTGATCTTGCAACAGAAGCAGTACCTTCAGGTCGCAAAGTGCAAGAACGACCTCCTCTATCTTCAAAGCTGTACATTTCTTTACCAACAACATCCGTATTTTCACCTATACCCCTTAAAAACAATTCAGTTTGTTCAATGATCGGTGTTCTAATTTCTTGAATTCCAGCTCGACTAAAATGCTCTAGCGCAATTGATTCGACCTTCTGCCAGCAGCGACTCTGAGCTGGCAATAGATCTACCATGCCTCTTAAATTTCTGAAATTGGTCAAAGTAGCTTCAGCAAAATTATTTGTTGTTTGTT
>QCFD01000003.1 GCA_003278445.1 Prochlorococcus sp. AG-363-B05
GCTGAAGTTGACGATCTTCTCAACGAAGATACTTTCTTTGATTGTTCCGATTATTCGTGCCTCCTCGAAGATACTGATTGGTCTTGATAGTTATGAAATGCATTTAAAGATGCAAACCACTATTAATTGTCAGCTATGTAAGAAAAGTTTTTCACAAACTCTTTGGAAAAGGAAAGGGTTGATTTTATGCAGGCGATGTTTTGAAAAGCTCCAAAAAATAGACTAACCCTTTAATAAGCTACATAAAAATAATCATGACTATGAATTTAATTATTTATGTGTTTTTCTGATAGTCTTCTTTAATTACTAATATATGTTGTCATAATCTATTAAAATCTATTGTTTTTTATTTTTAATTATTTCAACATATGTATTGATTTTTATCTCTTGGATATTTTTCTTACCTTTAAAGACTATTCCTTACTTACACATTTATTATCTATGAGTCGTAATTAAATACCTCTATGCCACATTGTGAGGAATCACTTCAGCAACCATATCAATGAACAATAAGAGCAATTGGCTAAAATACCTTTCTCCAATTATTGGCACGTTATTTTGTCCAATTACGATACTTTTCCTTTGGACAATATGGCCTGCCCCAGTTGTTAATTTAGAGACTGATCTTGTAGATGATGTTAAGCCCTAATTATCATAAAAATAACTGTATATACTTCATTAATTTGTTTCTAAAAATCAAATAAGTAAAGATGATCTTGATTGATTTCTATTGTAAGTAATTTTAAAGCGTTTTCTAATTCCTCATTAGTTTTGAATCCTAGAACATCTGATGGTTCCAACCCTAGCGAACTGAAATCTGGTTCTATACCAAATGGTTCTATATCATCTAGACATCCAACTATATCTTCTAGTTCCTCTAATTCAGTCATAACATGATTTATTTGATAAACATGTCTTTAATAAAATATTTAAGATACTTCAAGTTTGAAACCTTTATCTAAAAGTTGTTGATACGTGAGTCTTGCTTGAAATGCGAGAATTTCAATAGGTTCTTTATCGTCTCTTTGCATGATGAAATAGTGGTTATCATCGCATTTTCTGGCGAAGATCACTATTTCTGCTCCTCTTACAAGTCTCCAGCATGGTTGAGATTTATGCTCGGATAAAGGGCCTAAATCCCATGGAGCCTTTTCTGGATACTTTTCTCTTTTTACCCTTGGCATGTATTAAATGTAAATATATCTTTCAGCCTACACTTATGATCTTCAACGTCAACAATTATTTTTCAATCAGGAAACTACAGCCAATGAATATCCATCATCAAATAATCTTTGATATGTGAATCTTGCTTCATATTCTCTAATTGCTTTTTTTTTGCCACCATTTCTTTGTATGTATACATAATTATTGTCTATATGACTTCTAGTAAATGTATAAACTATGTCAGCTTTAGCTAGGATCCATTGAATAGGTTTGTATTTATTTTGTTCATTATTTAAATCCCAAGGAATATTTTCTGGATATTTCTCTTGTATTGTCATACTTTTCCTAATGCCTACATAAAGTATTCTATGGATTCATTGTAGACATGAGAATAAATACTGGATTTTAACTAATTTCTAATTAGCAATTTTCACCTTTAATTTCTTCGCTCAATATGATAAGGCAATATTGTACATCCAATCATAATAAATTCTTAGCCATTCCTCGTTTAAATGAATGTTTGACATGATCTGATTTGATTTTGCTTATTGTTTAAATGTGTTCAGAATGGATTTAAATAATCCTGTAATGAAAACCTATAATTTTTAATTTCTAAACTTATCTCATTTCCTTTCTTGAGATAAGTTACTGCTTTATTCATTTTTTGATTTCTTAAGAAAAGGAGTTGAAGGAGCAACTTCACTCAACATGTTCCTATTGATATAGATATATGAAACTATTAGGACTAGAAAAGAATTGCTTTTTGAACTGGTGGGAAACATTACCAGGGGGAACAACTATTGTTGTGCAACCAAAAATTGACGGATGCGCTGTAGGGCTTAGATATAAATATGGTCAATTAGTAGATGCATATTCTCGTGAGAATCCTGAAATCACCGAGATTATTAGATCTGTTAATAGTATTCCTCTAAGCATTGATGATTCTTTAAAAGTTGAAGTTGAGTTAGAGGGGATTTTATATTCTCCAATCTTTAGTACTAAGTCCTCAAAAGAGCAATTTGTCTCGAACACAAAGAGTTTGCTTTCTAAAAATAATTCCCTTTCCTTTGTGGCTTTTCAAATATTTTCCTCAAAAAGTGATGAGTTAACAGATTTGACTCAACTTCAAAAATGGGGATTTGAGATTCCAATTACCTTAAGGACAGATGACCCTAGGCAAGTCAAGATATGGCATTCTCAATGGATAAATAATGAATTGTTTTCAAATCTTCCTACAAATGGAATTGTTGCTAAATGTAATTCATCTTCTACAAAGAATTCTTTGGGAGTCAGCGAATTATCGCCTAATTGGGCAAGGGCTCTTACGAGATGACTGCATTATTTATTTTTTTAATCTAATTTATCTATAAAAACTCACAAATGAGTTGTTCTTCATTTATAGATTCGTGCATTGCCAAATAGTCCCAATGAAAATATTGTTTATAAAGTAAAACCCATTTTTAGATGACTTTTACAGACAAGCAAATGCTTGAAGCAATAGAAAAAAATTCTGATGTCAATGAATGCTTCTGTAAAATAAAATCCGCATGCAAGAAACTTAAGATCAAAACTGGTTGTCCTGCTGATGATGTGGATCGGTTGCTTGAATTTACACTTGGAAGGTGGTATTCATTAGATTGATTATTTAAATTATATATTTAAATCAATTTAAACCCTTTTAAACTGATTTAATTTGTAGGTAGTAATCATTAAGAATTAGGTTAATTACAAAAGTGTTTATTGTCTTGTTCAAATTAAAAATATCCCCCTCGTCTGTTTTAAAATTTTAATTTGTTAGTTGCCTTGTGTATAAAAATGATAGATTTTACTCCTAAAGTTCTCTTAGGAATATTAGCGATTTGTTTTACTTCAGTTACTATTCAGTTAATTCCTTTGTCCAAGCAAGCCTCTAGCTGGAATCGGTGTTTAAAAAAAACATCTGCGTCGTTGAGTCAAGTCAAAGCTTTTCAGCAAGTTGATGATCAAAGTAAGGAAGTCTTATCTGTGATGATATGTAATGGCGCTGTTTTTGAACCTAAATTGAAGACGAATATACAATAAAGCTGTATCTTTTAAATAGAGAAGTAGCATTCTCAAGGATTTTTAATGGAGTATGTTCTTCTAATATCAGACTGTATTGAGCTAAATACTAAATCTCTAGAAATGGTTAAAAGTTATTATTTCTTTGGTTACTAGGAATTTATTTGAGACCCAAATAATCCAGATAATGCTGAAATGATGTAGATCAATACGATACATATCGCAAGAATTTTTGAGAGATTCAATTTTTGTTATAAAAAGTAGTTTGGTTTTGAATCATTCCTTTACCAATATTCAAAAATTAAGCTTTATCAACTGAACGAATTGATCTTAGAAAATACTGAACTAGATGATAGCTGTCTTTAAAAAGTTACAGATCACGCCTTATTTTATAAATTTATCTTGGTATTGCTGGCGATTGAGCTTTTTCAAAAATAGAAATGATTTGTAGAATCATTCACCTTACTGCAGCCCAAAAAGGATTTTTCCTATAAATCAATGCTATGAACTCTAACTAATTTTCGATTAAACCTTGAATAACTGAGTTTAATCTAGTTACTTCTGTTCCCATATTTTTTGGCTTTAATGTTTTGGACTAATATAAATATTGTAAGTTTGTTAATTATAAGTTAGTATTATAAGTACAACCATTTATTTATTATGCTCACTGGTAAGGATTTATTAGCCAAGGTCAAAGACTTGGGAGATGTCTCAAAATCTGATCTTGTAAAAGCTTGTGGATATGTATCCACTAAGAAAGGAGGCGGAGAGCGTCTTAACTATACAGCTTTTTATGAAGCACTTCTTGAGGCTAAAGGTGTAAACCTAGCGGCTGAAAGTGCTGGAGGTATTGGTAAAGGTGGAAGAAAGCTTAGTTATGTTGCCACCGTTCAAGGAAATGGAAACCTATTGATAGGAAAGGCCTATACAGCTCTTTTAGATCTCAAACCTGGTGATAATTTTGAGATTAAGATGGGACGTAAGGGTTTCCGTTTAGTTCCTGAAGGAGATGGTTAATTCTCACAATACTGTTCTTAAACATTTAGATTTAACCGAGGAGCAAATAAGCTTCTCGGTTTTTTATTTGCTTATATAATCCATGATGAATAACTTTGATTTAGCATCTATAGTTTATTTACCTATAACATTTATTTTCACCTTTTGATTTCTTATATTGATTTTTCCTATTTTCTTTTTTTTTCTTTTTTAGACAGCTTTTTTAATTTTTCGAGATTTTTGCTACCCGTCGTTCCGAAAATTTATTATATAAATTTCTTACTTTGTTGATTTATCTTGTTTCCCGATGATCATAGTGATGAATTTTCTGATTATAAGTTTATTTTCAAGCCTAACTTTGCTTAATACATTAAATAAGAGACTTGCTTTTCCCGATCGCTTTCATTTGAGATGATTCCTTATCAACCTACTTTTTTTTAGTCAAATAACTCATACGTGGGTTACGTGTTTTAAATTTTCTCTTTTTCCTTTGAATTTTCCATTCACATTTCAATAGCATATTTTTTTATTTTCTTTAGAGCTTTATAAATTCAAGATACTTGTTTGATCCCCTTTACTAAGAATTTGTTACTAATACCTCGGTACTAATGGTCTTTGTATCTAGACATATTTTTATTGAGCTTATTATTCCATAATTTTTTTTTTAGTTGCGATGCTTACTTTTCTAGTTGATTGGAGTTGCATGCTAATTTCAGATATTGAGCGAAAGAGGGTATATAGCCTTAGGCAATTAAAAGAAAAGTATTTCAATAACCTAATTTTTAGATATTTTTTTGTAAACCTTACTTATTTAGTAGCTTCTTCATGATTATTAAAATAAATACACATCATTTGATTTTTTTTATTTTAGTTTGGATACCAAAATATATTGAAAATCCAATCAAAAGAATAACTAGTAATGAACTGCTATTCCCAATGATTTCTATAAGCATATTTAGTTTAGATGTCTAAAATCTTATTTTACATATCTATACTCTTCATATGTATTGGATGTATAGACTCATCAACTGCTGTTACAAATGTGATATGAAAAGAGAGTTCTTTTAAAAATATTTGACTGATGCTTTTGAGGTTAATGTATAAAACTCAGTAATAATTTATTTCTCACATAAGATGAATCAGAAAGATTTCATTTTCTCAAAACTATTACAATTTCAGATTTTTCTTATTTGCTGTTGTTTGAAAATGACATAGATACTGAATAATCTCTTGCTAATACAACTAGCTATTTATTTAGTGTATTAAATACTTAGCTAAATTTAAATTAAGAATTCACTTCAATGATAAATTTAATAAAATTGACTATTTTCGCTAACTGGTTGCCATACCTTTCCTTTTATAGTCAATGATAACCGTCTACCCCATAAAAGAAATGGGAATAATAAACTAGTCCTTTCTTTAGAGGTAAAAATAATCCGAAGTATTTCTAATAGTGAGTCGCTTGGTTCTTTAATCTCATTGCATATCCAATTAATTGCATCAGCACCATGCTTGATATTTCCATTATTAATCAGAATTGCACCTTTGTTAAGATCATATCCTTTTCTATACAGTTGCGATAATAGAGTTAAATTTTTTCTACCATCTACTATTTCGATCGTTGGAAGACTGTTTGTCAATTCAAGTAATTGTGCAAAGTGATTGCAAAAAGGACATTCACCATCATATATAAATAAAGTTTTACCTGACATGACAATTCACTAATAATTTAATCTTACATAATCTTTGCATGAAAGTGAGTCAAATGAAGGTGAAGTTAAAAATAATATTTAAGAAAAAATGTTATTTTATTTTTATTAATTAAAATTCATTTAAATCATGTTCAAATTAAAGAATATTGATATTTACTACTAATTTCAAAATAATTATATTACATTCTTATAATAAAGTCATTTAAAGGGAAAAAGAGATAAAATTAACTAATAAATAAATTTGAGGTTATGGTATAAATAAACATATAACTATATTTATTTATACCATAATCATACTTTATCTATAGTAAATTCATATCGATATTAAGAATTATTGTTAGTTTGTACTCTTGAAAACGCTGCTCTTTACATTGTCTTCTTGAATTTGTGGTCGTAATAACGACATTGGAAGTGCTGTTACAATTGCGAATGACAGAACAAGAATCAAATCTGTTGTGAAGTGGCTGATACCCAGCTCTGAGTGAGCAAGAGCGAAGTTTAGTAATGACATTTTGATTTATTCAATACTTCTTAAGTTTATTTTATATTGTTTAAATTTATATTGTATGTAGTAAAAATTATTGCTCAAATACAATAAGTTTTTTCTAGTATTTGAAAAATATAGGATTATTCATTCATATTGTACTTTTAAAACAGGCTTTATAAAAATACTCATTCATATTGAGAATTATTTATTATTTGTTTAGTTAATATTCTTAGATCGAAGTTTCCATTTTAGAAATAATGTTAATAGCTATTGCCTTTGTGCTTTATTCAAGTGCTTTTATAACCCTTTTTGGCATGTAATACTTGGGATGCTCATTTGTTTTTTTATAATTTGTGGGATTCTTATCATCAAATTCAGCTTTGGGACGAGGAAGATTTTTCTAGAAAACAAATGGCTAAAATGTAAAGACTCTGCTATTAGGGCCAATAAAGGGAATTTGTCAAACATATACCAAACATCAAAAAAATAATATTATAAAAGTTGATTTCTCTAAATAGCTTTTGTTTATATGAAATTTTATTTAAAAATGATTATTGGAATTAACATATTTCTTGCTTGTAGATGGTAAAACAGATAAAAAGGAAAAATAGTTGATCGGTCTCTTTAATTTAGATATGAATAAAATCAAATGTCCTGATTGTGGTAGTACGATCAGTATAGATGAAGATAATTACTCAAATATCATTAAGCAGGTTAGAGATCAAGAGTTTGAGGATGAAATGAGCAAGAGAATTGAACTACTTGAAAAAGACAAACAGAACTCAGTCGATCTTGCTATTCAAAATATTAAACTCAAAATGCAAGAAGAGTCATTTGCTAATGAAAAAAAATTGCAGTTTTTACAGTCACAGTTAATTGCGGCTGAATCTGATAAAAGTATTGCTTTGAACAAGATTAAACATGCCTTTGAAAAAGAGAGAGACTCACTTTCATATTTATTGGAGAAAACGAAGGAAAAGAACGAATATGAAAAAAAACTAGCAGTTTCTAATGCAATTACTGAATTAAAAGAAGGGTATGCAAATATCAAAAATAATTTAGATAAGGTAGAACTACAAAAGGAATTATCTGAAAAATCTATAAAAATGAAATATGAGATTCAGTTAAAAGAAAGAGATGATGTGATTGAAAGACTTCGTGATATGAAAATAAAATTGTCCACAAAAATGGTTGGTGAATCTCTTGAGCAACATTGCGAGAATGAATTTAATCGGTTAAGAGCTACAGCTTTTCCTAACGCTTTTTTTGACAAAGATAACGACACTAGCTTTGGTAGTAAAGGTGATTATATTTTTCGTGACAATGATAATGAAGGTAATGAAATAGTATCTATTATGTTTGAAATGAAAAATGAATGTGATTACACTTCAACCAAGAAAAAGAATGAGGACTTTCTTAAAGAATTAAACAAAGATCGCATAGAAAAAAATTGTGAATATGCTGTATTAGTTTCTTTATTAGAATCTGATAATGACTTATTTAATTCAGGAATTGTAGATTTTTCATATCGATATCCAAAAATGTATGTTGTAAGGCCTCAATGCTTTTTGCCGATTATTTCATTACTAAGAAATACTTCACTTAAGGCTCTTGAATATAAATCAGAACTTGCAGCTATTAAAGAACAGAATATTGATATCACTAATTTTGAAAATAGCCTTGAAGTATTTAAAGATTCTTTTGGTAAGAATTATTCACTAGCATCAAAACGTTTTGAAACGGCAATTCAAGAGATTGATAAATCTATTAATCATTTACAAAAAACTAAAGACGCTTTACTAGGTGCTGATAGAAATCTAAGATTAGCTAACGATAAAGCTCAAGAGGTCTCAGTTAAAAGATTGACTAGAAATAATCCTACAATGAGAGATAAATTTAACTTAATCCAAAAGAATGAAGCGGCTTAATAAGTAAATTAAATCATTAATTGTATAATTTTTAATTGATATGATTGGTTCACTTTATTTAACAAAAATAGATACTTATATAAGGTTGGAAAAACAGAAACATTAGCTAATAGTATGCAAAACTAATGCAATATAATATTGTTTCTAAATTATGTGAATTTAGTACAATAGTTACATGATCGGTATAAATTTTTTAGTATACCACAAACAGAGTATTTTATATTAGAAATTATAATCTTAAACAGAGCAAGTAAAAATTTCTAAAATATATTATTCTATTATTATAACTTTAGTAATTATAATTATATCATTATTTCAAGAGAATTATTTTTTATTCTTTTATTATTATTAATTTCTTTAAATATTAATGAAAAAATATTTTTATATTTAAGTCCTTATATGGATTGGAGTTATTTAACTGGGTTTTACCACATATCTTTGCTTGTTTTTTCCTCTTGTTGTTGCTTTAGTAAACCAAGTCTTCTATCGAATTCTATTTCTTCAGGACTTTTTTGTTCTTCCTTTTTGTTTTTATTGCATTTTTCTTTGACTTCGAGAATCTTATTACTTAAATCTTCTGAAAAATGTTCTTTGATTTCCTCCCATGCTTCTTTCTCTTCTGCATTGCCAAAAGTTCCTTTGATTTGATCATTGATGATTTCTTTCACAAATGTTCTTAGTTCGCTTTCTGTCATAGAGTTAACTCGACTTGTTATATAAATATCTTTAAGCGAGTCCAATTCCGTTTCGCTTAGATCCTTGTAAGTAAGTTCTTCCATTTTGATTAAATTATTTTTAGATAAATATAGATTGTAATAAGCTTGAATCGGATTTATATGAATGTAAATTCCTTAATGATTCCTTCTTTCTCTTTGCAATAAATGTTTCTTCGTAGCGATTACCAAGATCGTTAATCATGGAAACTTTAAATCTCATCATGGATATATATCTATTTTATTTTATGCCAATTATCTTTAAAAACAATTTATTGGTATACAATGTTGAAAGCTTAACCTTCAATCTATTTATTTATGAGGCTGATTTATAAGTGATTTTAATATGGCTTCTATCAATATTGCTGTAAAGAATAGACTTAATGATGGAATAAATAGTGGATACCAGAGCTTTTGAAATAAATTATATAAAAACAAATTGCCATTAATACTCAATATAAAACTAATGGCCAGAAATATAGATCCTATTATTAATATATAAAGATTATATATCAAAACATTATCGATAGTTTGTTTCCATTTTGTTTCATTTGTATTTTCCATTTGAATTATGAGAAATTTTATTATTGAGAATAATTTTTTTCAATGATTAGGAAGTGCCTCTAAAGGCATAAAGATCTACTCCGATTGATTTAAGATAGTATGCTCCTCCTATCGCAACTATATTAAGGCAAAAAACAAAAATCCATACTTTCAATGTTTTGTTTGATGAATCCATCTCTATTAAACTTAATTATTTAAACATCTCATTATGAGATCTAAATATATTTTAGCTTTAAGTACATGATAAAAGTATCAACTCAGAGCATCAAGATCTCTTCTGTAATGTTTTGAAAATCTTATATCATGATCATTTGACTGCCAATCGGTATCTTCTAGTAAGTCGGAATAATTATTACTGTTAGAAGGAAATTTCTTTTCTAATTTCCAACCCGCTTCACTTAAGAAATCTACGTAATCCTTAGAAAATATGCTTTCATTAATTTTGGAAGGCTCAAGTGATGATAATTTCTCGGCTATTAACTCATTTTTAGTTTTTAATTTCATCTATTTAAATCGAGTGTAGATGTTCTAATAAAAATTTTTTGATTTTGTTATCTGTTTCTTGTAGTGTTAACCCTAGCTTGTGAATTGCTAATATACCAATTAAGTAGATTTTTCTAAAACGTCGTTCAATTGAACTTTAATTCTCTTTAATTGTGCTTGACTTCCTAGAAATATCAAAATCATACCTGGAGATATAGAAACCTTATCTATAGGATTACCCTTTAATTGTCCTGAAACTTTAGTGGCTAAAAGTAATGCTTCTCCTTGTTTTGAGAAGTCGAAATAATTTTTATTATGACTTTGATATATTTCGATTTTTTCAATATTTTCTGTTAGCTTAAATTCTTCTATTTCGCAGTCTGAGCCAGCGAGTAAATCCATAAAATCAACCGCTATGGGCCTTAATGCAGAAGCGGCCATAGTTCTTCCTGCAGCAACATAGGGACTTACTACTGCACTAGCACCTGCTAGTTTCAATTTATTAGCAGCTTCCTCGTTTGCGGCTCTAGCAATTAATCTGCAATTATCATTTAATGCTTTTGCACTGAGCACAACATATAAATTTGCTGCATCACTTGGAAGGGTAACAACTAAGCTTCTACAATTTTTTACCCCTGCTAGTAAAAGTGTTTCGTCCATAGTGGCATCTCCTAATAGGACTTTATAGCCTTTTTCTTCTGCTTCGTTCTTTCTTGTTGGGTCGATTTCTATTATTAATGTTGATATTTTCTCCGATTCCAATTGCTCAGCGATTTCTTTTCCTGTACGACCATATCCGCATATAATTACGTGTTTTTTCATTCTTCTAATTAATCTCCTTAATCTTAGCTCCTCTAATTTTAAAAAATAGCCGAGTTCAGATAATTGTATAAACCTTTGCAGTGTTAATTGAATTACAAATAATCCACCACCTATGATTAAAAAAGTTATTATTCTCCCTGCAGAACTTAAAACTTCAACCTCAGCAAAACCTATTGTTGTAACAGTTATTAGAACCATCCATAAACAATCACCCCAATCCCAACCCTCAGTAATACGATATCCTAATGCCCCGAATAAAAATAAAAATATGAGTAATGATATTGGTGATGCCCAAACTTTTAAGTAGCTTTTAAATTTATTTGTTTTAATCAGATTCAATTTTCCACTTCAGTATTAATCTTAATAGTATAGTGATGATAGAATTAAATATTAATCCGTTTTTATTTCTATTCGTATAAATCTATTTTTTAAATAATCATCCGATTTCATTCATTACTCATAGTATGATTAAATTTAAATTAAATGTATCTATCAAATATGGACGATCTTTCATCTGAAGACAAAAAAGAATTATGTAAGGAGGCTTTCCAGGATATTTCAGCAATTCTTGCTGATTTACGTGATCAAGGTTTATCTGATATGGAAATTTTTGAGTTTGGCAAGTCACTCATAGATCATTTTGATCCAATTAAAATGGAAACTTTAAAAAAAGATTCGGATTATCAAGACGCATTATTTAGAGAGGCTAATGATTTGTAGACTTATTCATTTTCATGTTATTTCTTTCTAGCACTTTTTATATATATTTTTTATTATATTATTTATCTTATTGTTCTAGAGAAATTTTTTTTATAATGCGTAAATCCTAATATTGTTATCATCATTAATTATTTATCTTTAAAATTATCATTTTTGACTATTTTCAGATAATCAATCACTTTTTTGCTTTGCTCTACTGACAATGAAGACAGAGGCGATGAAGCAGGTATTTTAAGAATAGTACATGTTGCAATTATTTCTGACGAATCAACGTTTAGGGCTTCTGCAAGTTCCTTAACTCTCAACCTAGCGACATTAAAAATCATTTTTTTAAGACCTCCTATACAGATCAAATTGTTTGTTTTTTTATTATATTAATATGTGTAGAAACATCAGAATTGAGATTATTAAAATGATAAATAATTATTTGATGTTTACACTTTAAAAAGTCTGTTCTGTTTTTGTGATAATTGAATCTTCATTTGATTCGAATATTAGGAAATGTATATTCATAAATATAAGGAAACTTAGTTTTTTCTATTATGATTGGATCTTTGAATTCCAGAAATATTCTGTTATGTCTGATATTGACTTTTATTAGATTTATTAATTTATAGATTTAAATATGTTTGATCTGGTTTTAAAAGGATTAATTAAAGTTTTTTTGAGCACATTCATAACCTGATTCTCTTATATCCTTATTGTCATCAAATATTGCCTTGAGAGCACAATCGCAATAGTTGGATATTGCTTTTTTCGATATCGACTTTGTTGCTGGATTACTTAAAGCACTTGAGATACATTCATCCATTTGACTTTCAGGGTATGAATAAGCTGCACTAGCAAAAGAAATAGTAATAAAAAATATAATTAATATTGTTTTCATAGTATTTTATTTGATACTTCATCCTACATTTATTCTTGATTGATAATTGATTTCTTATTAAAATATTTATGTTTTGTAGTCATTTTATTAATTTTTCTAATATTGTTCATTATATAATCTAAAGTAAATTAATTATAAATTTTCGTCTTAAATGTCATTAGATGAATTAAGAAAATTTTTAAAGGAAATGCAGAACGATGAATCTTTAAAAGATGAAGTCCTTTCTTCCTCAACCGCTGATGATGTTGCCTTGATTGCCTTAAGAAAGGGTTATGAATTTTCTGGCGACGAATTGCTTCGATTTTCAGGTAAAAAAGTTGGTAGAGTTACAGTTCAAAAAAATGATGTACCTGGAGAATACAATTAAATTTTCATTTCCTTCTATATAGCTCTTTAACTATTCCATCCCACTTTTTCCCGGCGTTAAGATATTTATTTCTATTCCGTCTATAGGTTAAATAATTAATAATGCATATTAAAAATACTAATATAATTAGTATTAGAAAAACTAGATTCATTTTGCTTTATACTCATATTTATATATAGTATGTCATTTCTATACTGATTTACCATAACTTATATTTTCATTGAGTTAACATTCTCATTTTTGATAATGAAAATTTACCATTTTCCATCATTTACAAGTAAGATGTAATGTAATTATTACTAAAACTATGGATATTACATTTATTGCTATAGCTATTTTTATATTGGTTGCAATTGTATTTCTTATTTCATTTTTGTTAAAGAGTATTAATAATAAATCATTTGAAGCAAAAGACGGTACTGTCTTTGAAAGTCAATCTGATCTAGACTTATATGAATGCCTATTTGAAAAAACGAAGCCTTTATTTAGTATTGAAGATGTGAATGGCCCTGATAAAGCAATACTTGGCTTTCAGAAATCCTTCTTAACTAAGCTAACATTAGAAGGTTTCCCCGATTTAAAAACACTAGTAAAATACCGTAAGGAATTAAAGTCTCTATCTGATTTAATTAATACTTAATTTGATTTTACTTTTCCACTTATATGTATACTAATATTAAATAAATTTAATAACTCCTAATGAGAAAGACAGAATACACAGAAGAACAACTTTCTGAAATGAGAGAAGATGCATTTGTAAATATCAAAGAAGCCTGCATGAGACTTCAGGAAAGAACAAAGTGTGGAAACGATGATGTAATTAAAATGTTAAACGAAGTTTCTCATTTTTACATTACTCAAGAAGAAAGAAATATTACATAGGCTTATTCTAGTTGTTGGAAAATTCGTATTCTTTTAATGGCTCTGGATTTATAAAGTTAGTACTATCATCTTTTAACAAACTAATATCCTGAATTGAGCCATCAACTTTTATTAAATTATTTATTATTCCAGTAAAGGTTATCTCTCCACCTGTTGTACTTGCTAAAATAGTTTTTGGTTTAAATATCTTTAACAATTCAGGTAGTACAGTTTTACCCTTAATAAATTTACCTGCTAGTGGTAATGAGAAATCTATTACAGGAGTGATAATTAAATCTATATTTCTAGGTTTTATTTGCTTATCAAGAAATCCATGAGGCTCAATGTAAATTGAATCTGTATCTAAATCGATTATGTAGCCATTTTCAATATTTGGTACTCGCGCTCCTGATGTCGCAAGAATATTTAGATTTAAATTCTTAAAGGTTTCTCCAGGCCTGAGTGTCTTTATTTTGGAGAAACCCATTTTTTTTACCACATTGCTAGCTGCTTCAGAGGCAATTACTTGTACTCTTTTACTTATTTTCTTAAGTGTTGGAGGATGTGCATGATCTGGTTGACCTTGAGTTAGTAATAAATAATCAATTTCAGTAGGAACATCAATTTCATTCGCCAATTCACCTTTTATCAGCCAATCTCCTGGAGGAAATCTCAAATCGCCAGTCAACCAAGGATCAATCAAAATTCTTATCTTATTCAATTCAACAAGCCATCCATTCGCTCCGTAGTAAGTGGCTTTTATAGTCATAGTTTTTTCTAATAATATAACTAATATTTTTTAATATAGTGATTATTAGTTCGATGTATTTGTTTTATCCCATCAATATATAATTAATATAATTGTTATTACACTTAAAATCAAAATTATCAAGAGTGAAAACTTTTTTATATATATTTGAAATTCATACAACCAATCATTTTCCATAATATAAATATATTTTTTTTTATTATATACTCTTTGCCATTATTTTAACAAATTAATATAGATATATTTCAAATTTTATCTGTCACGAATTCAAAAATATCTCTAGTATTATATAAATCACTTAAAATAATGAAAATAAAAGATTGGGATGGAGTTGCTCTTATTATTGGAGATGGAGGTATAGGTAACTGTATATATAATTATTTAATGACTATTTCACCAAATTTGGATGTTAACATATGTGGACGAAATTTAAGTAGACAAAATGGTATTTTTCTAGACGTAGAGGATGACCATTCATTTAATGCCTTTGAAAAAAAAATATCTTTATTTAAAAAACCTCTTCGTCTAGTAATTAATACATGTGGTTTTCTTCACTCAAATCTTTTAACACCTGAAAAGAGGCTTTCACATATAAATCGCTCCTACACAATTAAGAATTTCTCTATTAATGCCATTGCTCCAATTTTAATCGCTAAAAGTATAGAACAATTTATTAGACCAGAATTGCCTTTCTGCTTTGCAAGTTTAAGTGCAAGAGTTGGTAGTATAGGTGACAACAGACTTGGTGGTTGGTATTCCTATAGGGCATCTAAAGCTGCACAGAATCAATTTCTAAGAACGCTGAGCATTGAATGGCGTCGAAAATATCCATACTCAATTGTATCTATATTACATCCAGGTACTTGTGATACTAAATTATCAAAACCTTTTCATTCGTCGGTCCCTAAGCATAAACTTTTTACTCCTGCTCAATCAGCTGAATATTTGATTAATATTATTTCTGATCAAACACCATCTGATTCTGGTAAGTTTTTATCCTGGGATAGAAATGTTATTCCTTGGTAATTCTATGATAGAAAAAATTATTTTTTGTTATTTATTCATTTGAAATCTAATCTTCATTTATGCATTTCAAGCAGTATGATATTAATAGTGTTTATTTAGAGCCTTGAAAAAAAATATTATAGCTATAGGCGGTGGTGGTTTTGGAAGAAATAATTCATCTCATTTAATTGAAAAATATATACTTAAGCTTACAGAAAAAGATTGCCCGAAAGTTTGTTTTTTACCTACTGCAACTGGAGATGATGATTCATATATTGTTCGTTTTTACTCTACTTTTACTGACTTAAATTGTATACCAACTCATATTGATTTTTTTAAAAGAACAATAGACATTCATAATCATATTATGAAACAAGATGTTGTCTTTGTAGGAGGTGGAAATACAAAGAGTATGCTTGCTATTTGGAATGACTGGGGTATGAGTAAATTACTTAATGATGCTTATAATGAAGGAGTAGTCATGAGCGGTGTAAGTGCAGGAGCAATTTGTTGGTTTACAAATGGAATAACAGATTCATGGCAAAATGATTTAAGGATCTTACCCTGTTTAGATTTTATCAATGGTACATGTTGCCCACATTATGACGAGGAACCCTCTCGAATTCCATATGTAAAAAAAATACTACATACAAAAAAAATAACAAATTGCATTTCAATTCAAGGAGGTGCCGCTATTCACTTTATTGATGGTAAACCGTTTAAAAATGTAAGTTTTCATAATAATAAGAATACATTTAATGTATATCTTGAAAATAAGGATATAGTTGAGATTCCCTTCGATACAATTCAATTATAAATTAGTATATAATGATTAACAATTTTTTATTTATTAGATAAATCGTTTAATATATTAAAATATCATATGTATTTGTACTATAAAAAATGTATTTTTTTTTATTATCATTTTCTGAGATGGGACTTAGTTTACCTCTTATAATTGTATTAGTTATATTTGGAAGTTTTTTTCTCATAAGCTTTTTTATTACTAGTCCTAATATGGATACAGAAGGTTTATTGAGAGTTTTATATTCAAAACCTGTTAGGAAAGCTGATGGATCTGTTGAGTATCCTGAAAGTAGGAAGAATTAAATTCAAAACATATTAGTATATGTTTTAATTTTCTAATAGCTTTTAACTTTGAGGCAACAGGTAAATATATGAATTTTATTTATATTCTATTATGCTTTCCTTAAAAATTTTTTGTGAAATTTAGAAATTGCTATAGCCTCATAGCACTATTGAAGAGTAACGTCGTATGTGACCCTTAATCTTGTTATAAAATTGGAAAAAAGTTTGCTCACTAACTTTGAGAGAGCTCATAAAGAAAATAATAATAGGACTTTTCTACCTTCTGGTCTAAATGGGAAAGCATTAGAAGTTACTCTTGATGATATCCCCTCTAGGAAAGAAGTTAGAGAAGCTATACCCAAGCTCTGTTTTACTCGTCAGACTAATAGATCTCTTTTTTATCTTTCTAGGACAGTTGTTATACAGATCTTTGTTGTTTTGCTAGGACTTACGATTCCTCTTAACAAAGAGTTCATTCCAATTTGGATTTTATATGCAATTCTCTCTGGGACAACCTCAATGGGGCTTTGGGTTTTAGCTCATGAATGTGGCCATGGCGCATTTTCTGATAATCGAAAATTAGAAACACTTGTTGGATATTGTCTTCATTCTTTTTTACTTGTTCCATATTTTTCATGGCAAAGGTCTCATGCAGTTCATCATGCTTTTACTAACCACATAACAGATGGAGAGACTCATGTTCCTGTTGTGATTTTAGGAGATGGTAAATCGGAAAAAAAAGGTGGTGAAAATGAAATGGAGTCATCCTTATTTCTTGGGAAAATACTGTATGGATTTAATCAACTATTTCTTCACTTGATCCTTGGCTGGCCAGCTTACTTACTTCTTGGCAAAACAGGTGGACCTCGATATGGGACTAGTAATCATTTCTGGCCAACAGCACCCTTCTCAAAAAAACTATGGCCATCCGTTTGGTCAAAAAAGGTTTGGATATCTGACTGGGGAATTGTTTTTATGTTGTGTTTTTTGACATTCTGGTCATTAAATTTTGGATTAAATTCAATGATAAGTCTTTATTTAGGTCCGCTTATTGTGGTTAATATCTGGCTTGTTATTTATACATGGCTTCATCACACTGATACTGATGTTCCTCATCTTGGTGCTAGTCAATTTTCATATATGAGAGGTGCCTTCTTATCTATCGATAGACCCTATGGAAAAATCCTAGATTTTCTACATCACTCAATAGGCTCTACTCATGCCATTCATCATATTGAACCAACTATACCTCACTATCATGCAAGACTAGCTACCAGAATATTGAAAAATCAATTTTCAAAAGTGTATCTTTTCAATCCTACTCCAATTCATAAGTCTCTTTGGCATATAGCAACTAATTGTGTTGCAGTGAAAAAGGATATTGCTATTGATAGATATGTATGGAAGCAACCTAAATACTCTAAATCTTAACTATCGATCTTATGCACTTTCTATTAATTTAAATGATTTCTTTCTAAATAATTACCTCTATTTCGAGCATTTATTATTAATATAAATTATTTACTTATCATCAATATTAAAAAAAAATGTCAAAAAAAGATTATGAAAGATTTCTATTTAAAGTTAATCAATTAAATCAATTGGTTAAATTAATTAATGAATCGCCTGAGAAGTATCAATTAATTACTAATTGTAAAACACATGAAGATGTTGTGGAACTTGCAAAGAAATGGGGATATGAAATTGGCAGGAGATGGGGAGAATCCTAACCTTCAAGTTAAAGCATTAATCCTAATCTCCACCTCCATTACAGCTCCAAACTTTTGAGGGTATTCCTTGCGTATTAGTACCGTCGATTCGAAATGTTTTTGTTATACATTCATTTTGTGATTTAGCCCATGAAGAAATTGGTTCCAATTCTGTTGATATTTCCTTAACTGATTTTGATAAGGAAATTATTGAAAATGAAGTGACTATAAGAGATAAAGTACTTAAGCCTCCACATATCAGGTATTTGTTTTCGGCTAATAATTTCTTAAGCATTTCTAAAATTGATTATTCATTTTTACATTACATATGATTTAGAGATTGATCTAAATAAGTTTTCCTTTGAAAATATAAGAACTAACTGAAGATTGTTATTCTGTTAACTTAAATGTTATTTTCTTATTTCCGTAATATAGTATTTACTTCTTTTTTTCCAAAAATTCCAAGATTTTTTTTAATCTATCTGTGTTTTCAAAATTAGGACTTTCTGTTAGGAAAATTACTAAAACTATCATTAGTAGACCAATACTAGATACACCTAATAAAACTTGTTGGAAAGGATCTAAGGATTCAAGCATTTCTATTTGGATTAATAGTATTAAACAATCTATTAATGATAATTGAGCAAATGCATTTATAATGCAAATCAATATTTATGTTTTAGTTCTTAGATAATTCCTTATTTCTTTTTATCTTCTTTAGGCCACCTAGCCTTCAAATTTAAAGGGTTTTTGAGATTTATTTGTACAGGTTTACCTTGAGCTAATGAAATCAAAGCTTTAAAAGCCCAACCACCTAAAATTAATAGCACTGTTATTAACAATATATAACTTATGTTGGTAAGCATAAATCTTAAATTAATTTAAAAATATAATAATATTTTATTTGGTATTCTTGCTATTTTAAATATATATCATCAATTATATTCTTATTTTTTAATAAATTTTACTTTTCTTTTTATCATAATAATTTATGAATCCCCTGCCACTCCCTTTAGCATCTAAAGAATCTGGTTGCCACAGAAGACAGTATCCCCACCTAGTGATAAATACTTATTTAAGTTCGTTTTTCTTGAAGGTCTGATAGCTTTTATTCAGTCTTTTTATTATTATTTTTATACTTTTATTGATTTTTATCCGATTTGGTATGAATATAAAAATGTGATATTTTATTTAAATGATCAACAATACCTCTCTATATTTCTTTTTTATATTTTTTGGTATTTGTTCTCTTTTTTATTTATTTCTCAATTTTAGACCTAGCAAAAATGAAATAAATAATAAAATCCTTTTAAAGAATTTATTAGAAGGGTTAGATGTGGAATTGCCTGAAGAATTAAAAGCTTTAGATAATTCTTCTACTGATCCTCAAGAATTATCTTAATTTTATTCTGCCTAATGTCCAGGTTTCACTTTGACGATACTGAAACTTCAGGAATTTGGTGGTCTACAAATGTTTCTATTAGAGATTTATGCGTTGAACTTAAGGATGATACAAGGTGTGATGATAATGAGATCGTTGAATTGCTTAGATCTATTGCAATTTCAATAGAAGAAAATGGTTTATAAGTTTATTTTTATCGAATTATATCAATTTATTATTTATTAAATTGTAACTCCCATTGTGAATTTTTCCACTGTCTGGTCCATTGTTGTTTTGTGATATCTTGTTTCTGAAGCTTTTCATTAAGCCAGTCTTTCAGTGATGTAGGAACAATATTCAACTCTTTCTGAATAATTTTAAGTTTATCCATATCAGCTCCATAACCTGCCCTTTCAATCCAATCTGCCATCAAACCTATGTCATATTCCAACAGCTTAATTGCTACTCTAGGAATCATCATATAATTAGTTTGTATTCCTTCTGAAGAAACTATTCTTTGAAGAGTCATAGCCATTTCAAGCCCTGTCAGTTCTTCACCGGCTATATTGATTGATTGATTTTTATATTTCTCTGGCTTCGATAAAACACCTCTTACCCATTTTCCAATATCTTGTACAGCAATTGTTTGCCACTTAAAATTCTTAGCAACTATTCCAGGGAAAATCTTTTTAGATATACTGTATCCAGGTAATTTATTTTCAAAGTTTTCAAAATAACTGACTGGTCTGAGGACAGTAGTAATTTCTTTAAGACCAATTTTTTCAATATATTCTTCAATATCCCATTTACTCGTAAAATGTCCTGGAGCATTTTCATTCTTTAGTGGGTCTTTAGCTTTACTAATTGAGCTAAATATAAAATGATTTAATTTTCCTTTGTTAGTTGCTATTTTTACTTGATTTATCAAGTTAAAACCTTGCTCCATCTCATATTCTCTGACAATACTTCCTCTGAATATTTTCCAACCTTTTGTAGGGGTAGTATTTCCAAAAATAACGTCTACACCATCAAAAGCTTTATTAATACTTGCAGGATCCATTAAATCTCCTTGTATCAGCTCAACGTTGTTTAGACCTGCAAGCATTAATGCTTTTGAACTTTTAATATTTCTCGTGATTGCACGTATTTGATACATATTTGTTTTGCTTAGCTCTTTGACGACTCCAATCCCCTGTCGGCTTGTAGCCATAGTTACTGCTATGACAGTTTTTTTATTAACAGTTGACGCGTTCAATTCATCTAGTTCAAGCACAATTCGCAGGCCAATTGCTAAGGAATGTAAAGCATAGATGTACTTATGTAAAGCTTGCGTACTTGATCGATCGAAGAAGGTTGTTATTTGGATATTTGACTTTTGTTTTTGGCAAGTATCTTCTATATCAGAGGTTTCGTAAAGGAATGTTTTATTTGCTTTTTTTGCATCCAAGTATTGGCTATGTATTTATTAGTACTTAGTTTGATCATTATGGCAAATGAAGTTCTTGCAAAAATTGATCGACAAAACATTATTTTTGATGTCGTCGACGGAATCCCTCCCACAGGAGATGAATCTGATGAAATCAGATCCTTCCGTTCTAAAATAGAATCTGATGATTTGATTCTTGAGTATTCAGCTGAAGAGTTAGGTTTTAATAATGTGTTGTTTGAGTACCTTAGTCAGGGATAAATTTTTTTTATAACTGGAATTTTAATCTAGGCCTTGGAATAATTCTTTGTGTACAGCAAATGTATGGTATAGACAAGTTCCATTCTCTGGTGACAACCTTTCTCCGTCTTTATTCCATGCCAACGAACAGACAAGTTCTCCATCCCATTTTACATTGTGCTCATTAATTTCTTTTGACCAGTTTCTGACACAATTAAAGTGCTCAGGCATATATTTACCGATCTTTCTACAAATTTCACATAATACTGATAAAATGGGTGGCTTCGACTCTAATTTCAGATCCTTAGTTAGTGACGGCTGTGTGAATACTCCTACATATCTAATATGATCGATAATCCTTTGCTCTTTATCATTTAGCTTAGCTTTTTTACAGGCTTCTTCAAATTCATTTACGGGTGTTATTGGACGCAAGTTAGAAATCACATAGACACTTATAAATTCTCATATATTAACAAGTTTTATCAATTTTCTTAATATTATCTTTGAAAGTCATAAGTGATTAAATTATATTTATTAATTATTTGTTTTTTATTAGAACTAATAAATCTTCTCGACTAGCTAAAGTTGTCCACCTTTTATGATTCTTAATTCACTGAGATCGCTTCATGATTCTCATTCTAAACCTAGTCATAGCTTGCTTGAGCTAAGGTTAAATGTTACAAAGTCAAATATCAATGGTCATATTCCCTGATGACTGGTATTTATATTGGGTCTTACTAAAGAACATGCTTCCTTTAACATTCGCTGGACTACTAAGTACACCAGCTCCTACTGCACCAATCATAGGTATCGCGTTTATGGCGCTATTTGGAATTATGGCTGTCGTGGTTGGCCCTAATTACGATGGTTTTAATGATCCAAATACATCTAAATAATTAGATTATCAAGATTACCTTAAGTGGGTTGATATGTTTTGCATGTTAGCCCACTTTTTTTTACGTTTAAAAAAATTGACTTTTAAAGATATTAGTCCTTAATGATTTATCTGTTCAAATATTATGTGTTCTATTAATAAAAGAAAATGTATAGAATACTTTAATGGGGTTAAACAATAGTTTCTTATTGGTGTATCAAAAGGTCTATTTTAAATTTTTTAATTCAAAAACAGTTACTAATTTATTAATTTATTCTCTTTTCTGCTATTTATAACTAGCTTTATTTATTATTCATGGGCAATTTATTATTTGCTGGTATTACTAGTACTCCAGCTCCAACAGCAGTTCTAGTAGGAGTAGCATCAATTGCATTATTTGCAATTGTCGGATTAATGGTTGGTCCTGACTACGATGGTATGAATGCTCCAGAGGTGAAAAAATAAATAGAACAATTTATTTCAATTAATATTATTAATAACCAAAAAAAATAGATTTATCATTTTTTTTGGTTATTTTTATTATATAGATTTTGTAAATTAATGACTAATTTTTCATAAGAAATTTTGTCTTCTCGATCTAATGAAATTATCTTATTTTTTTCTATATATTCTTTAATATTTCTATAAAATAAATACCATGATTTAGAAAATTTTTTCTTTACTTCCTTATTTTTTCTTCCTCTTTCTAATTGATCTCTTAATAATCTTCTTTTATAACAAATTTCTTTTCCTTCTTCGCATATAATATTTATAGTATCCTTGTAGTTTAATTCTAATCTATGTGCAAATATTCCTTCTAATATTATGAATTGATTATTTGCTGTATAGTTAATATTTATTTTTGTATTTGATGAATATTTTCTCTTATAGTCATAGTTGTAAAATGTAATAAATTGATCTTTATTATGAATAGATCTAAGTATCTTCTTTATTGCATTTTTCTTGATACTTAAAGGCCTGTCATAAACATCATATAGAAATATTGATAAAAATTTGATTAATATATTATCCCTATAAAAGGAATCTGTTTTTATTAATATGGAATCTTTAAATAATTTAGTTAATTTATTACTAATAAAAGTCTTGCCAGAACCTGATGGACCTGTAATTATGATCGTTTGCATTCTGAACTATTTTACTTATTCTTAGATAGTCTAATTATAAATTGTTATTATTAAAAAATATTAGGTTATTTTATTGTAATTAAGTTCTTCTTTAGTCCAGTTTCTATTATTAAATCTGTTTTCAATAAATCTTATAATCAGAATTATTACAGGAATATGCATCAGTCCACCAAGTACCACGGTGATTTGGTTGTAAGGCATAATCTTTTAAATTGATAAATTCAATATACTTTATTACTCATTTGTTCTCTTAACATGTATCTTTTAGTCATATTGGTATTATGCTTTTTAGGTATAAATTACATAATTTCTGATAGCTCCTTTTCAAAAAACCAATTAATTGCACCATTGTTAAGTTTAACCACCAGGCCAAACTGATTTCCATCAACCATTTTGTATCCAACTAATTCTACAATAGGCTCCTTTCTAATTATTTCTAGAATATTTTGTGGTAAGCGATCTTTGACTTCGTTTATTTCAACTCTTAAAATTTGACCTTTTTTAAGTCTTGATGAATCATTTATCATGTTAATACTTCCTAATAATTCAAACTTAACAACAGTTATTCATCCAATTATAGAAAGAGATAATTGATTTTCAATTCCACTGTATTTTATATATTCCTGAAACTCTAAGGAATTAAAGGCTTTCTGAGCTGCGGCTTTAGATTCAAATTCAACTATTACTCCTAATTGTCCGCCATCCCATTCGTTTAAATCTGAATTTTGATTTACATCTTTTGCAATTATTGTTCCACCAACTGATCTAAGCCATGGAACCACAGTTTTAACGTATTCGATGAACTGTGCTGTGCTTTCAATTTTGGCTTGCTTAAGCCAATAACCTTTCTTCATCTCTTTATTTTTTCTTTAGATTCTCTCACGAGATTGCTTGGTTTTGCTTATAAACGAAAATTATTTAATGTTTTAGGCTAATCCTTGAAATTATTGATTTTATTTATGTAACTAAATAATCAGCTTTTATATTCAAATTAATTTTTTTTAATATAACTCTAACTAATTATTTTATTGGATTTATTGATTCAAGTTTTGATTTCAATTGAATGGCTAGGTGTTGACGACCAACAGCAAGTACTTTAATGGTGTCTTCGTGCATTCTTAATTGTGCATCAGCAACTTGCATTCCCTTAACTAGTTCTTGAACTTCTTTTGGTAGGCTTTTGAGATCGTATTTCTTATCCTCAAATGTAAGTATTGCCTCTTTTTCGTTTGAAGGGGTATTTGTCATTAATCTACTATTTAATTCTTATCAAATATAGCATCAAATATATTTTCAATAACTCTCAATCAACTGTTTATCGCAAAAATCTTTATACCTACCTTTTTTCTTGATTAAATCATTATGTTTTCCTACTTCGCACACTCTTCCTCTTTCAATCACGGCTATTTTATCTGCTTTTTGGATTGTTGATAATCTATGAGCGATTACAAGTACTGTTCTATTTCTCATTGCTTGTTGAAGCCCTTTTTGAACAGATTCCTCAGCTTCTGCGTCTAAAGCACTTGTAGCTTCATCTAGTAATAAAATTGTTGGATCCCCTAGTAAAGCCCTTGCTATGGATATTCTTTGTATTTGACCTCCTGAAAGATTGCTACCTCTTTCCTCTATGTATGTTTCGTATCCATCAGGAAACTTTTCAATAAAATCATGGGCGTTAGCAATTTTTGCTGCGTTAATAATATTTTCTCTTGTAGTTTGTCTTCCAAATCTTATTGCTTCTGCTATGGTCCCTGAAAATATAAATGTTTTTTGTGGAACTATAGCTATCAATCTTCTTAAGTAGTCAGTATTAATTTCATCTAATTTATAGTTATCAATAAAAATTGATCCCCTACTTGGTTCGATAAATTTTAATATTAATGAAAAGATTGTACTTTTTCCTGCTCCTGATGGACCAACTAAAGCCATTATTTTACCACTGTCTATTTCTAAATTTATATTGTTTATGACTTCATTATCATCATTATATGAAAAGAATAAATTCCTTAATGATAATCTTCCATCTATTTTGTTAGGAATAAGTCCTCTATCTGAGTTCGAAATTTCTAATGGGTTAGTTGTTATTTCATTTAATCTTCTTAGTGAAGCTTGTCCTTGTTTTAATTCGTTATAGTTAGTAGTAATATGACTTATTGGATCAATTAACATTAATAATGCTGTAAAATAACTACCAAATTCTTCGTTAGACATTCCTCCTGTTTGTATTCTATAAGTTCCAATTGTAAGGATACTTAAAATACCAATTATTTCTATTAATCCGACTATTGGATGTTGAAGGGCTACAAGCTTAAGCATTTTATATTTAGCCTGTTTGTGTAATTTAACTTGTTTATCAAAATCATTTTGCAACCAGTGTTCCACTCCAAATGCTTTAACCATTGGTAGACCTTGAATTGCCTCTGATAGTAATCCCGCTAATGAGCTGATTTTGTTTTGACTTAGTTCAGATGCTTTTAATACTCTTCCTCCAAAATCACTTACTAATAATGCAATTAATGGAGCTAATATAATTGTTGCAAGTGATAGATTCCAATCAATAAATATCATATAACCAAATACTGCTAACAACTGAAATATCGATGGTGTCGTATCTTGAATTGTTTTATAAATAACTTCCCCAACTCGATCGACATCCTCTGTGAGTCTGTATGCAATATCTCCTGATGAAAGTTTTTCTATAAAAAGAATATTGGTTTTCTGAAGTTTTCTAAATAGTATTGTTCGAAGATCTTGACTTAACGATAATGCTGGTTTAGCTAGAAGGCTGTCTTGTAAATATTGTGCTGTCTTTTGAATAATAAAAATAATTAGGGCTTGTAAAATTACACTTAAAACTTGTTTTGTATTTCCTTGACCAATCGCCGGTATCAACTTTCCAGATAACCATGCGAGTATTGGCCAACAAATTACGTATATAAGCATGCTTAGTCCACCCAGAAGCAATATTGGCAAATGTCCCTTGAGTCGGCCTATCAGGTAAATAAAATTTATTTTGTTTTTTTGTTTCATTCCATCAAAATATCAATGTTTAATTTAGAAGCACGTTAATGAAATTAGATCAATTTATAAAATTTGTTGGGATCGTTAAGACTGGAGGAGAGGCAAAAATGATTATTAGATCAGGAAGAATATCTGTAAATGGCATTGTAGAGAATAGAAGAGGTCGAAAATTAATTGATGGAGATCAAGTTATTTATGCTAATGAAACATACATTGTTCCAAATTCTGATCCTCTAGGCCGTAAGTTGGCAATAAGTGAAAAATGAGGATCTAGCGTGCGTAAACCCGTCATCGCAGGGAATTGGAAGATGAACATGACATGTAGCGAAGCAATTGAGTACATGCGTGTATTAATCCCCTTATTGAAAGATATACCTAATAAGGATAGGGAGGTTATAATTGCACCTCCATTTACGGCGCTATACCCTCTGTCTGAGCTTGTTAAAGATACAAGCGAATATCTTTCTTTATCTAGTCAAAATGTTCACTGGGAGGACAGTGGAGCCTATACAGCGGAGGTTTCTCCTCTAATGCTTAATGAACTTTCTGTTAAATGTGCAATTGTTGGACATAGTGAGCCTCGAAAATATTTTAGTGAAAGTGATGAACAGATAAATAAGAGAGCTCAATCTGCACAAGATCATAAATTAATTCCAATTGTTTGCGTTGGAGAAACTTTTCAACAAAGAGAGCTTGGTGAAGCTGAACGGGTTATTCGAAGACAAATTGATCAAGGACTTGAAGGAATAGATGTTAAAAAGTTGATAGTAGCTTATGAGCCAATATGGGCTATTGGAACAGGCAAAACGTGTGAATCACATGAAGCCAATAGAATATGCGGACTCATTCGTAAATGGATCGGTTACGAGGATGTAATTATTCAATATGGCGGGTCAGTCAAATCAAATAATATTGATGAGATTATGTCTATGTCAGATATTGATGGTGTATTGGTTGGTGGTGCCTCTCTAGATCCTACAAATTTTGCGAGAATTGCTAATTACGAAACAAACTAATAAATTCGTGCAAAAAAAATGGGAAAGAGAAACCTATTTGATGGCAATATTAAATATCACTGAAGACTCATTTAGTGACGGAGGACTTTATATTGATTTATCCTCTGCCATTAATCATGCATCTTTATGTATTAAACAAGGAGCTCATGTTTTAGATATTGGAGCACAGAGCACACGTCCAGGAGCATCTGAGGTTGGCGCAGAAATTGAGATTAAAAGGTTGGTTCCTTTAATAAAAGAATTAAAATTAATATATCCTAAGATTCCAATTTCTGTAGATACCTTTCATCATTCTGTCGCTGAGAAAGTATTAAATGTTGGTGCTGATTGGATTAATGATGTAAGTGGTGGCCGACATGATAATGCAATATTTAATGTTATTGCTGATAAAGGTTGTACTTATGTTTTGACTCATAGTCGTGGAAACAGTAAGACAATGGATTCTTTAGCTAAATATACTAATGTTGTAAATGAAGTAAAATATGAATTATCCAAGCAAATTGATTTAGCTCTATCTAAAGGTATTAAAAATGAACAAATTATTATTGATCCTGGACTAGGCTTCGCAAAAAATGTCGATCAAAACCTAACTTTGCTAAGAAACTTAGAAGAATTTGTTTCTATGAAATATCAGGTATTAATAGGAGCTTCTAGAAAAAGATTTATTGGTTCTGTTATTAAGGAATCTGAACCTACCAAACGAATATTTGGATTAGCTGCAGTAGCTTCGCGATGCGTTACTGCTGGAGTCGATTTTCTAAGAGTCCATGATGTTAAAGAAATTTCTCAGGTTATAAATATGACTAAGTCTATTATTTAATTTATAACTGATCTTCTGTCGTTACGCCTTCGATTCTATCTTCTACTTCTTGATAAAGTTCTTTTAATTGTTCAATATTTTCATCAGAGGTGTCCCAATATCCTCTCCCATTAACTTCTAATAATGTACCAACTATTCTTCTAAAACTATGAGGATTCAATTCCATTAGTCTTTTCCTCATCTCTGGATCATTTATAAAAGTTTCATTTGATTCTTCATATACAAAATTATCAACTTGTCCACTAGTAGCACTCCATCCTAAAGTGTAATTAAGTCTATTAGAAACCTCTCTAACTCCCTCATATCCTGACTTCAGCATTCCCTCATACCATTTTGGATTAAGTAATTTTGTTCTTGAATCTAATCTAATAGTTTCACTTAGTGATCTGACCTGTGCATTTGCTGTGGTTGTGTCAGCTATGTAACTACTTGGTGCTTTACCATCATCTCTTAGATTTTTAATTAAATTAGTCGGATCAGAATCAAAATAATGACTTACATCTGTTAAAGATATTTCTGAAGAATCAAGGTTTTGGAATGTAACGTCAGCAGTTTTCATGACTGATTCAAATACATCTCTGTTCTGATTCATTTCCCCAGGATTATCAGCATTGAATGCATATGTTTTCCTTGAAAGGTACATTTCTTGTAATTCATTTTCTTCTTCCCATGTTGAATTTTCTACTGCTAAATTGACATTCGAGCTATAACTACCACTTGCATTTGAGAAAACTCTGCTTGCAGACTCCCTAATACTTTTCCCTTCCTTTTCTGCTTGTTCGAGTGCATGTTTTCTTACAAAATTTTGATCAAGTGGCTCATCAGCCTCTGCAGCCATTTTTACTGCTTGGTCAATTAATGCCATTTGATTAATAAACAAATCCCTAAATACACCAGAACAGTTCACGACTACATCAATTCTTGGTCTTCCTAATTCCTCAAGAGAAAGTAGTTCTAATTTATTTACTCTTCCTACAGAGTCTGGCTTAGGTTTTACACCTACAAACCAAAGAATTTGAGCTAATGATTCTCCATAGGTTTTAATGTTGTCAGTACCCCAAAGTACGCAAGCAATAGTCTCAGGACATTTACCTTGTTCTTCTTTTTGTCTTTCAATAAGCTTGTCAACTACACCTTTAGCTGAAGCAACCGCTGCTACGGTTGGTATCGATTGGGGATCTAATGCATGGATATTTTTACCACTTGGTAATACCCCAGGATTCCTTATCGGATCTCCACCCGGGCCAGGTATAACATAATCTCCGTCAAGAGCTTTTAAAAGGCTCTCCATTTCTTTATCTGCACATATTTGCTCTAAACAAAATCTCAAATAGTCAAACAATTTATCTAATGAGTTTGAATTTACATTTTCGAAACCTGCATTCTTAGCTGATGCTTGCCATGGTGTTGGGATTGAAAAACCAATACCTCTTAAGAACTCAACAATTATGGTCCAAATAGTTTTCTTCATATTTACTCTCCCATCTCTTCCTGTTAATGACTTAACCATTGACCCAACTGCTTCTCTTGATGTTTCTGTAATTAATTTATTGAGTTCAACATCTTCTAATTTGCCTTTGTTATTACCTTCATAGACTTCCTCAATTGTTTTACCTTTCGATTCAGCTAATAAACCTGGTAGAGACCTGATTCCATCGTCCTCTCTTTCTATGGATGCGATACTTACTAAAGTTGCAATAGCCTCTTCAGCAGTGGCTGGTTTTCCAATTGTATGTAAGCCGCAAGGTAATAATCGACTTTCTATTTCCATTAATTGTTTATAAACATTTCCTACAACCAAATCTCTTTCATCTATTCCTAATTCCGAAGCATCTTTTTCTGGTAGTTTTACATCTTCATCAAGATTACATTTTTTTGATGTTTCAACTATTGCATTAACAATTTGAATTCCTCTTCCACTTTCTCGTAATTGTTGATAAGAGCCAACTAACTCTCCAAGTTCTTTTAAACCTTTATATAGACCAGCATTTTCAGCGGGTGGGGTTAAATAACTAATTGTTGATGCGTATCCTCTTCTTTTTGCGATAGTTGCTTCCGATGGATTATTTGCTGCGTAGTAATAAAGATTAGGAAGACCACCAATTAATGAATCGGGATAACAAGTCTCACTCATCCCCATTTGTTTCCCAGGCATAAATTCAAGTGATCCGTGGGTTCCAAAATGCAGAACTGCGTCAGCTTTCCAAACTTTTTCTAGATAAGTGTAATAAGCGGCAAAACCATGATGTGGACTTGCACTTCTCGAATAAAGCAATCTCATAGGATCGCCTTCATATCCAAAAGTAGGTTGAACTCCAACAAATACATTCCCAAATTCTTTTCCATAGATCAGAAGATTTTGACCATCACTATTTAAATTTCCTGGTGGTTTTCCCCAGTTTTCTTCTAGCCTCTCAGAATATGGAGTTAACTTTTCATATTCTTTTACACTCATTCGATGAGCTATAGAAAGCTCAGGTGAACCTTGTAAAGCTTCAGGATCATTGATTAATGACTCCATAAGTTCTTTTGGATTCCTAGGCATGTCCTTTATGTCATAACCTTTTTCCTTCATTTCTTCTAAAACTCTATAAATAGAGCCAAAGACGTCTAAGTAAGCTGCTGTTCCAACATTACCTTTATCAGGAGGAAAACTAAATACAGTGATAGCTAATTTCTTTTGGTCACGTTTTTTTATTCTTAGTGATGACCATCTGATAGCTCTTTCCGCTATTGCATCAACGCGATCTTGTAGTGTATGTGCTTTACCAGTTGCATCATCTCTACCTGATAAAACAATGGGTTCAATAGCACCATCTAATTCAGGAATGGCAATTTGTAGAGCAACTTGAACTGGATGAAGACCTAGATCACTACCTTCCCATTCTTGTGTCGTTTGGAAAACGAGTGGGAGAGCAACCATGTAAGGTCGATTAAGTTTCCTTAAAGACTCGACTGCTTTTGGGTGATCTTGCCTTGCAGGACCTCCTACAAGTGCAAATCCTGTAAGAGAGACAACACCATCTACAATTGGTTTTTCAGGTTTGATTGGATCGTAATAAAATTCGTTTACCGGCCTAGAAAAATCTAATCCACCACAAAAAATAGGTATGACTGTTGCGCCCCTATATTCAAGTTCTTGAATTACTGCAACATAGTGCGCGTCATCTCCTGTAACAATGTGACTTCTTTGTAGTACAAGACCAATTACTGGACCTTCTTTAGCCTTACTTGATAGATCATCTCTCGATGCCGTCCAATTAAGATATTCTTTTTTATCTTCAAACATATTTGGCGCTAAAGGGTGCCAAATTCCTAAATCTGGGAAAACTTCAGGCTCTGCAACTTCAATTTTTTCTTCTTCTAAATTTAGTTCTGGAAATACATATTTGTCTCCAAGCATTAGTAGGAAGTTTCTCAGATTATCTGGAGTACCTCCTAACCAATATTGAAAACTAAGCATAAAACTTCGAGCATCTTGAGCCTTATCTACCGGCAGATACTTAAGAATTGATGGAAGTGTATTTAGAAGCTTCAACATTGAATCTTGAAAACCTGCCCCGCCCGCTTCTTTCCTCTTCTTCATGAAATCGCCAATGATGCTTTTACTTTGGCCAAGCTGGGCCATAGAAAAAGTTCCCAATTTATTCAATCTCATCACCTCTGGCATTGATGGAAATACAACAGCCGCTTTAAGATTGTCCTTGTGAGGTTCAACTGCTTCAACAACTTTTTGCGCTAAATCTTCAATGAAAATCAATGAAGCTATAAATAAATCAGCATTTTCTACATCTTTTTTAAAGCATTCATAATTAGCCGTATCTCTAAGTTCTTCAATTAAATATCCATTAAGTTCAATTCCAATTGGACCATTTTGTGAATTTAATGAGTTTGCAGCCTGTGTAAGAGCATTTTGATATTGTGGCTCAAGAACCACATAAACAGCCTTCATCACTGCTTTATGGCTGTGATTTTCGACAGGTGAAACTCTGCGATTGGCTGAGCGAACCTGTGTAAACATCTTTTCATCTATCGGAATTCGACCAAGCCTAGTGTTCAGTGTGCCTTTAGTGTGGTATTTAGTTAATGCGTGTTACATGGGATATCAAATATGATTGTAAAAAAAGAAATTCAATGAGTTCTACTAATCAATCAATACCAGTTTTAGTCGCAGGAGCTTTAGGTCGAATGGGATCTGAGGTTATTAAAGCAATTAATTCCTCCAAAGATTATCAACTTATTGGTGCAATTGATAATCAGACGGATAAGGAAGGTCAAGACATAGGATCATTATTAGGTTTAGGGCCACTAAAAGTATTCCTTTCAAGCGATTTTGAAGGTTCTTTGTGTGCTGCAAGTCAGAACGTCCCTAAAAATGGATCAAATAATGGTGCTGTTCTAGTTGATTTCACTCATCCTAATGTTGCTTATAAACATACACGTACATCAATTGCCTATGGAGTTCATCCTGTAATTGGTACAACGGGAATAACAAAAGATCAATTAGAAGATCTTTCTAAATTTGCAGAAAAGGCTTCTCTTGGTTCAGCTATTATTCCAAACTTTTCTGTAGGAATGGTTTTACTGCAACAAGCAGCTGCAGCGGCTGCACGTTTTTATGAGTTTGCTGAATTGACAGAAATGCATCACAACAAAAAAGCTGATGCCCCAAGTGGCACATGTATTAAAACTGCTGAATTGATAGAGGAGCAACGCTCATTTTTTAATAAAACATCAATAAACGAAGAAGTGTCTATAGAGGGCTCTCGAGGCGGTACGCGTAAAAGTGGTTTGAGACTTCATTCAATAAGATTGCCTGGTCTAGTGGCTCATCAACAAGTTATGTTTGGTTCAAATGGTGAAACCTATGAGTTATCTCATAACACTATTGATCGTTCCGCTTATATGCCTGGGGTCCTTTTAGTGGTAAAAAAAATTAGATTATTCAATCAATTAGTATATGGTTTAGAAAAAATATTATAAGTAAAATATATATGTTATTACCTATCAAAGAAAATGAAATAAATAAGTTAATTCCTTCTGTAGCGACTGGAAAACAGTTTAATTCGGCTTTAGGTAATCCTCAGAAAATTTTTCAAAGAATTATGATATCCGCAATTGGAGGTGTGATCACATTGTTAATTAGTCAAAGTCAAGTAACAAGTCAATTTTATTCATTATGGTTAATATTAGGTGTGGTGATTTTGCTTTATATTTTATGGGGACCAATACTTGAGGCAAGTAGAAAGAATTCTAAATTTAAAAGTTATTCATTTTCTGCTTTAGTTGATGGTTATATAGCAGATGTATTTGTAGAAGATAGAATAGAAAAAAAGCAAGAACAAGCTAATAAGGATGGTAGATTACAGATAGTAGAAAAAAAAAGGACTTGGGTTGTTTTGGATATAGAAGATGAAGACGGTCTTATTGGTAATATAAGTTTTCCGTTACAAAATAAGTTCAATATACTAAAAAAAGGTATGAGATTAAATTGTGTTGTTTTGAGTAATAGAAGAGACTTTAGTAATATACAGGCAATAAGTGACGCATGGTGTCCTGAAGTAAATTTATGGGTAGGTAATTATCCATTTCTCCTTAGGCCAGCATTTGAGGAATTTGTTAATAGGAAAATAGTTAACTAAATTTTTAAATGTTATAATTATAATATGAATATAGCTATTATTGGTTCTGGTTTAACTGGATCATTGGCCGCAATATCATTAGCTAAAGCTGGTTGTAGAATTGATTTGTATGAAAGGTTATCTGACGGAGAACTTGTAAATAGAGATCGAACATATGCAATTACACATTCTTCAAGAAAAATTCTAGAAAGAATTGGTATATGGCCAAATATAGTATCTAGTTTAATACCATTTCAATATCTCAATCTTATAGATTATGAATTAAATGAAAAAGTTCAATTCTTTTTGAATGATTTAAATAGAAAAGATAGAAAATTCTCTGCGGTTGGTTGGATTGCAGTTCACAGTAAAATCATGATGTCAATAATAGATTATATTTCTACTATTGAAAATATTAATAAAATCCCAACTTCTGTAATTCCTAATACTAATAATTATGACCTTATTTTAGCTGCGGATGGTTCTAATTCAATTACAAAAAACATCCTAAAGACACCATCATTCCAATTTAAATATGATCAAATTTGTATAACGGCAAAGGTTCTAATAAGAGGTATTAAATCTAATGAGGCATTTGAAATATTAAATTCTGAAGGACCTTTTGCTGTTCTACCACTTGGCGAGGATTTGTTTCAAATTGTTTGTAGTCAATCTAGAAAAAAAGGTTCTATTAATATGAGTTCACCTAAATCAATATTTTTAGATTACTTATCAACTATCCTACCAAATAGTGTTGAGCCCGATACTATAATTGGAGAACCTAGATCATATCCTATTAAATTTCTTTTGAATTACTCATTTTATTCTGGAAAATATATTTATTTAGGAGAAACAGCCCATACCTTACATCCAGTTGGTGGCCAGGGTTTGAATTTATGTTGGAGAGATGTTGAATCAATTACAAAATTAGTTAGACAACCATTTCTCAAAAATAATAAAATTCTTATCCCATTTTTCTATTCTATTTCTAGATTTGTTGATGTTTTATCAATATCTTTTTTAACTGACTTTTTAGTTAGATATTCAAGATCAAATATTAATATATTTTTTATACCAAGATTTATTATTATATTTATTCTTAAAAACTCCAAGATTGCTAGAAGTTTTGTATTGAATATAATGACGAATGGATTATAAATATTTCTTATCAAATGATAAATACTAATAAACCAATCAAACCGCCTTCTGAAGAGCTATGTAATTTTATTGTAGATAAACTGGGTATCAGTCAAAACGCATTGGAATTAGGAATAAAAAGATCTTCCATTGAAAATTCACCTTTACCTATTGTTATGTGGAGCTATGGGTTGATAACAATTACTCAACTAAGACATATATATTCATGGCAGATTTCTAATTAGTATTTTATTACGCTTTCTATATATAATTTTTTATCAAGTTTATCTCTACCGTTTAATTTAGTTAGTTCTACAAGAAAACCGAATCCAATAAGCTTTCCGCCAGCTGCTTTTATTAATTCACCTGCTGCTGCTGAAGTTCCTCCTGTTGCTAACAAATCATCCATAATAATTATTTTGCTATTTTTCTTGAATAGATCCTTTTGTATTTCTAATCTGTCCTGGCCATATTCTAGTTGATAATTAATTCCTATTATCTTTCCTGGTAATTTTTTAGGTTTTCTAATAGGAATAAACCCGATCTCATTTTTAAAGGCAAGAACTGAGGCAGTAATAAAACCTCTTGCCTCTATACCAGCTATGTAATCAGGCTTAGTAGTTAATATAAGTTTTTGAAGAGGTAACATTAATTGCTTCCATATAGCAGGCTTGTTGTAGATTGGATTTATATCCTTGAAGTCTATTCCCTCTTTTGGGAAATCATTTATTTCTGATATATATTTTTTTAAGTTTTCCATTCTTTACCAAAACATGTGGTGTGCGATTTTATAAAACCAACAATAAAGCTAGCTAATCTTCAAACTCCTGTCATTATTTAAATTGTGAAAACATTTTCTTTAGTGGCTACACAGAAAAAAGACGAAAAAAACAACTCAAACTTTTTCTATACCTCATCAATTAATAAATATGCTAATTGTGTTATTGCTAATGATGCACCTAGAAAACTTGATTTTTTAGTTTTAGTTATTGAAACTCTTCAGATCAATGCTACAGAGTCCCTTTTGATAAAAGCAAAAAATATTGGTTTGTCAGAAGATTTTTGTAGTCGGGTTAATTTCTGGAAACTTAGGACCTCTAACCCTTTGAGAAAATCTTATGCATTTACATCTCTATCTTCACAACAGATCGACTCCCTAGTTGAACTTATTTCTTCAATGACTGAAAACCTTTATCCACTAATTAGGCAATTACTCTCTTCAAAAGAGCCTAGGAATATAAATGAAGAACGTTGGAATATTTTTAGTTCGCGACTTAAGTCGCTAATACGAGAAAGGATGAATGTCAAACGTAGTTATATCGATTCATTATTAAAAGATGAAAGTAATGAATTTTTTAGAGAGCTATTAGTTATTCTTTCTCTATCATGTGGACCTGGTGGAGCTACTCGTTTAAAAGCGTCTATGTATCATCAGATTTAATTTATATAAATGATTAACTTATCTTATAGATTTGATCAAAACTCATCATCGCTAGAACTAGCAGGTATGCCAGATGTTTCAAATGGTGATTCAGAAAAAACTATTGGTATTTTATCTTCATGGACATTGAAAATTATTGGATCTCCTTTATTGGAAGGAGAAAAGGAGCATCTTGACAATTTGATGCAAGTAATTCTTCAATATTCAAGATCATATGTATCTGGAATTAAAAAAACATTTGTTTCTAATAAAAACATAGTAAAAATATCACCTTACGGTAATAAACATAGATTATTATTAAATAGTACAAAAAAAGGTGTAAAAGCACTAGAAATTATACTTGATGATTCTGAGTTAGCAGATCTTACTCGTTGTTTTGACTTATTAAGATTTGATCCTAGATTTAATTTAACATGGAGTATTAAACTAGATACACCATACACAAAAAAATTCATTAATAAAAATTTAAATAAATCAACTAGTAAACTAAGTTTATTTTATTCTCTCTTAATATTTATATCAAGTAGTGCTTTTTTACTTTTACTTCCTATTAATAATAGATTTGATGTAAAAGGCAATAACTCATCACAAACATCAACTGAACGAACTAAATAAAAATTCTATTCAGGAATATGTGATTAATCTATAAATATATTTATTTATACAATTAATTTGAAATATATTTCTAAAACGGTATAAAAAAAATCATATAATTAATTTAGAGTAATGTTATTAAGATGAAACTTTCAAGTCAAGACAGGCTTAAAACTGATATTAGTGATGATAAATTATTTTATCAACAGGCAAGATATGTTCACCATCTTAGTGCTTCATTTAGAGATCGACTAACAAATTTATACTCAGATTATCTTTGTAATCATCATATTATTCTTGATTTAATGAGTAGTTGGGTAAGTCATCTCCCAAATAATAAAAAATATAAAAAAGTTATTGGTCATGGAATGAATGAATCTGAGTTAAGTGCTAACAATAGACTTCATAGTTATTGGGTCCAAAATTTTAATAAGACACAAAATATGCCAATTGAAGACTCATCTGTAGATGTTGCATTAATAGTAGCCGGATGGCAATATCTCCAATACCCAGAAAAGGTGACCTTAGAACTTTCAAGGATTGTTAAATCTGATTCTTTATTAATTATTTCTTTCACTAATCGTGCATTCTGGACTAAATCTCCCAACATTTGGACTTATTCATCAGAAGCAAAAAGAATTGATTACGTAACAGGAGTTCTAACTGCAAATGGATGGAGAATTGATAAAATTCTGTGCGAAAAAACATATGAAAAACAATTATTTGGATTTAAAATTTCAGAGAGTGACCCCTTTTATTCTGTTATTGCAAGAAATGATAAGTCTAATAACTGAAAAAGTTTTTATTAATATTTATATTTAGTATAAGACCAAAAGTTTTTTTCTATGTCCTGTTCTTTAATTAAATTTAGTTCTGAGGATTGTGGTACATGTCACAGAATGAGCTTCTTTGATTCTAAAGTTGCTAATGAATTAGGGATTGAATTTATCAGCGTTAAACTCCAGGATACATTGGTGTATAGAAAATATAGACCAATACTATTAAAACAATATCCAACTAAAGAAGGTATGGGTTGGCCTACATATCTATTAGTTAATGATCCCGATGGTGAATTTAAGATTGTAGGCGAGTTAAAAGGCGGAATTGCAAAAGGTGATTTTAGAGAAAGACTTTCTAAACTACTATCTGATTGATATTTTAGTCAATTCACTGGTTGCATTAAACCCCCACTTCCTGAATCAGAATCGTCATCGTCGTTTTCCGCGTCAACAGTCAATAGTGTATATATACCAAGAGCTAAAAGACTTATCATTCCACTAAATAGACTTAGCCCATATTGGTTGTTACTGATTTCTATTACTTCTCCCAAGGTGAAAATACTCAAATTTTGGAGACTATAGCAACTTTTCACTTAAAAAGTTTTTTTGTCAACCAATTGAAAGATTGACATACCTTTTTTTATGAGTCAATTAATTTATTTATTGAGTATTGATTTCTAAACACATTAAGTTTAGCCATTCTGTTAATTGATCAAGAAGTTTATCACCTTCCAATATACCTAAACCTCTTATTATAACGGTCGAACAGCGATCTCCTTTTTTATATATAAATCTCCCATGAAGATGATTAGATAAACCTTTCCTAAGTAATTTAAAAGCTGGTTCATCCATCATTGTCTCCAACTCTACATTAGGTTTTGACAACTTGATTCTCGAGAAGCCACACTTTTTTGCGATAATTTTTAATTTCATTACTTCTATTAATGATTCAACTGCTTTTGGTAATGTTCCATATCTATCTACCAAGTTGCTAGCAAATTGAACTAAAGCATCATTGTTTTCACATTGGGTAACTAATCTATAAGCATTTATTTTTTCTTCTGGATCTGTTATCCAATCTCCAGGTATAAAAGCTGTAACAGGTAAATCTATTTGTGTATCATCAACTGAAGGGATGTCTTGTCCTTGTATTTCTGCAATAGTCTCTTGCAATAGCTCCATATACAAATCAAAACCGATTGTTTCCATTTGTCCGCTTTGTTCAATTCCTAAAATATTTCCAACCCCTCTGATCTCCATATCCCTCATTGCTAATTGATAACCACTACCTAATTCACTAAATTCTTGGATGGCCTTTAATCGTTGTCTTGACGTATCATTTAATTTCTCATTGCTAGGGTAAAGCAACCAAGCGTGTGCTTGTACTCCACTACGCCCCACTCTCCCCCTCAATTGGTAAAGTTGAGATAATCCAAATCTGTGGGAATCTTCTATTAAAATAGTATTCACTCTTGGTATATCCAAACCACTTTCTACAATAGTTGTGCACAACAATATATCCGCTTCTCCAGCATTAAAAGCTAACATCGCATTCTCAAGTGCACCTTCATCCATTTGACCATGTGCAATAAGTAATTTCACATTTGGTATCATTGATTTTAATTTTTCAGCAACCTCCTCTATCCCTTTTATTCGAGGCACAATATAAAAAATTTGTCCACCTCTATCAATTTCTTGTGAAATAGCACTTCTAATTATTTCATTATCAATTGGTGCTAAATGAGTTTTAATTGGTCTACGTAATGGAGGAGGAGTTGTTATTAAACTCATTTCACGTACACCAGAAAGACTCATGTAGAGTGTTCTAGGGATTGGTGTTGCTGAGAGTGTTAATACGTCAACGCTTTTTTTTAATTCCTTTATTTTTTCTTTCTGATTAACTCCAAAACGTTGCTCTTCATCTATAACTAAAAGGCCTAAATCCTTATAAAGCAATTTTTTATTTAATAGTTGATGTGTACCAACAACTGCGTCAATTATTCCATCTTTAAGTCCTCTTACTATTTCCTTTCTTTCACTACTACTTTTAAATCTATTAAGTAAGGAAACTTTAATAGGATATGGTGCAAATCTATCTGATATTGTCCTCCAGTGTTGCTGAGATAATATAGTTGTTGGTGCTAAAAAAGCAATTTGTTTACCTGAAGTAATTGCCTTAAATATTGCCCTTATAGCAACTTCAGTCTTTCCAAAACCTACATCTCCACAAACTAATCTGTCCATAGGCTTTTCACTTTCCATATCTAATTTTACTTGACTAGTTGCTTTAGCTTGATCAGGAGTTAAAGCGTATGGAAATGAGTCTTCTAATTCACATTGCCAAGGACCATCAATTGGAAATTTATATCCTTTTTCTTTGCTTCTTTCTGCATATAACTTAATCAAGTCAATAGCTATTTTTTTAACTGATTTCTTAGCTTTTTCTTTAATTTTATTCCAATTAGCACCGCCTAGTTTGCTGATGGTAGGATTTTTTCCATTTGAACTCCTATATCTACCTAAACTACCAAGTTGATCCGCTGCAACACTAAGTTTTCCATCTATATATTTTATTACTAAATAGTCTCTTGATTCGCCATTAATATTTAACTTCTGAATTTTTTGAAAAAGTCCAATGCCATGATTTCTATGTACAACATAATCACCTGGCTTCATTTTGTTAGGGTCTATTTTTTTACTTTGGGCCTGTTTTCTCCTTCTTATATAACCTGTACTAGTTACATTATGTTGACCAAAAAACTCCTTATCTGTTACTAAGGCGATTTTCCATGCTGGTAGTAAAAAACCTTCTATTTCTCCCTCATTATTATTTTTAATTGCTACTGGTAAATTATCATCTAGAATTGATTTTATACCATTTAAATCATTACTATTTGGTATGAATTTTGATTGACATTCATGTTCTTCTAATAATGAGACTGCTCGACTAGGTTGTGCTGATATTATCCAAATAGAATACTTAGATTTTAAATGATCCTTTATTGAAAAACTAATCTTTCCATATTGATTAGGTAGCCATTTGTGAGTTCTACTAGAAATATCAAATACATTACTCTTTGATGAAACATCATCTAAATCGGTAATATCAATACCTCTATATTGATTCAAATTATTATAAATATCACAAATATTATTATGAAGATTTGGTTTATAATGTTCCTTATTTATTTTACTAATGTCAAATTTAGCAAATAAGTCATTATATCCTTCGTTGACAATCTCATACCATGCTTTTCCATGAGCAATACCTTGACTTCTCTCATCAACGACAATAAATGTTTTATCATCTACATAATTAAGTAATGATGATGGCTTTTCGAATGCTACACCAAGATATTTTTTTGCACTAGTTAATCTTTTGGAATTAATTAACTCATTATATTCTTCATAGGTTAATAAACAATTAATATTTTTCTTATTAATTGATAAAAGTTTATCTATAATTAATGGATCAAATCCTGTTGGCGTAATACAAACATTATCAAGTTTATCTAAAGATCTTTGAGATATTGGATCAAATTCTTTAATTTTATCAATCTTATCTCC
This sequence comes from Prochlorococcus sp. AG-363-B05, assembly GCA_003278445.1. Lineage (GTDB taxonomy): Bacteria > Cyanobacteriota > Cyanobacteriia > PCC-6307 > Cyanobiaceae > Prochlorococcus_B. The sequence goes on from QCFD01000003.1 coordinate 41,378, forward strand.
AAATAATTCCAATCTTATTGGAAGTTCACTGCTTACAGGATAAATATCAAGAATATCACCACGTCTAGACCATGTGCCTTCTTGATCAATATTACTAGTTTTAATATATCCACATTCACTTAATTTTACTGATAATAGTTTTAGGTCTACTTCATCACCTATTGTTAAGTTAAAGCACTTTGATTTAAGATAATCATAAGGAGGTAAATGTGGCTGTAAGGCCCTTTCCGTAGCAATTATGGCGATATCTTCAATATCTTTAAGTTCAAATATATCACTAAGAACTTGTAATTGTCCCCATATTATTTCTGACGTCACTTGCATTGAATCATAAGGTGATACTTCGCTTGTTGGATATATATATGTCTTCGTCCATCCACAATCTTTAACTATTGGGTACCACCTTGTAGCATCTTCTAATGTTGGAACAATTACTAATAATACCTTTGAAACTTTTTTTGCTAGTGAGCTAGTAATTAAAGCTTTTACTGTAGTAGAAGCTCCTGTTAATATTAATCTCTCTTTTCTATTTGATCTTTCAATTAACTGATTTGTTAATGTATGATCTTGTAATGATTTTGTTATTGACTCTAATGACACTATTCTTATTTTAAATTATTATTATTTTAGATTAGCATAACATTTTAATTCTCATTCTGAGAAGATTTATTTTGTTGATATTGATTGCGTATCGTTTTTAGCTTGGATACAAATGATATTAATTGATTCTGATCCAATTCTTTTCTAGTTGAAACATTGAATTCTCTTTGCAAAAATTCTCTTCCATGCTTATGATCCCATGATAAATCCATAAGTATAGTGTCAGACTCCTCAATTAATGTTTTAATATTTACATTAATCTCTTGAGGTGAACTTTTGGAAGCTATGTTTTTCAATAGAGTTAAATATTTCAAAATATCATTATATTTAGTTATCTTATTACGATTATTATAACCTAATGATTTTTTCAAAAAGTCTACTTCATCATCTCTATTCCATTTTAACCGTTCAATTTCTGAATCTATAGCTGTTAGTTCTCTACTCCAATCACTAGGTTCTCCATTTACATTAATATCATGATTTTTAGTATTAGGTAATTCCTCCTTTATAGTTTTATTGATATTATTCATGTTTACAGACTCTATACTGAACTCTTCATTTTTTATTTGATTAAGTCTTTTAATTAATCTTGATATTGCTTTATCTTCTGCAAGTTCTGCTGTAATACCTTCCGCTAGAGCAGACCCAACAACCCTCTCATTAACCCAACCAGTCACTTGAACAACTGATTTATTCTCGGAAACGTGGCATAATTTAGATTCAATTCTCATAATCGTTTTAATTAACAGTGTTTATAATTATTAGAGTTAAAATATACCAATCAGACATTATAAATAGTTCTTTTTTCGAAATTTAATGGATTCAGCATCTCTAAGATCCTTAACTCCGTTACTTGATGGTATTGACAGATGGGTTGAACTAGCTCCTCTATTACCTGTCATTGTCTCGTTGGAGCTTGTATTGTCTGCTGATAACGCTGTAGCTCTTGCATCAATAACTAAAAATCTGAATAATATTGATCAACAAAAAAAAGCTTTGAATATAGGAATATTTATAGCTTTGTTATTGAGAATACTCGTAATTCTAACTGCACAATTCTTTTTGAATTTCTGGCCTGTCAGGTTAATTGGTGGTCTTTATTTAATATCCCTATCAGTTTCAAAGTTTGTAAGGATTAACAACTCATCTAATATTAACGATAATAATAGTACGGAAAGATCACAAAGTTCTTTATTTAAGATTATTCTATTATTATCAGTAACTGATTTAGCCTTTTCTATAGATAGTATAACGGCGGCGGTAGCAATAAGTGATCAATTTCTTTTGGTTATTACTGGTGCAATAATAGGAGTTATCGCATTAAGATTTACTTCTGGTTTATTTATTAAATGGCTAGAGATCTACGTAAATCTTGAGAAAGCTGGTTATATTGCAGTTGCAATAATTGGAATAAAGTTAATTATTCAATTAATATTCTATAAATTAGTTATACCTGAATATTTGTTCTTTTTAATAATGTTATGTCTTTTCCTATGGGGTTTTTCGAAAAAAATAAGTAGCATTTGAATTATTTAGGTTCCAATTACATTACTAATGTTTATCTTAGCTTGAATTGATAAAGTATATCCGTCAGTTTTATTTTTACCTTCTAGCTGAGCACATGTAATATAGATTGGATAATCATTAGTCATTATCTTTATACCATTTCGTTTATTTATCATAAGAACTTCTCCAGGAATTCTGTCTGCTAGTGATTCAGTATTGGTACTATGAGTTTCTATTAATTCTTCATCACCTCCATTAAGATTTGCCTCTAATATTTTTATCCTTTTACCATTATAACGAGTATATGCATTTGGATATAGTCCTAGTATTTTTTTTAGTATTACTCTCGATTCTTTGTTCCAATCTAATAAATAATCTTCCTTTTTTATCTGTCTTGCATAACTTGTTTCGCGATTTAACATTGATTGTTCTATTGCATTCAATTTTTTTAATCTTAAAGATTCACTCAATCCCTTAGTCATGTTTAAATTTTCAAGAGATTTAATTAGAAGCTTAGATGAAATTTTTGAGAGTCTATTCGTAAGTATTTCAAGATTGTCTGAATCATTAATTTTCGTTGATTCTTGTTCAATTACTGGACCTGTATCTAAGCCTTCTTCCATCGACATAATGCAAATACCAGTTTTGGAATCATCATTGATAATGCTCCAATGAATTGGAGCAGCTCCTCTCCATTTAGGTAATAATGAAGCGTGACTATTCCAGCAACCAAGGTTAGGAATTTCTAATATTTCATTAGGTAGGATTTGACCAAAAGCTACAACTACATAAATGTCAGCATTCAAATTAATGAGGTAATTTTTGGTATATTCATCTTTACTAATAGATTGTGTTGTAAGAACTTGTATTCCATAATTTAATGCCATCTGCTTTACAGGAGAAGGGGATAAAATTTTTCCCCTTCCACGTTTCTTATCAGGCTGAGTTACGACGGCAGTAACATCATGTCCAGCCTCAATAATGCTCTCTAAATTTTGTGCAGCATATTGTGGAGTTCCCCAAAAAATTATCTTCACGCTTCACCTGTAATTGATACATCCTCTACCCAGATGTGTGGACTAATTCCTTGATGAGTAACTATCTGTTCATCTTCAATTTTAATAATACTATTTAGGATTTTTAAAATATCTCCAGCTACTGTTGCTGCGTCAATTGATGTTCTTTTTCCATCATTTACTATCCATCCATCAAATGGTAAGGAAAAGGAACCTTGACTAGCCTTTACTCCGGAATGAAGTGCAGACAATTCATCTATTAAAATATATTCTTTAAGCGTATTTTTAATAGTTAAATTATGATCCTTATCTAAATTATTTTTACATTTACCTACAACTAACCAATCTGGTGAAACAGAAACCTTGGCTCCTAAACCTGCATGGCCTGTAGGTTTAACACCAAACTGTCTTGCCGTAGCCTCAGAATGGATTAAATTAGTTAGTACTCCTGATTTGATTAATTTAATATCTTGTGTTGGAGTTCCTTCACCATCAAAACTAAAGGCACCAATGTTTTTAGGGTGAAGTCCTTCATCATTTATATTTAAGTTTTTTACTGCTACTTGTTGACCTATTGAATCTTCATTCATTAAACTTACACCATCTATAATTGAACGTGCATTGAACATTGAACTAAATGCACTTATTAATTGAAGGAAGGCATCAGGAGTAAAACAAATTAAATACTTTTTAGTTTCAATAGATTTGTAATTTAAATGACTAATTAACTTATTTGAAGTCTCATTTATACATGAATCTATGTCAAGCTTCTCTAAATTGGTATTTATTTTAATACCTCCAGCACTTCTAGGCTTTCTGTTCTCTTCCTGTGCTTTAGCATATAAATAAATTGAAGCTTGTGATAATTTCATATATCTATTAGCACCATCACTATTGATATAAATTCTTTCCATATAACTTTCATTTAGACCATTATATGGCACTGAATCAATAGACTTATGAGTTTCAATTAATTTTTTTTCAGCATCAGTTAATAATATTAAAAGTTCATCAATTCCATGTTCGTGAGAAGTATTTGACTTGATTTCTTTTAGGGGTGCTTTTGCTAGTGATGAAAAATCCGGAGAATCTTTTTCATTCCCAAAAAAACTAGCCTCAATAGCACCTTGCATAGCTTTTTTTATACCTTCAATAGTTAAATCGGATGTACTAGTAATTCCAACTTTATTATTATTCCATACTCTTAATGTCATTGAATTCCTCTGAGATCCTTTTAATTGCTTTGCCTTTCCATGTTGTACTTGAACAGATATATCTCTGCTAGATGATGCACCCAAATCCCATTTTACAATTTTAGATTGCTTACTATATTTATCAAGAATTTGATGGAGTAATTCTGGGTTTAATCCATCAATTTTTTTATTAATATAATTCATTTTATCTTCCTCCTACAGTAATTGAATCTACTTTTATATGTGGTTGACCAACAGTGACATTTACACTTCCACTTACTGAACCACAAAAACCAGCTGCAAGATCTAAATCATTTGCACACATTGATATTCGTGGAAGTATTTCTTTAGCTTCACCTATTAGTGTTGCCCCTTTTACTGGTTTATCAAGTTTTCCATTTCTTATTAAATAGCCCTCTTCAACTGAAAAGTTAAATTGACCAGTTGGACCTACGCTGCCACCTCCCATGGATTTGCAGTAAAGACCATTATCTATACTTTCTATTAAATGATCTGGCGAAAACATGCCTTGTTTAATGTATGTATTTCTCATTCGACTAGCCGCTGCAAATGAGAAATTTTGCCTTCTTCCACTTCCTGTTCTTTGATGTCCAGTTCTGAGTTGACCAGCTCTATCTGAAATAAATGTTTTTAGGATTCCATCTTCGATTAAAAGAGTATCTTGAGGTTCCATTCCTTCATCATCCATAGATAATGAACCAAATGCATAATTAGAAAGTCCTTCATCTACTGCACTTACAGATTTATGAGCGATTTGCTTATTTACTTTGTCATGAAAAGGAGAAGTACCACGCTCTAATTGAGTAGTTTCTAGAAGATGTCCACATGCTTCATGGAATATAACTCCTCCAAATTTATTAGCTAGAACAACCGGCATTTGACCTGCTTCAACATATTCTGCATGAAGCATTCTTTGAGCACTTTCATTTAGCTCAGTTACACTTTGATCGATATTCCAGTTTCTTAAATCGTTTGGGTTTCCTGAGCTACCGTATCTTCTTGCTGATGTAGATCTATTTTTTTTATTTATGGCAATAACATTGATGCCAACAGTCTGATGAAGTCGTATATCTCTAGCAAAAACACCATCACTTGCAGCAACAATTACTTCTTGCCAATTTCTAGAATAACTGGCTCTCCTTACTTGAAGATTATTATTTTTTTTTGATAATAAACTTGTAGATTCTAATAATTTAATAGTTGATTCATTTAAATCTGGTGAGGTCTCTAACCAATTATTCTTATCTTTTCCATAATCGGTCAAAAAATTTAAACCGTCGAAATTAGATTTATTTTTACTACCAATTACAAGTCCTAACATTCCCAATGCTTGAGAAAGAGCGAAAAGAAGACCAGGCTTGGATAAATCATTTGTACTTACAAAACCATCTTTTGTACCGAGAAATACTCTTATACCAGCTCCAATACCAAAAGAAGGACTAACATTTGAAATATCATCCTGTTCAGCTAGAAGTGAAAGATTGTCTGATTTTTCCAGGAATATCTCTACTATGTCAGCACCAGCAGACTTACCAAGAGATAACAATTCTTCAATCTGCGGTTTTAATGTTTCGTCAAAAGTATGAAATACTAGATTTTCACTTTGTTTTGTCAATAATGAATTAGTCAATTTTTTTTTTTTTTATATTATCGCACTTAGACGGCATAAGTGTGTATTTCGATAAAAGGTTCTTCTAAAATTAGTAATTAGCTTAATATATTTATTAAAAACTTAATAAATAAGTAGGAATTTTAAGCAGTATAATATTAGTTTTCACCAATCCATTTTTGACCATTTAATCTTTGAAGGACTCTAGAAATTAACAATGGTAAGGTAGTCTTTTTCTCATCAATTAAAAAAGATTCAACAATACTAGGATCAGAATTTGATTCTGCTAATAATATAGTCTTATCTGAGGTTATTACATCTTTATTAAAGCAAAGCCAAAATTTTCTATCTTCATCTAATTTGCAAAACACCATCCAACATCTTCCCCCTACAACCGGTCTAATACCCTCTATTAGCATAATTTCATCAACAGTTGTACCTTTCTCTACAATAGATTTTTTTAAACCTGGAATAAAAAAATTGTTAATAAATTCTTCAAAAGGTTTGTCTTCTAATTTAGGAGGTTTAGGAGGTTTTTTTGGTGTTATAGGATTATTTACATTGAGTCCTTCAGAATTTAATTCGGATGTACTAGTTTCGTTTGTATTTTCCATACAATCATTTTAGCAAAACAATTCAATGTTGTTAACTTATGATTGAATTTTAATATTTTACCAGTTTAAGTATCTATAATCATACCAATCGTTTAAAATATTATCATTTTCATATTCTAATTCTTTATCAAATTGTTGGTTATCAGAATCATCTGTCAAAGTAGAATTGTAGTATTCGTTATTATTATTGATTGATTGCTGTTCTATTTTATTAATATTGCCTATCACCCTAAAACTTGCATTAATTGTTGGTGAAGGATCATTAAAATCTCTTTCAATTAATGTTTTATTATATACATAATCATTACTTAAATCATGATCAGAATCATTCATGATTTTTTGATTATCGACTTTATATTTAATTTTATTTACCTTTTTTATTTGATTAACTGCTAAAATATTAGCAGTAAAAATATATGAAAAGATATATCCAGTTCCAGTTGATAGAAGAAGATAGGCTCCTAAAGGTAATGAAGGTGTATTCCAAATAAGAATTTTTAATTTAGTATTTTCTTTTTGGTTGGCTATACATAAAAAAATTAATATAATTGATATAGATATAAAAGTTGTTTTTTTTAGTAGATTAGTTATTTTCATTTCTTGGGACCAGCCCATCTTTTTATATTATCCAAATCCTCGCCAAGTGTATCCAAAAGTCTAACAACTATGAAATCAATTATATCATCAACTGAAGTTGGGTTTGTATACCATGCCGGTATAGGGGGTACTATTAATGCGCCGGCTAAAGCAAGTCTCTTTAAGTTTTCAATATGAATCAAATTAAAAGGAGATTCTCTTGGAGAAATTATTAATGTTCTATTTTCTTTTAGATGTACATCTGCACATCTCTCGATTAAATCTAATGAAAAGCCAGAAGCTATTCTACCTAATGTTCCCATTGAACATGGTACAATTACCATGCCTTTTGTTTTATGACTTCCGCTAGCAATACTTGCTGAATGATCATTCCATCTATAACAATTTAATTTACCGGATTCTACTTTTAGTCTATTTCTCCAAAAAACAGATTGGGCATTTGGTTCCACGGGAATATTGATATTTCTTTCACTTTTTGAGACTTCGTATGCACCTTTACTGAGAATTAATTCAACTTGTTTATTATTTTGTAATAATAATTGAATAGTTCTTTCGCCTAATTGAATAGCTGAAGCTCCTGTAATAGCTATAACAATACTTTTCATTTAATCTTCACTACTTATATCAGAATCATTAGAAATTATATTACTATTAGTAGACTCAATTACATCATCTTTTACCAATTCTAAATCAATTTGATTTTTTAAAATATCAACCTTTAAAACTCTAACATTTACTTTTTGTGCAAGTTGATATGTTTTTTTATATTTACGTCCAATTAAAAGGTTTTGTCTAGATCTATATTCGTACCAATCATCTCCAAGTGTACTTACATGAACAAGGCCTTCTGCACTTAAATCATCTATCTCTGCAAAAAAACCATAACTTTGAACCCCTGAGATAATTGCAGTTACCTCTTGTCCAATTATTTTTTGAGCTTCCCTACCTTGTGCTATTGAAATGATGTTATTTCTAAATGATTTAGATTTTTGTCTAATCTCATTAAGATCATTAATTATTTTTGAATTTGAATAATTTTCAATTATCTGTTTTATTTTAGGTGAAAAAATTTCCCATTTAACCTCATTCCAACTATCTTTTTTACCTAATAATATAGTTTCCTTACTGCGACTTGAGCTTTTATTCTTACCATCATTTAAAAGTGAGCAAATAATATTTTGATTAAATATGTTCCAATAATTTAATGTAGGACAGCACCAGGGTGATTCTATCTTACTAGTAGATAGTTCGTCCTTTAATTCAGAGGTTTCTAATGTATTATGCTTAAAAAGCCTTAGGTTGATACCAGGAATAATATGTTTTACTAATTTGTGTAGTAATTTTTTCTCCGAACTGTTCTCAAAAGAAGTTATTAATTCATTCGTTGTTAAAGAACCATCAATATTAACTTTTATTGTATTATCTAATGCCAGTGCTGATTTTGTTAATTCATTTATCGATGTTGAATCAATTTCTTCGTATTCCTTATAAATAAATGGTAATTCATATCCTATTAAATGTTTGGCAAGGATATTATTAGATAACCTAACAAACACATCAATTATTGACTGAGGGTCTTCACAGTCAAATGATTTAGACCACCCCTGGAAGTCTCTACTAGGAAAAGCTTTGTGTAATTCGGACAACCTTTCTAAATCAGGAATGTGTTGATCTAATTTTATAGAACTAATATTAATTTCATTAATAATTTTAGAGGAGTTTATTAAGGAATAAATAATCTCAATACAATCTTTAATAGGTCTAAGTGCTATTGGAATTGATTTGGATGTTGCTTTTCTTTTATTAATTGCTTTTAGATGGTTTGGTGTAACTATATTAACTGGCTTTATTATTCCTAATGAGAAATTCCAATCAATAACTTCACCTTTACTATTAATATCTATCATTAAGGAAATAGACTCGCAATCCTCATTAATCCTGAATTCAGATTCTATTTTTAATGAATCATTTAAAAATTCTAACCAATTATTTCCTAAACAAATTACCTCTCCTTTATTCTTAAGATAAATATCTAATTTGCCTCCAATATTTATTCTTTCAGATACAGCCGGAACATGTATCCATATTCTATATCCTCCTTCGTAAGGTTCAGCAAATAATGCAGGTAATGAGGGAGAATTAGAAGATTGCCAACTTTGAAATAAAAGTGATTTTTGAGATGTAAAATCTTCTCTTCCTTTTAATGTTATTTTTTTAGGTGAAACCTTAGGAATATCAATATTTTTAGGAATATTATTCTTTGAAAGTAATATCTCAATATCTCCATCAACGCCAGAATTTAATGGTAATTCTCTAATTACTGAACCTGTAGCATTTAATTGAGCTATAGGATATCTACTAATATTTATTTCATATATTAAATCCTTATTGTATTGCTTATCAGGTATATTGATTTGATTATCTAACTCAATAGTGACAGGTATTCTGTCATCTAGAGGATAAGCCTTAAATTGTTCATTTGATTTGTCAAACTCTATTTTTGCAAGCAATTTCTCATTATATCTCTTGACCACGCATTGTATTGAGCCCTCAGGAGCTCTTCTCTTGAGGGCCTGTTTTGTGATTAAAACAATTACGGAATCTCCATGCCATGCATTATTTAAATTTGCTTCACGTATGTAAATGTCTTCTCCATGATCTTCTCTTACAACAAAACAATAACCCTTACTGCTACAACGTACTTTACCTTGTATGAATTCATTTTCTCTATTAATAGACAATTTATTATTATCAATATTTTTAACTATTCCAAGCTTTTTTAATGCATTGATTGCTATCTCTAATTTATCTCTATCAAGTTTTTTAGTAAGTTTAAGAGATTTTTCAAGCTTAGTTACTTCTAAGCCATCTTCTTTTTCAAGACTTTCAAGTATTTTTGAAACTGTTGTCATGATTTTTGAGTAATTAATTTAATTTCATCGAGATAAAGCCTTTTAGCATTAAAGACTATAAATTTCGAGATCATTTTTGATTACTAGTTATCTTTAGTAATCTCATTTTTGTTTTGAGCCAGAATGCTAATTCCTATAATTAGGAAAACTATTCCTGAAATCAACTTAAGTATGAAGTCAGGTATTAGATTAGCAATTGAATCACCAGCCAATGCCCCTAAAAGTGTAGCCAGGATAAGCGCTAATGACGAGCCAATAAATACCGCAACGGGTTTATTTGTTGAACTACTTAAGGTTATTGTTGTTAATTGGGTTTTGTCACCCATTTCAGCTAAAAATACTGTTACAAATGTAGTAAAAAGTAAAGTAATTAGCATCAAATTAATTAAATTTGGATAAAGTAAAAAAGGCTTGTATAACTAGGTAAATCCCCAAACTTAACATAATTATTCCTGAAACTACGCTGAAATTTTGTCTCGGTAAATTATTAGCTATCCATTGACCAAGTAGAACACCTATTAAGCTTGTAGATATTAACGCTAGTGCTGCACCTGTAAAAATAATTATTGGCCTACCCGATTGAGCAGATAGCATTAAAGTAGCAAGTTGGGTCTTGTCACCTAACTCAGCTAAAAAAATAGTACTAAAGGATGTAATTAATATACTGATAAAGGTAGTAGAATCATCTTCACTACTTGTTTTTATTTTAGGATTAGGCTGAACCATTACTTCACAGATACTCTTGTTATTTTTCTTTAGTTTTTTATACAACGCTTATATCATATATAAAAAGCCACTAAATAATCAAGTTATGAATTAATTCCCATATTCATACTATTTAATCATAAGAATTCTGCTTTCAAAGGGAAGCCTATAATCAATTCTAGTCCATATTTAATTTTTTTAAAAGAATAAGAAAATTTTGATATAATGAACATTCTCGAGAAAACAAGTGGATATAATCAATTTTTTTTAATCATTGTTAACTGTTGCCTGCTTGTTTAGTATAATCGCTAAAAGTTTTTTAAAAACATGGGAAACCTATTGCCACTTGTCGCAGTCTTTCTTGCCGGACCAGCCATCATTGCGTTAATCTTCTATAGAAGAGGTGTTTAGAAGTTAAGCAGTCTTACCGAGAGCTATCTCTGCAAAGGAAAGAATTTTCCTAGCAAAATCGTCTTTTTTTGATTGTTCCTTATTATTAAGACCTGATAAATCTGACGTTATAGACTGACCTTTTGAGTTTGTTATAACTATTTTCATATCTTCTGTTAGTTTACATTTATAATTTCTTTTATGTATTCTCAAATCAATTACTTTTGTAAATTTTTTAATGTCAATTATATTTAATTGTAATTTATCTTGATTTTTCCAATTATTAAGTTCAATATTAAAAGCAATATCAATTAAGTCATTTAGTTTAATTTTTTTTGAACAGTTCCATTTAACTGCATCTATTGAGGCAGTGCCATCATTCAATTTCATTTTTATATGGTTTCCTTTAAGATAGTAGAGAGCAATAATTCTGCATTTTCTTGTCCAAAATATTGGTGAATTATTCTTAACCCCAAATGGACCAATTAGCATTAACTGTCTATAAAAATCATGGTTAATATGCTTAAGGCTTATAAAAGCATCTGGTTTTATAGACTTATTTAAATTACAATTCTTAAATTCTCTTAAAGCAATATTATTAAGCATATCTTTAAGTTTAGGTATATTTTCTTCTTTTATTGAGAAACCAGCTGCAGCAGAATGACCACCAAATGCTATTAGTAATTCTTTGCATTCATCTAATGCCGAATTTACTTTCAATTGTTTATTTGATCTAATAGAACCCCTATATATTCCATCATTTGCATAAGATAATACTGCAGTAGGTAAATTAAACTTATCAACAATTCGGGCTGCAACAATTCCAATTATTCCAGGATGCCAGTTTCTATTAGTTAAAACTAAAAATTTTTTATTATTATTAAATTCAATTGATGCTATTTTCATTGCTTCCTTTTCAATTGTTGACGTAAGTAATTTTCTCTCTTTATTTAATAGAAAACAATTACGGGCTAGATTTTTTACTGAAGATTCACATGAATTAGTTAAAAGGTCAATTATTAGTTGAGGATCACCAATCCGTCCAACAGCATTTATTAGTGGTGCAATTTTGTAACCAATATCTTCTGTAGTAATTTGAATATCCTCTAATGAAAATTTTGTTATTATAGTCCTAATACCAAGGTTCATTGTATTATTAATTTCTGGCAAATATTCTTTAAGCCATTTTCTATTAGCTCCAATAATAGGTGCCATATCGGCAACAGTACCAATACAAAAAAAAGCTTTTGCAGTGGTTTTATCTATATCAAAATTTAATTTATTACATATATTAATTGCCAACATGTAAGCAATTCCAACACCTGCCAGGAATTTATATGGAGAATTAATAGGCGATCTTTCTGGATGTATTATTGCATAACAATCTATATTCTTATCGGGTATTTTATGATGATCTGTAATTATCAGGTCAATATTGAGCTCATTTGATCTTTTAATTGCATCAAATGCAGAGATTCCATTATCGACAGTTATAATTAGTTTTATTTCATTGATGTTTATATCATTTATCATTTTTGCATTTAATCCATATCCATCTTCTTTTCTTGAAGGAATATATGATATTGCATTTGCTCCTAACTTAGATAGTAATTCAACTAAAAGTACAGTACTTGTAATTCCATCTGCATCGTAATCACCACATATTGCAATTTTTTCTTTTCTATTACAAGCCTGAATAATTCTTTCTGTTGCTTTGTTCAACTGATTGAAATGATGTTCTGGATTTGGCAACTCTAAAGGCGTAATGAAATTTATAAGTTCTTCTTCTATGTTTAAACCTCTTCTGCTTAAAACTGTCTGTAAGGTGTAGTTTATTGGACAATTATTTATTTCAACCTTACTTATTGGCCTTGGTAATATCCATGTTTTGATTTGATTCTCATCTGTTGCCAAAAGCATATCCTATATTGATTAAATAGTAACAGTAATTATATTAGTAATATTATTGAACATCATGAATAAATTATCAGCAGTATTTTGGGATGTTGATGGAACCATAGCTGATACAGAGCTATGTGGACATAGAGTAGCCTTTAATTTAGCTTTTAAGGATTTCGATTTGGATTGGTCCTGGAATGAAAAAAAATATTTGGAACTCTTAAAAATTTCAGGTGGTTATAATCGAATAATGCATTTTCGTAACGAAATCAAAAGTGAACTAACAAATGAAAGTTGTTCAAGAATTCAATCAAGAAAACGTTTTCATTATAAGGCATTAATTAAATCTGGAAAAATCAAAGTTAGAGATGGTGTGATTAGACTGATACAAGAATTAGCTGATTCTAATATTGAACAATTTATTGTTACAACAAGCGGTAAAGAATCATTGAACCCTTTTTTAAATAGCACATTACATTCCTATCAAAAGTTATTTTCAAAAATAATTACATACGAGGATGTAAATAGACATAAGCCATTTCCAGATGCATATAAATTAGCTGTTGAATTAAGTAACAAATCACATAATTCTTGTATCGCAATTGAGGATTCAAGAATCGGAATTGAAGCTGCCAAGTCAGCCAAAATAAAATGTCTTCTGACTCTTCCACCATGGACTTCTTCTTCTCAAAAAATAACAAGAAAGGCTACCGCATGTGTTGACTCACTTGGTAATAAAAATAATAGTTCTAAATTAATTTATGGTAAGCCTTTAATAAATAATTTAGTTGATTTTCCTTATCTTTCACAAATTATTAATTAAATGCAGAAAACAAAATTTAGAAATTTTCTTGAATCTTTTTTATTATTTATTAAACCTATTATTTCTGACTCATGGAGCAAAAGAAGTATTTTAATACTTTCATTATTATCTGGTTTTTATCTAACTAATAACTTTATTTCTTTTTTATTGGATAAATCCTTTAATACATTATTTCTAGTTATTGTTCTTTTATTATTTATGGAATTATCAATTAGAAGCTTATTATTTTCTAAATTTAAAAAAATATCATTAATACTACAAGCTGTTAATAATTTAAGAATTGGATCAACCTATGCACTCATCCTTGAAGCTTTTAAACTTGGTTCTTAATTAAGGTTATTCAGAATCGTCTTCTGTGGTCTCACTCATTGGATAAACGAAACCCTGAGCTCTTCCTGTTAGTACTGATTTGCCTATAGATAATGCTTTTTCAGCTGCTATAGCAGCTTTACCTTTCCATATCGCATGCCTTTGATTTCTTTTTCCCTTAGAGGTCTTTTTCTTTGGTACCGCCATTTTTCCTGCTTTTGCTGATGTTTTATTTTATAACGTCACGCTCCATTTAACAAAAAACATTTTTCCAAAAACTAAATTCTTTTCTTTTTTCTAAATAAACTCAAGTGAGTTCATATTTTGACTATAGTTTATTTTAAATTCACATGAATTAGTTTAACTAATTATCTAATGAGAAAAAGTTATAGTCAATTATTAAAGGATATTGAGGGTGGAGAAATTATTTCTATCATTTTAATACCAAATAGACGAGAGGTAATTGTTGAATTTAGAAGTGGTGAGAAAGATGTAATACCAATATTTTATAATGATCAAAAAATACTTAGGATATCAGAAGAATACAAAGTACCCCTTACTGTAAGAGATCCTAGGTCAGAACAACGATTAACAAATTTACTTACAGGACTTGGTCTTTCATTAATCTTTGTTTTATCTCTTTCCTTTTTAATAAGGAGATCATCGAAGTTAATAAATAGTATGCAGAGTTTTGTTAGGAGATCATCTGAGGTTAAACAAGATGAAATCTCTAGAATAACTTTTGATGATGTTGCTGGTTTAAATGAAGAAACAGAGGAATTAAAAGAAATTGTAACCTTCCTAAAAAGCCCTAAAATCCTTATTGACCTTGGCGCTATCACACCAAAAGGTGTTTTGTTGGTAGGCCCTCCAGGAACAGGCAAGACTTTATTAGCTCGAGCAATTGCAGGCGAAGCAAATGTACCTTTTTTTTCTATTTCAGCGTCTGAATTTGTTGAAATGTTTGTTGGCGTTGGCGCTGGAAGAGTTAGAGATCTTTTTAAAAGTGCAAAGGCAAAATCGCCCTGCATCGTATTTATTGATGAAATAGACTCAATTGGTCGTCAAAGAGGTACTGGAATTGGAGGAGGAAATGATGAAAGAGAGCAAACCTTAAACCAACTTCTTACTGAAATGGATGGCTTCGCTACTAATAGCGGAGTAATTGTTATAGCAGCTACTAATAGGCCCGATGTCCTTGATCTTGCTCTAACTAGACCGGGGAGATTTGATCGACGTATTGACATATCACTTCCTGATAGAAATGCTAGATACAAAATTTTGTCAGTTCATGCAAGAACCAAACCGCTCTCTGATTCTGTCAAATTAAACGAATGGGCTATAAAAACTCCTGGTTTTTCTGGAGCTGATTTACAAAATCTATTAAATGAGGCGGCAATATATGCTGCTAGAAAAAATAAATCAACAATAAGCAGCAGTGAGATTGAGAAAGCTCTTGAAAAAACTCGCTTTGGATTAATGTCAAAACCAATTTCAGATTATACAAAAAAAAGGCAAATTGCATATCAAATTATTGGTAAAACGTTAGTTGCATTATTAATTCCTTCACAAGATAAGTTAGATAAAATTTCATTGTTCAAATCAATTGGAGATATATCAGGAATGACCTACTTCACTCCTGATGAGGAGACTATTGATAGTGGGCTCATTACTCGAAGCTACATTTATAACAAGATTGTCATTTCACTTGGTGCCAGAGCAGCCGAAACAATTGTTTTTGGTTTTAATGAAGTTACTCAAGGCTCTCAGAAGGACCTTGAAAATGTCTATTTTTGGTCTAATCAAATGGTTACTAAATTTGGTTTCTCTCCACTTGGACCAATTGCATATGAAACAAGTGATTCTATCTTTCTTGGAAGGAGAATAATGCAAAATAAACAAGATTATTCTCAGAAAACAAGTAAAGAGATTGATAAGCAAATTATATCAATTGCAAATAAAGGTATTAATCATGCAATTAAACTTTTATCAGATAAAGTTGAATTGATGGATTTACTTGTTAACGAACTAATAGATAAAGAAACACTTGATGCTAAATATATAATTGATAAGCTTGAAAACTTCACCAATTCAAGATGCTAATTTTCTTTAGTTTTACAATGCTGAGAAATATTCTTTGCTGCCTTTAGGGTCTTCTTTCATTGTTTTGTCACCTGGGGTCCAACCAGCAGGACATACCTCATCAGGATGAGACTCAACATATTGATATGCTTGTAAAATCCTTAGAGTCTCATCAATATTTCTACCTACAGGTGCTTTATTAATTGTTGAATGCATGATTACACCACTTGGGTTAATTATAAATAAACCCCTATCAGCTTCTCCATCTTCATTTAGTACATTATAAGCCTGACAAATTTCACGTTTGAGATCAGATACAAGTGGATAATTAATATCACCGATGCCTCCTTCATTTCTTGGTGTTTGTATCCAAGCTAAATGTGTAAATTTACTGTCTACTGATACTCCTAATACTTCTGTGTTTTTACTGCTGAAATCTGAATATCTATCGCTAAAAGCAGTAATTTCAGTAGGACATACAAAAGTAAAATCTAATGGATAGAAAAATAAAACTACATACTTACCCCTGTACTGAGAAAGTGTGATGTCTTTAAATTCTTGATCAACGACTGCAGTTGCAGCAAAGTCAGGTGCTTGCATGCCTACCCTAAGGCATTCATTTGTCGTCATGGAAATTGTTGCGTATTTTGATTGGTTTAGAGGCAAGAGTACTTCCCCTTTTCCTATATATAATTTATCATGCTAAGACCATAGAAACATTCACTTTTATCTAAACGACCATAATCACTAAAATGAATAAAGAAATTAGTTGGGACCACTCCCTTGTTAAAAAATATAGTTCATCTAATCATTTTAAATTGTTAAATCAGTTAAAAAATGAAGTAAAAAAATACCCTTTAAATAATAAAAAAAATATTTCATACAATAAAAGAAATAATTCTAATGATCAAGCCAACGACAATCTTATAAAGTCAAACTCTCAGGATACAACTTACTCCAAAATTTCTGATATTAATAATGATATAAGTGGTAGTCAATCAACAGTAAGTTTCAATAATTCAAAGAATTTCTCTATTTATAATAGTATGAATAAAGATTCAAAAGAACTATATGATACTAAATCATTAGATGTTAATGATCCCAATGAAGAGAAGACCTCATCATCCTTTAAAGATCGATTAAACCAAGTAGATATGAAGTAATTCATTAAATTATCAACAAATAAATAAATACGCTATGAATTAACTTATTAGAATTTTTATATATGCAAGTAGAGTGCAAATTAATAGAATAGTTATAAATTTAAATTCTTTTTTATTCTAAGAAAATAATGTCAGTGGAGAGACTTGAACTCTCGACCTCAGCGTTATGAATGCTGTGCTCTAACCAGCTGAGCTACACTGACGTATTAAAACCGTTGAATCTAACAGATTTATATTAGTTCCTATCATGTAAAAAATTCATGAAAAGAACAAAAACCAATCCGAAACTCAAAACAGTAATACAGCTTCCATAATAATTGAGGATCGTCTAATAAGGAAGAAATCTTTAGATCTCGAATTTTTCTAGATTTTTCATAGAAGATTATTTTCAGGATTAGTAGTATTTTTTATTAAGAAACTAATTTCAGGAGACTGTTTTTACGTATACGGGGACCCATTTACTTAAGAATCTCATTATTTATATAAAAATAAATCACTTCAGTATTAAAGAATTAATAGTTTATTTGCCCTAAATAATTTGTAGATAGAGATTGTTGCCAATAATGAAAGTTATTGCTATTAATGCATTGAGGGTGATCGGAACATAATGAAGCTTCCCCAACAGCAAGCTTCGTCATCCTCAAATATTTATCGGTAAATACGCTATTCAATCAATTTATTTTTTATCCATCGCCTAGTAATGATTTAATTTTCACGAATTAATTGATCACACGGATGATGTTATTTTAGCACAATAAAATTTTCTAATATATTAGTTTTTCGTTTAATAATATATTTCAAGTAAAACGTGAATTCTTCTACTGCATCTTTCAAACTACAAAATAAAGTGAAACATCTTATAATTATTACCAATGAACTATAATCTCTTTTCCTAATTCTATTTTTCTTTAGCGCGAAATATAAAATATCACTTTTTTACTAGAAAATAGGACTATTTCTAGATTATTATTTATTCAATTTCATAATACTTTGAACTTCTATTATCAGTTATTATTATCACATCAACCTATAAATAAGACAGTTATTACCCTTGGTTTATTATCCAAGTCAATTCAAGCTAATTGAATAATTTTTGAAGAATTTAGATTAAACTCCTTATTTTGATATGATTTAGTATCAGAGACTCATGAATCAATAATAGAAAAATAGTTAAAATATAAAATCAAAATAATATAAACCTTTTGGATAAAATTTAATTAATATTTATAATGTAATAATAATTATGATTAATTAAAGATTCTAATTTAAATAAATATTATTAGATATATTGATTATAATTATTCATCATCATCTTTACCTAGCCTAATTTCTACTCCTACAAAAGTTGCAAATAAAACAATTAATAAACCTATAATTGGTTTCCAAGCGCCTGTATGAATAACAGGCTCAGGAAAATGAAAGAAATCTGGCATCATAATTTAATAATACAACTATTTTTCTTCTTCCCAATTTTCATCTGCCTGATCAAGAATATCTTCCACAGTATTGTCAAAAGTCTCAGCTACGGATCTCAGCATTTTTGAAATTGTTTCATCAGGGCATGCAAGATCTTTTTGAATACCTTCCGCACAGTCTTTTATTTCTTCCCATGCATCCACTAAGACCTGCGAATCAACTGGCTTCCACTCATCAGACATAGAGAACTCCTAAATAAGGTTAGGTTATGAAAAAGTCCGAGAACCAACAAATATTAGCCATTAATTAGCAAATACTGTCTTAGTTTGTTCATTTATACAAAATCTATGATCTCAAATGCTAGTTTCTAAAACCTATGAAAAATTCATTAGAACAAATTAAGAAGCTGCCTACCAAAGCAGAAATCTCACTGAATAAGACTGCTCAACTTCAGCAAGTCATAGCCCAACTCGAGGCAAACCTCTCAAGGAAAGAAAATCAAAAGGTTACTGAGAAGTCAAAAAGAAATTAAATTCATGTATCAAGAAGTTTCAAACCTTGAATTAGTGTTTACGTCATTTAAAAAACACCTATAAATAAATATAGAGACTATATTTTTATCATGCTTTTGCCTAAGCCTGTCCGTCCGGTAGATTCCGAAAAGAAAGGTAAAGACAGCTGAAACATAAATTTCTTTTTGTTGGCTTTATATTTATTTTATATTTTCATTAAATTTTAAAAGGGATATTGATCTGTAATGAGATTTATATCCTTTTATTAATAATCAAATGACTTTTCAGACAAGACATACAAGTCTAAAGCAAAAGGTCAGTTATTTTTTAATCATTTAAAAGCTAATTATAAAAAATATACTGGTGTATCCAACTGAAATCAATTAATTCTGTTGACAACAAGAAAATCTTTGGCAAATTTGATTGTGTAGCTGATTTTTAAATTTCAGGATACATAAATCTACAAATTTATGAAAATTTGCAACCTCAATGATTCTATGAAAACTGCATCCAAAGAACTTCAGAAACTTAGATCAATGGCCGAAAAATCACTAAATAAAACAGCAGAACTACAGCAAGTATTAGCTCAGATTGAAGCAACATTATCAAGAGCTGAGACTTGTCAAGTTCTTCAAAAAAAAAATATGGAAACTAATTAATTAATACATAACGTCATTTAATAATCAAATTATCCATTAATCTTATTTAAATAAATCAATATCTAATAAATTATAAATATTTAATTTATATATTAATAAAATTATTAATATATATTATAAGTAAAAACACTAAAGAATAGAATTTGAAAAATAAACTTTAAAACAATTATTGATAAAAAATGTAGTGAAGAACAAGTGATAACAATATACCTGTCCAAAATCCCTTTAACCAAGATAATAGAATCATTTGATAATTACTTAATTGAAAATGCTCTTGGATTGCTACCGCTGCTTTTTCATCCAAGCCTATGAAAGGTAAATAATTATTACCTTTTAATTTAAATAGCTTTCTAACCATAAAGTATTTAATTGTTTAATATATTTTATACTAATTTTAGACTATTTAAAATAATGATTATATATTTGAAATGTAGTTCTTTTAGAATCTATTTACAATAGAAAGATAAAATACAGAAATAACTCACACCTATATTACAGATGAAAATAAATCAGAATATATATTACCCTATTAATATATTAATAAAAAAATTAAATAAAAAAAATATATATGAAAAATCGTAAAATATAATGTTATTATCAAGTTAAATTCTATAATGAATCATTAATATGATACTCAAAGTGATAAATTAAACCAAAATAATAAATACCTATAGAAATTATCTTAAGATATTAATTTATTGGTCAAAGTTAAATAATTTAAAACCGAAGTATTTATAAAAGAAAATAGTAAATAATTAAATAAAGAAGATTAATGAGAAAAGATTATAAGTGACACTTATTGTTTATAAGGTATAACAGGGATAGCCATCCTCTTGTTATCGTAATTGATATCTGATTTTAATTTATCTTCATCATTTATTTTCTCTACTATGTTTCTCTTAATTTTATTCCTGGTCATATCATTTCTAGCCTCAATGTTGACAAAAAAGAAATACACTGTTACCAGCAATAGATAGGGTAGGATGTTTTTAATGTTTATAAATATCGATTTCATTTTTGAACTAGCACTCAAATAACTTGTTTCTATTATGATAACAGCTTAATTACATCTATAATGATATTTTTAATACTATTTATTGATAAATTATTAAGTTTAGCGATCTGATATATTCTATATATATAATTATCTGATAATCATTTCAAAGTAACTATAATTTATTTTATTAAGTAAATAAATTAAGTTTTCATTAAATTATTTAGATATACATGAAGAATAAATTTAATTTATGAAATTAGATAATTTAGAGACATTGTTAATAAAGCTATTATTTATTCTTAAGCAGTTATAAATGATCAATTTATGCAATTTAATAATTGATTTTTGTAATAATTGAAACTATAATAAAAAAAATATCAATTATAATTAAAAAAAATTTTTTATTTTATGACATCAAAGAAATCAGGAGCTATACAAGCAATTGAGGTTATGCTTAATGACTCAATATCAAGACTTGATAATTTGCATGGTATGAATAGAGAAGCTCTCTATGATGAATACAAAGAATGGTTAGAGGTGGATGAAAGCAATATAATAAATGAAGGTGTTTTATACTGTAATTATCTTGGGTAATTTAAATTATTGAAAAAGGTTATTATTACAATAAATTCATTTGATGACAAGCAGAATAAGATACTATTCCGCATGCTACTGATAAATTCAAGCTTCTAACGCCACTAGTTTTTAATACATTTTCACCTCCTGGCATTGGAATACCAGCAATCATTTCACATCTATTCATTATATAATCAGGTAAACCTGTATCTTCTCTACCAAATAGTAAAATATCTGTATTTCTATAACTAATATTAGAAATTGAATTATTACTTTTTTTAGTTAAAGCTATGATTCTTGAAGAATTAAAGTGATTCTTATATTCATCAAATGTATCAAATAATTGAAGATCAACATCTGGCCAATAATCTAAACCAGCTCTTTTTAAATATTTATCATCAAAACTAAAGCCTGTGGGTTTAATGATGTCTAAAGATAAATCAAAAGCTAAACATGTTCGACCAATAGTTCCAGTGTTCTGAGGAATCCTTGGTTCAAAAAGTGCGATACGAGGTCTTTTGGTCATTCTATTATTCATAGTATTTTAAACCCTATTTTATTAAGATCAATTGCTGTACCATTAATTGCAAGCCATTTCTCTTTTGAATGAAGACTTATTGATGACGATAGGCTGCAAAGACGTTCGCGAAACAAATGACCAATTGAAGTATAAGGAACTACACCCCAACCAATTTCCTCTGAGACAACAATAATTGCAAGATCACTCTTTAAAAGGCAATTAACAAAGCTTTTCTCGATTAATTGCCATTGATCGTCATCAATCATTAGGTACTGTTCAACTAAACCCCCTAAGGAGTCTATTAAGATTGATTCATTTTTCGGCATAGATTGAATAGTTTCACAAATGTTATGTGGATGTTCTATTAGCGTCCAATTATTAGGTCTTCTTTTCCTGTGAAAATTTATCTTTTGCTGCCATTCTTTGTCGTCATGTCTTGGTTTTGATGTTGCAATATAAGTAATCGATTCTTGCTCTTTTATTAGAAACTCAGCTAATTGACTTTTACCACTTTTTATAGGACCAGAAATTATTATTAGTCCAGAAAAATTCTTATCAATAGGTTTAAGCATATCGTTATCTTAATAGATAAATTTCTAATTTCTATAAACTACACTATTTTCATTGAATATCTTGTATAATTATAAATATTATTTTTAAGTGATATGTACAATTTAATTTAATAGAATCAGTGTTAATCTTAATTTTATAGCTTAATGTACAAAATTTCAAACTTAGTAATTGTATTTGGTAGCTTTCTACTAATTTTATCGATTTTAAATATAGCAACAACTAGAGAATTTAATCCATCATTAGTAAGGGCAGAGACAATTTCTGGGATTGCGTCAATTGTATTAATAACAATTGGCTATCTTTGGACTGAAATCAAGCCCAAAGAGCCTACAAAAGTTATTCTAAAGGGAAAAGAAGGCTTTGTAATTAATTTAGATTTAACAGAACAACAAAAACATGAATTAGCATGGGGTAGTCAACAAATACTTACAGCTACTGCAGCAAGTACAATATTAATTTATTGGGATAATAAAGTTATACTAAGGAGAGGTTTGATATCAAATAAAAAATTTATACCCGGTGAAATTTGTAAAAGAGCGATTAAACAAAAAAGATTAATTTCATTAGTTAATACAGAACTATTTCCAGGAAAAGAAGAATTTGATGATGTATTGGAATCTTTGCCTGCTGTTATTATTTACCCTCTTTCTGATAAAGGTTTAACAATAGTTGGAGGTTGGTCTAAAAGATCCTTTACAAACTCAGATGAAAAATGGATTTCAGGTTGGTCAGATAAGATATTTGATCTACTTAATACTTGAAAAATTGAATAGTAGTTTCTACTTGATTATTATTAGATGTAAATTCTAATATATTTTCATATTTATTCCAGTTAGCCGTATCAGAAAGAACTTCTATTTTATATTGCTCTTTTCCTTCTGTGTTAAATACAGTCCTTTGTAAAATATTTTCATTTATTATTAGTTGATTTAAACTGATATTGTAAGAACCACTTAATGAATATATCTTTGTATTATCAAAATTAATATCAAGTGGACTGTTTAAATTAATATTTGAAGAATTAAGATCCCATATAAAGGAATCTGTATGAACATTATATTTTTTATTATCAAGCATAGAAATATTAACATTATTGAATACTCTAATTAAATTACTAGAGTTATTCAATGTAGAATTGCCAGATCTTACTTGAACATCTGTACCATTATTATTAATTATTGTTATTAAGTTGTCAAATATTTCTATATCGTTATTAATTGGGTCAATGATTGCTTTTGGACTAGTTATTTTGACAAGTGTATCATTCATTGTATTTTTTTGACTTAGTTCGAAATCATTAATATAGCTTTTATTATCAATTTCTGATGAGTTTTCTTCAACTCTCTGGCATGCCAAAAGAGGAATAATTTGAAATAATGTAAACAAATACAATACAAATTTACTCATAAAATAAATCCTCATTAAATTCTAGCTTATTCATTACAGGTGTTGGATTATTTAGTCCATTACTTGGATTTAACAAACCCCAGTTTAATGATTTTTCAAAAGTAATTAATGTTGAATCTATATTTAATTGATTTAATATCCTAATACTTAGATTTGGAACAAAAGGATTTAACAATATTGCAATTATCCGACATGATTCGAGAACCGAATAAATATCTCGGGCAACAATATCTTTATTTGATACATCCTTAATTAGCTTCCATGGTGCTTGTTCATTGAGATAATGATTTGCACTATTTGCTAAATCTATAATTGAATTTGCTGAATTTTTAAAATTATTTTTCATAAATGATTCCATATATTCATTTATTTTTAATTCTGATAAATCTTTAAGTGGAGATTCAACTACTGAACTATTATCTATTGGAATACTGTTATTAAACCACTTTTTAGACATTGTAATTGTTCTGTTTAATAAATTACCAATCGTATTACTTAAATCACTATTAACTATATCTACAAATCTTCTCATTTGAAAGTCGCCGTCATCTCCGAATTCAATATCTCTCAAAAGATACCATCTCATTGCATCGATTCCACCATATTCCAGAAGTTGAATGGGGTCGAGAACGTTACCCAATGATTTGCCCATTTTTTGGCCTTCTCTAGTTAAAAAACCATGTCCAAAGACACTTATAGGGGGTTTCATACCTGCTGAAAGAAGCATTGCAGGCCAATAAACTGCATGAAATCTGAGAATATCTTTACCAATCACGTGAAGGTTAGCGGGCCAATTAGTTAAAGAATTATTAGTAAGTTCAGGAGAGTCTTGATAACTAAGAGATCCACTTAAATAACCTAATAAAGCATCGAACCATACATAAAAAGTATGGTCTTCGTTTCCTGGAACATCAATTCCCCATCGTAAATTTACTCTCGAAATTGAGAAATCTCTTAATCCTTTAGATACGAAATTTATAATTTCGTTTTTCCTACTTTTGGGAGAAATAAATCCATCTATTTGGATTAATTTCTCAATTTGATCTTGATATTTTGATAACTTGAAAAATAGATTTTCCTCATCTCTCCACTCTAGTTCTTTTTTATGAATAGAGCAAATTGGAGCTTTGTCGTTTTTATCAACATCTTTATATTCTTCACAACCAACGCAATACCAACCACTTTGCCTACCCATATAAATATCATCAGATTTTAAGACTTTAGAATAAAATTGATGAACCAGAGATGTGTGTTCTTTAGAGGTTGTTCTTACAAAACGATCATAACTAATATTTAATTTATCCCATAAATACTTATACTTTCTAGTGATTTCATCGCAATGAAGTTGAGGTTGAAGTTTTTTACTTGCTGCGGTTCGTTCAATTTTTTGACCATGTTCATCAACACCAGTTAAAAAAAGCACAGTATTTCCCTTTAGTCTTTGAAATCGAGCTATCGCATCGCAAGCAATTGTTGTATACGAACTACCTAGATGAGGCTTGTCATTAACATAATATAGTGGTGTTGTAATTGTGTATTTCATATTAATTATATATTCTAACTATTATATTATATTTTTTAAATTTTGCACATAGTTTTTTCTTAGTTTAAATTTTCATTAAATTAATTTAAAATAAAGTATATCATTATAACTGTTAGTTATATTTTCAACATTAAATGTATCACCAATATTGATATCTGACTTGGACATCAAGTTACATATTGTTGAAAAACTATAGTTAACAAAGTATAAGATACAAATATTTTTATATCTGTTTATCCAATTCAGCAATATGACTTGATAATCATTAAATGAGTTGTTTTCGAACCATTTGTATTGACATAATTTTTGATCTTCTCTAAATCTCATTATATTTTGCCTTCCTAAATTATTAATATCATGAATGATTTTTTCAACTTCTACTTGTGATATAAGGACTTTATTATTAAGAAATCTAGTCAATTGATAGTGAACCAATAAATCAGCATATCTCCTAATAGGAGATGTAGCATGCAAGTAGCTTTTTAATCCTAAACTACTGTGCTTTAAGGGTTTTATCGAGTAATAGCTCTTAGCCATGGTTTTCTTAAGAAAAAAATTATTCAAAACATAATCCGCTGAGTTCTGAATATTTATTTTACTAAGCTTTTTACTACTTTCCTGAACCCTATATGGAACAGGTATTTCATTTTTCCTAGCATAAATAGAAATTAAATGTCCATACAAAATCATTGCCTCACTTATCATTTGTCTTGATAATGTTGGATCAATTATTTTAATAGTAGGAATTTTATCTACAATAATAAATTTTCCATATGATTCTAGTATTTCCATTGAACCAAAGTTCTTGCGCCAACAATTTCTTGCTTTTAAAATAGAGGAAATAATAGATAAATCTTCTTCTTCTTTTGGGGCATAATCAATAAGTTCGTCAGCTTCTGTATAAGTTAAATGATAGTTTACTTTAATTAGGCTCTGTACAATTTCTGATGAAAGAACACTTCCGTCATCATTAAAGATAACACCTAAACTTATTGACTTTCTATTTTCTTTATTACTTAGACTAAAGAAATCATTTATTAATACCTCTGGAAGCATATATAAAGTATTAGTTGATAAATATAGAGTTGAGATAATTTCTCTTGCTTTCTTATCAATAGCTGATTTAAATTCAATATACGAAGTCGGCGATGCAATATGAATCCATAACTTAAACTGACTAGATACTTTTTCTAATGAAATGGCGTCATCTATTTCAATCGTTTTATAATCATCTATAGCATATGTCTTAAGATGAGTTAAATCTTTAAAAACATAATTGATATTATTCGATTGTTTAAATCTAGATATTAAGTTATTAATTTCATTATTAATTTTTTTATTGCACATTCTATTTTAAATAGA
>QCFD01000004.1 GCA_003278445.1 Prochlorococcus sp. AG-363-B05
GACTATTTAGAAAAAGAAACTCCTAATATTTCTATTCTTGCTGAAGAAAGTGGCTATAAGTTAAAAAATGGAGAATTAAAATGGTGTATAGACCCTCTTGATGGTACAACAAACTATGCTCATGGATTTCCATTTTTTGCTACTTCAATAGGTTTAATTTGGAATAGCAATCCTATTTTGGGAGCAATATCAGTACCTTCTTTAAATGAAATTTATTATGCATCTCCAGAGCATGGATCATTTTGTAATGGCGAAAAGATAACTGTCACGGACACAGCTTCCTTATCTGATTCACTATTAGTTACTGGCTTCGCATATGACAGACGAGAAGTATTAGATAATAATTATTCAGAATTTTGTTGGCTAACACATCGTACCCATGGCGTCAGAAGAGGCGGAGCGGCCGCAGTAGATCTAGCATTTGTAGCCTCAGGAAAAGTGGATGGTTATTGGGAACGCGGGCTTGCAAAATGGGATATGGCCGCAGGAATACCACTAGTTGAAATGGCAGGTGGAATAGTTTCCAACTATCCATCTGGAAATTTTGATCTGAATACCGGCAGAATTCTTGCTTGTAATCCAAAGATACAGAATGAGATCACAAAAGAACTTGAAAAAATTAGACCATTAACTCCTAACTCATATGGTGGAAAATAGTCCTAATTTATGTGATCCTTAAGTAATAAAAAGATTTAAATAATGACATTGCAACCTGCCTCGGGTGCGCGCGACTTAAATCCACAGCAAGTAAGAAAGAACCATCTCATTGCATCAAAACTTTCATCTTTATATCAACTATGGGGATATGAGCGAATATCACCTCCACATATTGAGCGTCTAGACACACTTATGGCAGCTGGTGGAATTTCAAACAATGAAATACTAAAAATCGTTTCTGATGAACCTCTTGGATTAAGACCTGAAATAACAGCTTCAATTGTTCGTGCTGCTTCAACTAGATTTGATGAATATGAAAGGCCACTTCGTTTCTGGTCTACAGGTACTTCATTTAAATGCAATCAAAACATTGATGGTGGTATTGATATCGAGGAGTCATTCCAAAGCGGAGTGGAATTGATAGGAACTAAAGCTATTAATGCAGAGATAGAACTTCTATCTCTACTGATTGAGTCATTAAAAATAATTGATATTGATCTGGAGTATAAAATGACATTACTTATTGGTAATACATATCTATTAGAACTTATTTTAAGTTCATTTAATTCAACTAGAATAGATCAGATTAAAAATATTCTCTCCGATCTTGATTACATAGCATTGAGTGAACTAGATGTAAAAGATGAACAAAGAATGTTTATAAAAAAAATCTTGAATATGAGAGGAAAACCAGAAAAAATATTAACCGATCTAGAAAATATCTATGGACCGAATTCATACATTGAAAACCTAAAGGAATTATTTACTATTATCGAACCATTAGCTAAAGAGAAGGGGATAGAAGTACAACTAGATCCTACATTAGGGACTAAATATAAATTATATAGCGGTTTAACATTTTCACTTGTTTCATCTTCCCCAAGTGCACCTTTGATTATTGCTAAAGGCGGTAGGTACGATAATTTGGTAAGAAAATTTAGTTCTAGCAATCATAATTGCTTTGGAATTGGATTTAGTATTAGCATTGATAAAATCAGGGAATTAGTCTCCTCAAATGAGGGAACCAAAGGTAACAATGAAAAAGTATTAATCGCATACAAACAAAGTGCAAGTTTATATAAAGCATTAAAGCAACAAAAAGAATGGCATAAGAAGGGAATTATTTCTATAATTTCACATGAACCTCTAAATACCAATCATGCAACATATCAACTTTTAAAATCCAATAGATGCACAAAGATTGAGTGGATAGATTGATATAAATCAACTATATCTTTTTAACAATTGTCAGGGATCGAAAACTATTTAGCTGTAATCAATAATACTTTTGCTTATAACGCCTAAATAAAAATCTGTATAGCTATGATGATTAAAATTTCAATAAGTCATGCCTGTTAAAGAAGAAGGAACGATTCTTATTCACACAGAAAATATATTTCCAATAATAAAAAAAGCAGTCTACTCAGATCATGAAATATTTATTAGAGAGCTTATAAGTAACTCCGTTGATGCAATCAAGAAAAGGAAAATGGCCGCCTTTGCAGGAGATTGTGTCGCAGCAGAAAATGAAAAAATAAAAATCTCAATTGAAAGAGAACAAAAGACCTTAACCATTAGCGACAATGGGATAGGAATGACTAGTGATGAAATCAAGAAATATATTAATCAAGTAGCTTTCTCAAGTGCAGAAGAATTTCTTGAAAAATATAAACAGCCCGATGATGGATTTATAGGTCATTTTGGACTCGGTTTTTATTCAAGCTTTATGGTTGCAGAAGAAGTTGAAATAATAACTAAATCAGCAAAGAATGATTCACAAGCTATTAAATGGAAATGTAATGGTTCACCTCAATATTCTCTTAATGAATCAGATAAAGAAGAAATAGGTACAGATATAGTTTTACATTTAATGGAAGAAGAAATTGAATACATTGAACCAAGCAGGATTAAAACATTAATAAAAAAATATTGCGATTTCATGCCTATTGAAATCTCGCTTGAAGAAGAAGTTATTAACAGAATGAATCCCCCATGGAGAGAAAACAAACAAAATCTTAAAGACGAAGATTATATTGAACTCTATAAATATCTCTATCCTTTTCAAGGCGATCCGCTTTTATGGGTTCACCTAAACACTGACTATCCATATAATTTACAAGGTATATTATATTTTCCAAAGATAAGTGGAAGAGCCGATTGGGAAAGCGGTGAAATCAAATTATTCTGTAATCAGGTCTTTGTTAGCGACTCAATTAAGGAAATTGTTCCTAGATACTTATTACCTTTGAGGGGAGTAATAGATTCACCAGACATCCCCTTAAATGTAAGCAGAAGCGCTTTACAATCAGATAGAAGGGTGAAATCTATCGGGAACTTTATTGCAAAGAAATTAGCCGATAAACTTAAAACATTAAAGAAAGATGAAGCCCAATTTTATGCTGATATTTGGGACTCCATCTCACCCTTTATAAAAATAGGCGCTATGGAAGATGAGAAATTTTCTGAACAAGTAAAGGATATAATTTTATATTCAACAACAAAAAACACCTCAGCAGAGAATGAAGATACTAATGAACTAATAAAATCTGGTTCAAAGACTTATACCACCCTTGATGGTTATAAGAATAGGCTAACTGATGAGAACAAAAAGGTTTTATATTCAACGGATGAAGTCTCTCAATCAACAGCACTAAATATGTGGACTTCGCAAGGCAAAGAAGTTTTAAAACTTGATACTGTTATTGATACCCAATTTATTCCTTGGTTAGAAGAAAAAAATAAAGATATAAATTTTGTCAGAGTCGACTCCGAACTTGATGAAAGTATTAAAGATGATTCTCCTGAAATCGCAGATAAAGATGGAAATACAAAGTCAGAAACACTTAAAAAGATGATTAGTTCAGCTCTAAACAATGAAAAGGTGACAATACAAGTACAAAGCCTTAAAGGTGAGAATTCTCCACCTTCATTGATATTATTACCAGAACAAATGAGAAGAATTAATGATATAACAGCATTAATGGAACAGAAACTTCCTGGTCTACCTGAATATCATAATTTAATTGTCAATTCAAACCATCCACTTATTCAAGGATTACTAAAGATAAATTCAAACCCAATAGTTATTGAAGGATCTAGCAAATCTGAGGAAGGCCAATTAGCCAGTGACATCGCTATCCATGTTTATGAGATGGCAAAACTGTCAATAGGAGGTCTCGAGAATAAAGATATCGCAGCTTTCCAAACTAGGAATGCTGAGGTGTTAGGGAAATTAATGCAAAGATTCGTTTAATCTCAACCTCATTTGATAGAATAAAAAAACGATTAAGTTTGAAAAATGTCTAGGGTTTGCCAACTTACAGGCACAAGAGCTAACAACGGAATGTCAGTCAGCCATTCCCATATTAGAACCAAAAAATTGCAGCAAGCAAATTTGCAGCAGCGTAGATTATGGTGGGAAGAAGAAAACAAATGGATCAATATAAGAGTAACCACAAGAGCACTAAAAACTATTCAGAAGAAGGGATTAGGAAAGTATGCCAAATCATTAGGTGTAGATTTAAACAAACTTTAAATTTGATTTGTTAATAAATGAAAAGAAGACAATTTATAAAATCTTTTGTTTTATTTTCTAGTATTTTATTTGTTAAACCTTCAAGTTTATTTGCAAGTATAAATTCGGTTAGCCTTGGTCAAAAAGCACCTGATTTTTTATTAAATGGCATCAACCAAAACAATCCGACTCAAAAGAATTGGTCTCTAGATGATTATTTAGGTGAATGGTTAATTTTATATTTTTATCCTAAGGATTTCTCAAGTGGTTGTACATTACAAGCCAAAGCTTTTCAAGATAATCTTTCTAAGTTTAAAAAACTTAATTCTTCCATAGTTGGAATCTCTGCTGACAATGAAGAAGAACATGAATCATTTTGTACATCCGCAAAGCTTGGATACACCCTGCTTTCAGATAAAACAGGTGAGATCAGTAAATCATATGATTCATGGATTGATCCCTATTCAAAAAGAAATACATTTCTGATCAATCCAAAGAGTATAGTTGTATATAAATGGATAGGAGTAAGACCAATAGGACATGCTCAAGAAGTTTTAGAAGAGCTTATTAAGCAAAAGAAAATATATGCATGAACTTTCATTAGGAACTTGGTTTATCCACATTGCAACTCTATTTGAGTGGTTCATTGCAATAATAATAATTGACTATATTTCATCAATATCCAATAACAAAGCTTTGGGTTATTTTGCTTTAGCAATGTTGCCAAACCTAGCTAGTGCTATGGCCGCAATCACTTGGCATATATTTGACAACAGTATTGAATTAAAAGGATTAGTTGTACTACAGGCAGCTCTTACAACTTTAGGAAATATATGTCTTGCATTTGCTGCTTGGAACTTGTTTAGATCTGAGTCATCACAACCAAACCTATGAATATCTCAATTCTTAGTCTTGAGTCAATTGCACTAATTGATCCTAGTCCATTCTTCATCCTTTCACTAATCCCTTATCTAGTATTTTTGCGTTACGCTGGGAAAACAAAAGCGATACCAAAAATATCATTTCTAGGTTTTAAGTTAACTCTCTTATTTGTATTCATGACGATAGTTTTTGCAATAATCGCACAAATTTATTATGGGGATGAATTAACAAATGTAGATGTACTGCACGGTCTAGCAGAATCATTTTTAACGATTAGCGATGCATTTGTTGTTTACGGTTTTGTATTGATGCTGCAGTCAATCAAAACCAAAACGGAAGTAAAAAACTCTTAAGAGGTGAGTAACATTTGACGCAAAAGCATTCTTTATGGTCGATAATGAAATTAATCAATAGGGATAAAAGATGTTCACAACATTGCTAGCTGCTGCTGATCCAGTGACATTTCAGTGGTCTCCAAAATGTGCCGTTGTGATGATCATTTGCAATTTACTTGCTTATGCCATAGCTAGATCAAATATTGAAAAACCAAACGAAGGTTTTCCTATGCCTAATGCTCAGTTTTATGGCGGGCTAAGTCATGGTTCTTTTGTTGCTGCAAACTGCTTAGGTCATGTTTTAGGAATAGGTTCAATTTTGGGTCTTGCTGCGAGAGGCGTTTTATAAAATAAGATCTCAAACTAAAATCAAAAAGGATTATTTTTTAATAATCCTTTTTGTTAGATAATTAATTAAAATTAAATTTATTTCTAATTTGATCAGCCATCATTTCTGGTGTTAAGCCAAGAGATTCTTTACTTTGTTGTGGAGTTGCATGATCTACTAATTTATCTGGTATTCCTATTCTTAAAGTAGGAACAAAGATATCATTATCATTAAAAGATTCAACGACTGCTGATCCAAAACCACCAAGTAATGTACCTTCTTCCATAGTTACAACTTTACCAATTCTTTTTGCAAATTTATGAATAGTTTCCTCATCTAATGGTCTTATAAAGCGAGCATTAATAACAGTGGTATTTACACCTGATTCTTTAAGTATTGCCGCAGTTTTTATTGCTGGGCAAACCATAGAGCCATAACCAATTATCAATAAATTATCGCCCTCTTCTATTATCTCAGCTTTACCAATTTCTATAGACTCCCAACCTTCCTCCATCAAAGCTGCTCCTTCTCCAGAGCCTCTAGGTATTCTTAGAGCTGATGGTCCATTGTGATTAATACATGTAACTAACATTTGCTGCAATTCAGCCTCATCTTTAGGAGCCATAACAGTAAAATTAGGAACACATCTTAAATAACTAATGTCATATTGTCCTTGATGAGTTGGTCCATCAGCCCCGACGATTCCAGCTCTATCTAACACAAAAGTGACAGGTAAATTTTGAATTCCAATATCATGAATTAACTGATCATATGCCCTTTGCAAGAAAGTACTGTAAATAGCTACAACTGGCTTGATGCCTTCGCAAGCCATTCCGCCAGCAAGAGTTACAGCATGTTGTTCAGCTATGCCAACATCTACATATTGATCTGGAATAGCTTTCTGTAAAAGATTTAAAGCAGTACCTTCTGCCATTGCTGCAGTAATACCAACGATCTTGCTATCTTGCTCGCAAAGCTTTACTAAGGTTTGACCAAAGACCTTACTAAAACTAGGAGGTTTAGGAGTTTTAGAAGGAATTGATTTTCCTGTCGTCAAATCAAAAGATGACTGTGCATGGTAACCAACTTGATCAGCCTCAGCATATGGATAACCTTTTCCCTTTGTAGTAGCCACATGGACCATTACAGGACCTCCAACTTTATGAGCAGCATTAAATGTTCTAGTCAGTTCAGAAATATCATGACCATCTACGGGACCCATATAAGTAAAACCTAATTCCTCAAAAACGGCACCAACACTAGGAACAGCCAAACGTCTAACACTGCCAGTAAGAGATTTAAATTCCTCTTGAATAGCATCTCCCATAAAAGGAAGATTTCTTACACTTTCTTGAACACTGTCAGAGATAAATTGAACAGGTGGGCTATGACGCATTCGATTTAAATAAGTCGACAATGCACCAACAGGAGGAGAAATCGACATATCATTGTCATTTAAAACGACCAAAAGAGGCGTTTGTGGAAGATGTCCTGCATGGTTAATAGCCTCTAAAGCCATTCCACCGGTGAGTGCACCATCTCCAATTACAGCAACACATTTATAGTTTTCTCCTTTTCGATCTCTAGCAATAGCCATACCAAGAGCAGCAGAAATAGATGTGCTCGCATGCCCTGCACCAAAATGATCAAATTGACTTTCTGTTCTTTTCAGATAACCAGCAATTCCTTTTTGCTGTCGTAGTGAATCAAATCGCTCATATCTTCCAGTTAGCAGCTTATGTGGATAGGCTTGATGTCCAACATCCCAAATTACTTTGTCAACATCTAAATCTAAAGTCTGATAGAGGGCAATTGTTAACTCAACAACACCAAGACCTGGACCTAAGTGACCACCACTAGTAGAAACTACTTGAAGATGCCTTTCTCTAATTTGGCAAGCAACATCTTCCAATTCACTAATGGCTAAGCCATGAAGCTCATTTGGATGACTTAACTGGCTCAGACGCATACAACTCTGAGATTTAATCTCTCTAATCTACGAGGTCTACCCTACATTTTGATAAAACTTGCACAAGAACAAATGGAATGTAGAAAATACATAAACCAAGAATCCCTGAGAAACTAGATATGGACGACTATCTACAGAAAATACTAAGAGCTCGTGTTTATGACGTTGCTAAAGAAACTCCTCTAGAAAGGGCAAAAAACTTAAGTAAAAAATTAAAAAATGACATCTGGTTTAAAAGAGAAGATCTTCAACCTGTCTTTTCATTCAAATTGAGAGGGGCATTTAATCGAATGTCACAGCTAACAAAAGAAGAGCTTTCTAAGGGAGTAATTGCATCGAGCGCTGGGAACCATGCTCAAGGAGTTGCACTAAGTGCATCCTTTCTAAAATGTAGGGCTGTAATTGTAATGCCTTTAACAACTCCCATTATGAAAGTAAGAGCTGTTGAATCTCATAAAGCCGAAGTTATTCTATTCGGTGAAACATATGATGAATGTTACGAGAAGGCATTAGAGATATCAAAGGAAGCAAATTTAACTTTCATTCATCCTTTTGATGATCCTGAGGTCATTGCTGGACAAGGAACAATTGGGCTGGAAATACTTAGACAAAGCCACAATAGACCTGACGCTATATATATTGCAGTTGGCGGAGGAGGCTTAATTGCAGGAGTGAGTTCATACGTAAAGGCAATTTGGCCAGAAATAAAAATTATTGGTGTTGAGCCTGAGGATGCCTGTGCCATGACACTTTCACTAGAGGCAAATAAACCTGTGGAACTTGAAAGTGTTGGCCTTTTTGCAGATGGAGTTGCTGTAAGGAAGGTAGGAGAAACAACCTTCTCAATTTGCAAGAAATATGTAGATCAAATGGTTACTGTAAATACTGATGAAATATGCGCTGCAATTAAAGATGTTTTCGAAGATACCCGTTCAATTCTTGAGCCAGCAGGTGCATTAGCTATTGCTGGTTTAAAAAAACACGTAATCAGCAATAAAGTTAAAGATAAAAACCTTGTT
The DNA here is from genome assembly GCA_003278445.1 of Prochlorococcus sp. AG-363-B05. Lineage (GTDB taxonomy): Bacteria > Cyanobacteriota > Cyanobacteriia > PCC-6307 > Cyanobiaceae > Prochlorococcus_B. The sequence continues at coordinate 8,705 of QCFD01000004.1, forward strand.
GCTATAGCTTGTGGTGCAAATATGAATTTTGAACGACTAAGATTCGTCGCCGAAAGAGCCGAATTAGGTGAAGAGAAAGAAGCTATGTTGGCAGTTGGTATACCAGAAAAAGCAGGAAGTTTAAAGATTTTATGTGAAACTCTTGGAACAAGAAGTTTAACTGAATTTAGTTATCGAATGTCAGAAGGTAAAACCGCTCAAATTTTTATGGGAGTAGAAGTATTAGATATCGATGATAGAGACTTATTAATCAAAGAAATCAAGGCAGATGGATTTGATTGCAATGATTTAAGTAATGATGAATTATCTAAAGTGCATCTAAGACACATGGTTGGAGGAAGGCTTCCAAAATCAATAAATGAAAGATCTAATGGAGAATACAAAGAATTGCTTTACAGATTTGAATTTCCAGAAAGGCCTGGAGCTTTAATGAGATTTGTTAACTCAATGAGACCAGAATGGACAATAAGCATTTTCCATTACCGAAACCATGGAGCAGATACAGGGAGAATAGTAATAGGTGTTCTTGTAAAAGATTCAGACGTGCCAGAATGGAATGAATTTGTTCAAAAAGTGGGTTACAAGAATTGGAAAGAAACGGATAATCAAGCTTATAAATTATTTTTAGGTGCACACTTTAATTAGACGCGTTATTTTTTAGATAACAAAGAAAATAACTGCAACAAGCATACTTATGAATGAGGGTAGACAAATCTCATTACCAGCAAAGATCGAGGCAATCCTTTATCTCAAAGGAAGACCAACATCCTCAAAGGAAATGGCTGAACTTCTTGATAAAGATATTGCTGAAGTAGAAAAGGCCCTTTGGGAACTTAAAGCTGGTTATGCTCAACGAGATACTGCTCTAGAGATCAATGAAACAAAAAATTATTACAGTTTGGAACTAAGACAAGGACTTGGTGAATTAGTTCAAGATCTACTTCCAGCAGATTTGTCCATTGCGACCCTAAGAACACTTGCGACAGTTGCACTAAAGAAGAGAATACTTCAATCTGAATTGGTTGATCTCAGAGGTTCCGGTGCATACGATCACATCAAAGAACTTGTAGATAAAAACTTTATAGAGAGAAGGCGGCAAAAGGATGGACGTTCTTTCTGGTTAACTCTCTCAGAAAAATTTCATCAAACATTTTCTGTATTACCCGAACCAAATCCAGCAGAAGATAAAAATGCGGCATAATATAATACTAAAAAAGTCCAATGGGTTACGAAATCATTCCAACAATTCTTCTTGTACTTCTAAAAACACTTGGAATTTACTCGACAATATTGATTATCAGAGTTTTACTCACTTGGTTTCCCAATCTTGATATGAGTAACCCAATACTTTTAAATTTATGCGCAATTACTGATCCTTACTTAAATTTTTTTAGAGGAATAATTCCTCCATTAGGAGGCTTAGATTTATCTCCTATTCTAGCTTTTGTTGTTATACGCGTAATTCAAGGAATTCTAGGGAATGCAGCTGCATTAGCAATGGGTGGATTTCAAATCTATGGGTAATCAAAATCAACGGTCATCACCACTACCTTGAATTGTTCCTCTAATTTTTCTGCCATTAAGCTTTTGCAAGTTTGTATTAGCAACCTCCTCCAGTTCAAATCCTAATTCACTAGAAAGTTGTGAGATGTACCAAAGAACATCCCCTAGTTCAAATTTAATTGCATCCTTGCTTTCTTTATCAAATAAACCCTTTTTATCTCTTAGAATTTTTTTGACTTTGTCAGCAACTTCCCCTGCTTCTCCAACAAGCCCCAATGTTGGATAAATAGCATTTGATCCAACATCAGGGTAAAGAGCTGTCTTGCGAGATTCTCTTTGATAATGATTTAATTCCATTTTCCTTTCTTGAATAAACAAAGTTGACAAATAAAACACTATTAAATGTTAGTTTTTTGTTATCACAAGTCCTTTAAATGACAATACCCGATCTAGCCAGAAGGACCAAAATCGTAGCCACAATTGGTCCCGCAACTGAGAGTGCGAGCCAAATAAAAAAATTAGTAGAAGCTGGTGCAACCACGTTTCGTCTAAATTTTAGTCATGGAGACCATGATGAGCATTCTCAAAGAATAAAAACTATTAGGCAGGTTTCTGATGATCTTGGAATTCACATCGGAATTCTCCAAGATCTTCAGGGACCAAAAATTAGACTTGGTAGGTTTAAAAATGGTCCTGTTAATGTTAAGAACGGGGATAAGTTTATTCTTACATCAAAAAAAATTGACTGTGACAAGGATCAGGCAAATGTCACTTACGACAAACTAGCCAATGAAGTAAAAGTTGGAAATAGGATTTTGTTAGACGATGGAAGGGTTGAAATGAAAGTAGAAGAAGTTGAGATAGAAGAACAAAGGTTAATTTGTTCAATAACTGTAGGGGGAGTTCTATCTAATAATAAAGGTGTAAATTTCCCTGATGTTCAATTATCAATTAGGGCTCTAACAGATAAAGATAAAAAAGATTTGGCCTTTGGTTTAAAACAAGGTGTTGATTGGGTAGCACTAAGTTTTGTAAGAAATCCCTCAGATTTAATAGAAATAAAAGATTTAATTAGAAATCATGGATTTGATACTCCAGTAGTTGCAAAGATTGAAAAATTTGAAGCAATTGATCAAATCGATGCTGTATTAAAACTATGTGACGGTGTCATGGTTGCCAGGGGAGATCTGGGCGTAGAAATGCCAGCAGAAGAAGTTCCATTGTTACAAAAGCAACTAATAAAAAAGGCCAATAGCCTTGGCATACCAATAATTACTGCTACTCAAATGCTTGATTCAATGGCATCAAGTCCAAGACCTACAAGAGCAGAGGTTAGTGATGTGGCGAATGCGATCCTAGATGGAACTGATGCAGTAATGCTGTCAAACGAAACTGCAGTAGGTGATTACCCAATAGAAGCTGTAGCAACTATGGCCACAATTGCTAAAAGAATAGAAAGAGACTATCCACAAAGAGCATTAGAGAGTCACCTCCCAAGCACAATCCCAAACGCAATAAGTGCAGCTGTTAGTACTATTGCCAGACAAATAAATGCAGCAGCAATTATTCCTCTAACAAAAAGTGGAGCGACAGCAAAAAATGTAAGCAAATTCAGACCAGCCACGCCAGTTTTAGCAGTAACGAATGAAAAAAGCGTTGCATGTACCCTACAACTAGTATGGGGAGTCACTCCACTTCTTATAGAGAACCAAACAAGTACATCAAAAACATTTAATGATGCAATGAATATGGCAAAAGAATTAAAAATCTTAAAACAAGGAGATCTTGTCGTAGAAACAGCCGGAACATTATCTGGAGTGAGTGGTTCAACAGACTTAGTAAAAGTAGGAATAGTCTGTTCAGATGAAGGTGCTAAAACTCCATTTATTTAAAAAGATATGAAAAGAAAACTCCCGTTAGCTGAAACCTCGGGAATGGCAATAAAGAATCTTAAATCTAATAAGTTTAGAAGCCTTTTAACAATGCTTGGAATTGTTATTGGTAATGCTTCAGTAATAACACTTGTAGGAGTAGGAAGAGGTGCACAAAACCTCGCAGAAAATCAATTAAGCAATTTAGGTGCAAACGTATTATTTGTTGTACCTGGAAGTAATGACACTAGGAGACGTGGAGTTGCTTTTCCAAAGAATCTTGTGCTTAAAGACGCTTTAGCAATTGAAAAACAAGTCCCAACTGTAAGAAGAGTTGCTCCACAGATTTCTTCTAATGAGGTAATTCAAACAGGATCTAAAAGTACAAGTAGTTCTATTTCAGGAGTAACAAGTGATTTTCTAATTGTTAGAAGCTTCGAAATTGCTAAAGGACGTTTTATAAATGATCAAGATACAAAAGGAGCCAAAAACGTAGTAGTTATAGGACCAGATCTTGAAGACAAGCTATTTAATGAAAGAAATGGTTTAGGAGAAAGAATAAGGATAAAAGATCAGTCTTTTGAAGTAGTAGGAATAATGAAGCCTAAAGGAGCTGTATTTGGAAATAATCAAGACGAAAATGCGTACATCCCTCTATCAACAATGGTTAGCCGAATTACAGGTAAAGACCCAACATATGGAATTAGTCTTAGTTTTATAAGCGTTGAAGCAATAAATGAAAAATCAACAAAAGCTGCAAAATTCCAAATAACAAATTTATTACGACAACGACATAAAATAATCAGAGATGATGATTTCGCTGTTCGATCTCAGAAAGATGCCTTACAAATAGTATCCAGCATTACAGGTGGTCTTACATTAATGTTAGCGGCAATAGGTGGCATTTCATTACTAGTTGGCGGAATAGGTATAATGAATATTATGTTGGTATCAGTTAGTGAAAGAACAGAAGAAATAGGTCTCAGGAAAGCTTTAGGGGCAAGGAGACTTGATATTTCAACTCAATTTCTAATTGAGTCATTAATTCTCTCTAGCTTAGGTGGTTTAGCTGGAACAGGCTTAGGGCTTACTACAGTTAATATTGTAGCTTTATTATCACCCCTACCAGCAACAATTGGTTTAGGAACAGTATTTATTACAGTAATAATTTCAGGTACAATAGGGTTAACTTTTGGAGTATTGCCAGCAAAAAGAGCAGCAAAACTTGATCCGATTACAGCCCTTAGAAGTTTATAAATAGTCCATTAAAAATTCAAAAATTTTATTAATATTAAATGTTATGCAATTTATTATTTGACTATTTTCAAGAAAGTCGTGCAATCAATCCAACAGAAAGGGGCATTACCCCATTAGAATTACAAAAAAGTTTTAAAGATTCATGGATAAAAAATGGAAAGTTATAGCTCTGTGGTTACTTCCAATAACAATAGTAGTCTTAATTACATGGCAAATACTTGGTTCAGCAAACAAAACTCAAGTTAATCAATCCAGTTCAGCGTCTTCATCAAGAAATGCACCAGTAGCTAAAATTAGCTATGGAAGATTCCTTGATTATGTAAAAGCAGGTCGAGTTACTTCTGTGGATATTTACGAGGGTGGTAGAAATGCAATTGTCGAATCAGTTGACCCCGAAATTGATAACAGGGTTCAACGATTACGAGTAGACCTTCCAGGACTAGCTCCCGAATTAGTTTCCTCTTTAAAAAATGAAGGAATTAGTTTCGATATTCATCCACCTAAAACTGCTCCAGCAGGAATTGGAATACTTGGGAATCTTCTCTTTCCTTTAATTCTTATTGGCGGGTTGATTTTACTTTCAAGAAGATCAAATTCAATGCCTGGTGGTCCAGGTCAAGCAATGCAATTTGGTAAAACAAAGGCAAGATTTGCTATGGAAGCCGAAACTGGCGTCAAATTTGATGATGTGGCTGGAGTAAATGAAGCTAAGCAAGATTTGGAAGAGGTTGTAACTTTTTTAAAGCAACCTGAGAGGTTTACTTCTGTTGGGGCTCAAATACCTAGAGGTGTTTTGTTAGTTGGACCTCCAGGAACTGGTAAAACATTACTTGCGAAGGCAATTGCGGGAGAAGCAGGTGTTCCTTTCTTCTCTCTTTCAGGATCAGAATTTGTAGAAATGTTTGTGGGTGTAGGTGCAAGCCGAGTTAGAGATTTATTTAAAAGAGCTAAAGAAAACAGCCCATGTTTAATATTTATTGATGAAATTGATGCAGTAGGAAGACAAAGAGGCGCTGGGATAGGAGGTGGTAACGACGAAAGAGAGCAAACTTTAAACCAACTCTTAACAGAGATGGATGGATTTGAAGGTAATAGTGGAATTATTATAATTGCTGCAACAAATAGACCTGATGTACTTGACTCAGCATTAATGAGGCCAGGAAGATTTGATCGACAAGTAACTGTTGATGCTCCAGATATAACAGGCAGATTATCAATCCTTAAAGTTCACTCTAGAAATAAAAAATTAGAAAAAAATCTTACATTAGAAAGTATCGCAAGAAGAACTCCTGGATTCACAGGAGCCGATCTTGCAAATTTACTAAATGAAGCAGCAATACTTACAGCTAGGAGAAGAAAAAATCATATAGGTCTTTCAGAAATTGATGATGCAGTCGATCGCATAATTGCTGGAATGGAAGGTCAACCTCTCGTAGATGGAAGGAGTAAACGATTAATTGCTTATCATGAAGTTGGTCATGCATTAATTGGTTCGCTTGTAAAAGATCACGACCCCGTTCAAAAAGTTACTGTCATACCAAGAGGACAAGCAAAAGGTTTGACCTGGTTCTCTCCAGATGATGATCAAACTTTAATTAGTAGAGCACAATTGAAAGCAAGAATAATGGGTGCACTAGGTGGAAGAGCTGCAGAAGATATTATTTTTGGAAGAGAAGAAGTAACTACTGGTGCTGGAGGAGATGTACAGCAAGTTGCTTCGATGGCTCGCCAAATGGTTACCAGATTTGGAATGAGTAGCTTGGGTCCAGTCTCTTTGGAAGGAGATAGTCAAGAAGTTTTTGTTGGAAGAAGTTTAATGAATACATCTGATATATCAGATGAAATTTCCAAACAAATTGATGAACAGGTTAGAAAAATAGTTAAACAATGTTACGAAGAAACACTTGAATTAGTAGAGAAAAATAGATCTGCTATGGATAAGTTGGTTGAAATTCTAATTGAAAAAGAAACTATGGATGGAGATGAATTTTGCAAAATATTATCAGAATTCACAGTTATTCCAGAAAAAGAAAGATTTCTTCCTGTAATTCAAGATCCAAAGTAAAAGTCATATTAAACTGAATTAATTGGTCTTTTATTAAATACATTATCTATAATTCCATATTCGACAGCTTCACTAGGAGACATGTAAAAATCTCTATCAGTATCCTCCCTTATTCGCTGAATAGGCTGACCCGTTCTATCAGATAATTCTTGATTTAACTTATCCTTAATAAAAAGTATTTCGTCTGCTTGGATTCTAATATCACTTGCTTGTCCTCTGGCACCCCCCAAAGGTTGGTGAATCATTATTCTTGAATGCAACAAACTGCTCCTCTTGCCTTTAGCACCTGCACAAAGTAAAAAAGCACCCATACTTGCAGCCAGTCCAACGCAAACTGTATGAATATCTGGCTTCACATGCTGCATAGTATCAAATATCCCAAGGCCATCATATACAGACCCACCTGGAGAGTTTATGTAGAGAAAAATATCTTTTTCAGGATCGTCAGCCTCTAAAAAAAGTAATTGAGCAACAATCCTATTTGCAGAATCACTAGTAACCGGTTCGCCCAAAAAAACTATTCTTTCTCTTAAAAGCCTGGAATAGATATCAAAGGCTCTTTCTCCTCTTCCAGACTCTTCAATAACTATTGGAATCATTAAACGATGGTGTGGTCGGTTTTCATGATCCTAGCCAAGTCACGGGGTAAGCTAAGGTCTCTTAAGAATTATCTAGGTTTGGCATTGAGCGTTAGAGCAACAATTTCAGACAGCAAATCTGATTTCCATAAGGAATTTCCTTATGTCATACCACCAATTTATAGAAAGCTTGCGGATGAGCTGCTTGTAGAATTACATTTATTAAGTCATCAAAAAAACTTTAATAATAATTCCATTTTTGCTACTGGTTTATTAGAAATTTTTAAAACATTCACAAATGGATATAGACCTAGCGAACATATTTCCAAACTTTTTAATGCACTATGTAATTGCAATGGTTTCAACCCAACTGAAATAAATAATTCTTCAGAACAATTAAATAATAAATCCAAGTCCTGGACAAAAGACGAACTAAAAGAATTTTTAATACAAATAAAAGATATAAACAAAGAAAATAGCTATTACAGTCGCATAAATGCTGTTGGGATATACAAATTAATTAGTGAGCTGCCTTATTGTAAAAATATAAAAGTAGAAGATCTGAATAAAGAAATTAGTATTGCTACAGAATTACTAGGTTATCACTACTCAAGAGTAGAAAAAGACATAAGCATGTACAAGTCAAATATAGAGAAAATGAAACAGGCATTAGAAATCATTGCACTGAATACATCACCTAAATAATTAATAATCTTATTTACTTTCTTTTCTTATCTTTCCAATCAATATAGCTAATATAGATTACAGCTATTGTAATGAATAATAATAATGTAATAGAAAAAAAAGATAAAAAACTATAGAGATTAAGATCTATAGACATCTCTAATCCTAAATATCAATAGAACCATCACCATTTCTACCCCAAACTACCATTGCTATAGAAAAAGTAAAAATAGCCGCTAAGGAAGCCCAACCCAATGTAAAAATCATGAATAAAATTATTTTTTCAATTATAACTTATTAAAAAGGTATAAATTGTATGATTCTTAATAGAAGTGAGCGCTACAAAAAAAATTAGCCTACAGAACTTACAAAACCATGGGGAGACTTGTTCAAAACCACAGTACAAACATAGAAGGCTTAATTAAATGGTTAAAGAAAATAGCGGAAATCAAAGAAGTAAAGACTGTAACACCAGCCTCTCTCTCTAAAACAAAAGGGAAAGGAGAGAAACTAATACTGAAAGTAACTATAAAAACAAAAGAAGGTTATAAACTACTAGCGAGAAAAGGAAAACTAGTGCAGGAAGTATTTCTAGTGACAAATCTGGTTGAGGCGGAAATCAAAGAAATAATAAAGAATACTAATCCATTCGCCTCTTAGAAAAAGGGAGGTTATTAGATGAAACATCTTGAATACATGAAGAGTTATTTTGCTTAGAAACAGATTCAGAAAGTTCTTTTATAATATCTTCTTTGATCAAATTCATGGCAGAATCAATTTCAAATAGATTATCTGACATAGAAAATTAATTTTTTTTTATTTTAAGCTTCTAAAAAAAAAAGTTTAAAGAATTAATATTAAAAACAGATTTCAATAAAGATTCAAAGAATAAAATAAAAGTAACTATAGAACTATAGCTCGTATTCACTTTTGAACTTTTCAAGATTAGACAAATAAAGCTCATAAAGATTAGTTGTATCTTCATTTATGCCTAATTCCTTGTACATTTGATCAAGAGACATATATGTACTCATTACTGGCAAAAAAGCAGATTTATATTCTTCTTGTATATCTTCCTCATCAATATCATGAATTATTGCTGTAATTAATTCAATTTGTTTCTTAGCTAATGAAATGTTTTTCTCTAGTTCAGGGCTCAGCCTACGTCTTCTTTTTGCCATTGAATACATCCCATCCATAAAAATAATACACTATCTGTAATCTAAAAATCAATTAAGAAAAGATTGAATCATAACATATAAATAAGAGTAAATACTCATAAAAAGAGCATAAGAGTTTTCTTTTTTTATAAATATGGGATATATTTTAATTGGTACAATATCGATGTGATATAGACCAAAATTGACTTATTTAAGGGCAATCTTATCTAACTATCACGATGAAAAGCAATTCTGATAAAAACAAAGCAAAACTTCCATGGTGGGTTGAACTATTGTTTGTTCAAATAGGTTTACCAGATTCATGGCTGTCTAAATATCTAAAAAAGAAAAAAGAAACTTACATTTTTATTAATGAAAATAAAAAAAATATTTTTTATTTTACTTTATTTATTGCTGGAATATTGTATATATACCCAATCATTAGGTATACATCATCCAGCTCATCCTGCATTGACCAAACCACAAAATATCTTAAATCAAGCAATGTAAATAAATCAAAAAATGATCTTGATCTAAATTCGATTGCAGTTGGATATTGTCACGGAGGATTATTACCCAAATAATCAGTTATTTATTTTTTTACTATCACCGTCTATGTCATATGTAGGAGGTATATTAGACGGTTTCCCCTCAAGCAAAGGTATCAAGCTAGAAAGAAGCCTGCCCATAACAGGGACCCAAAACTTTTTATAAGCAAATTTAAGCATGGCTAATATATATACTTTTTTATTTTAATATAAAAAATATATATATTCTCATTTACTTATTTTCATTAATAAAAAGTGATTATCAAAACTACTAATCAACTTAAACAAATCTTTATTTTCATATGTATACATTAGATTTCTGTCAGATGTAATTACATAATCAACCTTATTCAAATCTTCAAGTGATTTCAAGACCTTAGAGGAAGGCAAATAAAATGAAAGCAGCGTCTTAATCTTAGTGTTAACATTATATAAATAAATTGTATTAGAATGAATAATTGATGAGATATATGTGTCATTTACAAATAATTTCGTTTGATGATTAGGATTTCCAATTAAGCCAAAATTAAACAATAATGATAGAAATATATATTGCGGAATAATTATATTAAATAAAAACTTAATTAAATTAAACCTATTATATGTGGTATCAAAAAGATATCTAGAAGAGAATATTATATATATTGTTAGAAATATAGGAACTATATATACTATAAAAAGCTTTCTATAAGGATAATTAGCTAGAGAGTTATCAAAATACATAACAAAAGAGACAAGGGTAAAACAAATAAATACAACTAATAACAATAATAAATACTTAATTATTGTCTTAGATATCAAGTATCTAAAAGAAAAAGTTTGTAAATATAATGCCAACAAGGTTGATAAAGAAGGTAATAGAAAAAGATAATAGTGAGGATATGAAGTAGACATAAATAAAAGTATTAGCAAAGATAAGCATGGGTAACAATAGATCAACAAAAGATGATTAACATTATTATTTTTAGGTCTAGTAAAAACAAAAAGAATTAAGAACAAAATTCCAACAGGAAAGGTATAATACAAATAATTTAATGGCACAAGTATTAAGTTATTAAAATCAAATCCACCTATAGCCTGCTTTTTTGCAAAATCAAAAAGTGCTGTAATTCCATTACTACCAAACTTCTTATATGAATAATAGAGATTTAGAATAGTGGGAATAGAACCAAATAATATACCATTCAAGAAAAATATTTTATAAATATTTTTTGCTGGTAATAAATGAAAAAGAAGAAAAGGTGATAGACCAATAATTGGGACAAAAACCATATAACTTCTTATAAAAAAAGAAGTAGAAATAAATAGTCCAGAAATAAAAATAAAAGTACACTTACCTACATGATTACTACTATCTATAAATTTCAAAAAAAATAATATAACCAAAAGAATACACAATACAAAAGGAATATCAGGACTTGCGTATCTTGAATATTGAATCCATAATGGCATAGAAGATAGTGAAAATAAAGTTATAAAAGCAGTCTTCTTATTTGAAATTTTTATTGTAATCAAATAAGTAATAAATAAACAAAGAAAAGAGGAGAGAATGCTAGGGAGCCTAAGAGCAAGTTCATTGTTTCCAAAGAACCGTAAAGATAATGCTATAAACCAGTAACTTCCAAGTGTCTTATGATGAGGTGAAGGAAATGGTGCAGAAAACCAATTATATGATTCCTCAACTAATCTTGATCTTCTTGCATAAAGGCCCTCATCATGAGCGACTAGGCTTTGGGTAGAGAAATCTATAAGAAAATAAAATAACACATATGAAATAATCAAAAGTAGAGCTAATATTAACTTCTTATGCTTTATGAAAAAATTCATCTCTCCTATTTTATTATTCTTAATGTTAATAATGTTAGAAGAAGTATTTTTCATGATCGAATATCTTTAGTTTTTCAAAGATTCAATTAAATTAATAATACTTTAACTCAAATCATGTCTAAAGTAATTTGGTTTGAGAATCAAATAGAGAATGTATTATTAACATCATGTATAATAATACAAATTTTTAAAATTATAAAAATGGCAACAGCAAAGGAAAAGAAAGAGGAAGTAAAAGCCTCCTTAAAGATATTAAGAGCTGAACTAAGAAAAATGCATTTAGGTGTAACTGAAGAACTTTCTCTACCTGAGCCTTCAGAAGTCAAAAAATTAATGACTCAAATGGAGGAACTATTGGTGGTAATTGAACCAAAATCATCTAGGAAAACAAAAAAGTAAGTCAAAGAACTAATTTATCTTAATTAGAAAGACTAGGAAAATAATATTTTAACAAGAGAAATAATATACTAAAAATATACTAAAAAATATCTTTTCAACTAATCTTTTTTCAAAGAATTAAATAAATTTGGTATTGTAATTAATACCGTGATTGCCAAGGGGTGCTCAGAAATAGTATAGAAAAGAGATGAAAAAGTGAAAAAGTCTAATAGAAGTCTAAGATCAATCCTTAAATCATATATTGAGAGTGTAATTAGAATAATTGGTATCCAATTTAATTTAAAATATTTAAACAATCTAGACATATAATTGCAATACATATATTATAGTTAATCTATTTATTGCTAGTTATAGATAAAATTGAAGGAGCCAAAGCTATGCTTGACCAAGAACCGGCCAACACGCCAATAAATAAAGCAAATGAAAACCAATATAATGTAGAACCTCCCCAAATCAATATACATATTAATGGAAGTAGTGTTGTAAAACTTGTATATAAAGTTCTTGTTAATGTCGCTCCAACTGCATTATCAATCTGATATTTAAAACTTAATTCATTATCTTTTAAACTTTTTTCTCTAATACGATCAAAAACTACAACAGTATTATTGACTGAATACCCTGCAATAGTCAACAGGGCTACTGCAAATAATGAATCAACTTCTACATTATAAAAATATCCTAACCAAGAAAAAACACCACAAACAATCAGTACATCATGAAAAAGTGCAAACAATGCTAAGAAAGAATATCTTCGATCATATCTAAAATTTATATATAAAGCTATTCCTAGAAAAGCAAATACTAAAGATATTAAACTACTTCTAAGTAATTGCTTTCCAAGACTAGGTCCAATTATTTGTACTGAAGTATTTTCATTTATAATTGGTCCAAATGATTTCTTAACCTCATTAACTACAGATTCTGATTGACCTGCAGAAAGGAAGGGAAGTCTTATAGATATTAATTTTGAATTATCTAATAATTGAATTTGTGAACGAGTTAAGTTAGGAGCAGTACTTGAAGTAAAGTTATTATCTAAATTCTTTAAAGCTGTTAAAGTATTAGTTATATCACTTGTATTTATTTCGATACAATCACTATTGCATCTCCTCTCTAAAGTAATTTGTGTGCCTCCTGTGTAATCTAGCCCTAGATTTAAAGGAGCCTTAATGCTAGGAGTTTTGAAGCATATTAACATTCCTACTATTGAAATTAATGATAAAGAAAATGAAATAAGCCAAACTATTTTTCTGTTTTTATAGAGTTGAACTTTTGAATTAGCTTTCATAATTTAATTGATTTGAATTAATTACTTTTGGATGTTGATAGATGGTGTTGGAATAAGTTTTGGATTGATAAAGTTAGAAATTTTCCTAAGGTATTGATAACTCATCAGAAACCTCAATATTGCCTTTGTACATGTTAATGCTGTAAATAAACTCAATACAACTCCAATTCCTAATGTTGCAGCAAACCCTTTAACAAATCCAGTACCCAAATAAAATAAAGTTATGCAACTTATTAAAGTAGTTAAATGACCATCAATAATAGAAGAAAAGGCATTCTTGAAACTAGCATCTATTGAACGAATTAAAGTATTACCATTACGTAATTCTTCCTTCAGTCTTTCAAAAATTAGAACATTAGCATCTACAGCCATACCTATACTTAAAATAAATCCAGCTATACCAGGAAGTGTAAGAGTTACTGGAAGTAATGCATAAATAGAAAGAGTAAATAATGAATAAAAAGATAAAGCTAGTACAGCAACGAAACCTGCTAGTTTATAAATAATGATCATAAAAATACCTACAAATAACAACCCTGTTAAAGCAGCAAAAAGACTTAGACGAATATTTTGAACACCTAGTGAGGGTCCAATTGTTCTTATTTGAATAATGTCGATAGGCAAAGGTAAGGCCCCTCCCCTTAATTGTACTTCTAAATTTCTAGCGTCATCAGAAGTGAAATTACCGCTAATTGTAGCGGCGCCACCTGTTATTCCTGCATTTTCAAATTGCTTACCTACGCTTGCTTCGCTATATGAAATCCCATCAATAACAATTCCTAGTAATCGAGAAGTACCAGCTATGGATTTTGTGATATCTGCAAATTTATCTCCTCCCTCACTATTGAAGTTTAAAGTAACTTCCCAATCATTTGTATTTTGATCTTGACGTCTACCTGCATTTATTAAATATTGACCAGTTAATGATGTTGGCTCAAATAAAACTGCTATTTCAGTATTAATTTTATTTCTTAGGAGATTAAATTCGTCATAATCAAAAATCTGGTTGGATTTAATATTATATTTATCGAACAAATTATTTATTTCATTATTAATATTTAGCTCCTTTATTAATTGAGCTGAATTGTTATTCTCTTCTAATAACTTAATAATAGATTCAACTCTATTTCTTTGAGTTTGTAAATCTTTTAATTGAGCCTCTGTTCCATTCTTTTGGATTCTGAATTCTAATAATGCAGTTTCTCCTAATACTTTAGCTGCGCCAGAAGGATCCTGCTCTCCAGGAAGTTCTAATAATAATTGATTTGTTCCTATAGTTTGAAGCTGAGAATCAGAAACTCCTAATCCATTAACTCTCTTATCAAGAACAGCTTTGACTCCTTCTATGTCATTGGGGGTTATTTTTGTTATCTCTTCAGTAGTCTGAACCTCTAAAGTTAATTGACTACCTCCACGAAGATCCAAGCCTAATTGAAAAGGTATATTAGTACAAATAAATATACTTAAAACAGCAAAAATGATTACAACAATAAACCAGTAATTCTTTCGGCCCATTGTTAATCTACTCCACCATTATTAATAATTTTCACAGCAGCATCAACAATCTGGTGAGGTTGAATGATAGTTAAATTCTCTAAGTTTCCATTATATGGAGTAGGAATATCCTGACTGGATAAACGAACTGGAGGAGAATCTAGATCATCAAAACAATTTTCAGTAATTAAAGACATTAATTCGGCGGCAATACCACCAGTTTTCATACATTCTTCAACAATAATTACTCTATGAGTTTTCTTGATAGATTTAGAAATTGTTTCCATATCAAAAGGCTTTAGACTTATTAAATCAATCAATTCAACATCAATTCCCTTACCTTCGAGTATTTCGACAGCTTTTAAACAGTGATGTCGCATTCTTGAATAAGTTAAGATCGTAATATCATTACCTTGTTTTACAAGATCGGCTTGATCTAGAGCACATATGTATTCACCTTCAGGTAATTCTTCAGTGAGGTTATACAAAAGGACATGTTCAAAGAAAAGGACAGGATTATTATCCCTAATAGCTGCTTTCATTAGTCCTTTAGCATTGGTAGGTGTACTGCAAGCAACGATTTTTATGCCAGGAACAGCATGAAAATACGCTTCAAGTCTTTGACTATGTTCAGCTCCTAATTGCCTTCCAACTCCACCAGGACCTCTAACAACTGTTGGAATGGTGAAATTTCCACCACTTGTGTATCTAAGCATTCCCATATTGTTTGAAATTTGATTAAAAGCCAATAATAAAAAACCCATATTCATACCTTCCACAATTGGTCTTAAGCCTGTCATAGCGGCACCAACAGCCATACCTGTAAAACTGTTCTCAGCAATTGGAGTATCTAAGACTCTGAACTCTCCATATTTTTCATATAAATCCTTGGTAACTTTATAAGATCCTCCATACTGTCCAACATCTTCACCCATTACGCATACATAAGGATCTCTCGCCATTTCTTCATCAATAGCTTCACGAAGAGCATTAAATAAAAGAGTACCTTTCACAGCTTTAACGGATCTCCCGGGTTAACGGTTTGTTCATCCAAACTATCTCAAACTGTGCCTAATTACCCACCTGCCGCAAAAGTAGATAACAGCAATATGGAAAGCAACATCCCTGGAGAAAGCAATAAAACAAGAAGGCCCAAATCATGAAGGGTCATAGAAAGGCTTAAATATGACAATTTTATAATTAAATACTAGTCTGTTTTTACTATATTGCCCTCAATCAAACTTCGAATAAATACTAAAAACAAACCTAATCCTATAAAACCAAACGTGAATGTTGCCAGAAAGCTAATTCCTATAATTAGTGTTTTAAAACCGGAGGCAATACTCTGGGCGATTGGAGAAGAATAATCCGGAGTATGAATAGAAAAGTATAAAACTATTTTCCTACTTATAAATAAGCTTAACAAGCAAAAAGATAAACTCGTAAATGAACCAGATAAAAAGCTTAAGGGGCCCTTTTGGGGCTCAGGACTAGCAGTATTGTTAGGACTTGATTCAGAAGTCTCTAATTCATCTGATTTTTTTTCAAACCCATTACTAGGTGAATTCATTTTCTAATTGAACTCCATTAGACAGCATTGAACATGCCCAAGCTGATAAGCCAGCCTCTTCAAATTCATTAAAATGTTTTTTTAGTACTTTATTTGCTTCATCATAATTTGGGAACAAGGCAAAACAGCTTGGTCCAGAGCCACTCATCGAAACAAGACGAGAACCTGGCAAATCAGACAATATTTTCAAAGACTTCTCAACTTCTGGCGCCATAGGGCAAACTGTTTTTTGTAAATCATTTTGTATTTCAGTTCGTTTATAAAATAGAGTCTGATCAGACCAGTCGATAGATCTAATTATCTTTCTCTTCTTTTCAAAGTCCCTATCATCTTCAAGATAAGTATATTCGTACTGTTCTTTATATTTTTTATAAGCAACTGGCGTGGAAACTTGTATCGATGGATCTTTAACTAAAATAACGCCCAGATTAAACTGATTAGTATTTAATTTTTCTAGAACTTCTCCTCTACCAAAACATATTTGCCTACCTCCTGATACACAAAAGGGTATATCTGATCCAATTTCTTTTGAGATATCCTCTAATTCATAAATCTCAAGATTTAAAGCCCAGAGCTTATTTAATCCAACCAGTATTGCTGCTGCATCAGTAGAACCACCTGCTAAGCCTGCACCTATGGGAATGTTTTTTTCAAGTTCTATATGAACACCTAATTGTTTATTTCCTACTTTATTTCTCAGAAGCTTTGCAGCTTTTATTATTAAATTATCTTCACCATTACTTATCTGATTATTATTTGATTTGAGAGTAATATTATCATCTTCACATTTTATCATCTTCAACTGATCACTTAAGTTAATACTTTGCATAACCATTGCCAATTCATGAAAGCCATCGGTACGCATTCCTAAAATCTCTAAATGCAAATTAATTTTTGCATTTGCTTTTGCAATAAGAAAATTAGCATTTGCTTTTGGAGGAACCATTTTCAATAACACAAGTTTCTTTTAAAGCTTTTGCCAGCGCAAACCAATTGGAAGGTGAAATTTCCTGTGGTCTCTGATCAAGACTAATACCTCTGTAGGCTAAAAATTCCTTTATCTGATCGTTTGAAGTTACAAAACTTCCAATCGTGTTTCGTAATTTCTTTCTTCGGCCAGAAAAAGCAACTTTCAAAAGTCTTTCCAATAATTCTCCTATCCGAATAAAATCTGGATCAATAGAAATGAATGGCTTAATTAAGACGACTTTGGAATCAACCTTTGGTGAGGGTTGAAAGCATTGAGATGGCACATCGCAAACTTCTTGACAGTTTGCTAAAAGCTGAATTCTTACAGTTAAAGCACTAAAATTACTTTGCCCAGGAAGAGCAACAATTCTTTGAGCCACCTCTTTTTGCATAAGCAAAACTAAAATATCAAAACTATTTTCAGGTACTTTGCCTAATTGACCAATCAATCTTTTTAATAATGGACCTGTAATGTTGTAAGGAATATTAGCCACAACTTTATTTATCATTTGTCCATTTGCTGCTTCTAATGGAACAGATAGAACATCTCCCTCTTTCAAGCAGAATTTATTTTGATTACTAAAACGTTTTCTCAAACCAACAATTAAATCTCTATCTAGTTCTATTGCTTGTATGAATTTTGCTTGAGATTCAATTAATTTTTCAGTTAAAGCTCCTTTACCTGGTCCAACTTCTAAGACACAATCATTAGAATTCAATTTGGCTGCCTTAACTATTTGATCAAGAACTTCCTGATCCTTTAACCAATGCTGACCAAAACGTTTCCGAGGGAAATGTTTAAAATCATTCAAAGTTTTATCACCCATACTCTCCACTTACATACAACAATAGAATGACCACATATTTCACTCAAATAAAAATAAATTATTTAAAATATACTCATAAAATGATCTTCATTCAATATACATTTTTCTAAAATGACTTTTGATAGCCATAGCCTTGAACGCTTAAAAGAGCTTGGACGAAAACTCCCTAAAGAGATATCTCAACCTCAATCAATAGAATCCAACAACTCCAAAGAAACTAAAGAACATAAATTACACCCTGTTGAAATTGAAACCAACCCTGAACAACTTTTCCGAGAATTAATGGAGATCAGCCCAGATGGCAATGTACCAAGCCATCTTTTAGAAAGACTAAAGAAAATTGAATCAAATACTATTAAAAGTTCAACAAATACAGAGCCAGTTATGAATGAAAATCCTCAAAAGCTTTCTAACACCGAATCACTAAACCTTTATACACAATTTAAACAATTTCTCCTTGAAGATGATATCGATTAGTTAAATGTTTTTTTATGCTTAATATTTCACACTATAAAATTATTGCAATTGGAAAGACTAAAAAGAAGTGGATCCAATCAGGTACAGAAATGTACTTAAATAGATTACCTGGCTTACAAGTTATAGAAGTCAAAGATAGCACGCAAATGAAAGAAGAATCTTCAATCAAACAGCTCATAAAAAGAAATGAAACTCTTGTAACTCTTAATGAGAATGGTCAATGTTTCTCATCAAAACAATTCGCAAAAAAACTTCTAGATTGCAAAAATCAGAATATTACTTTTGCTATTGGAGGCGCTACCGGCTTTAGCCCTTCGCTAAATAGTTTCGCTGCTTGGCAATTAAGCCTTTCACCGTTAACTTTTCCACATGAAATAGCTCGCCTTCTTCTTATCGAACAACTCTATCGAGCGAAAACGATTACAGAAGGTGGGCCTTATCACAAACAATAAAGAACACACAAGCACAACTCAACCAGTGTAGTTCATTTGTACTATACTGGATTCAGCGTCATGGGTCCATGCACACAATGAGCCTTTACTCTTCTGGAAAAGAAGCTTGCTCAACGCGACTGCTTCCATTAGTAAACGAAACTATTTCAGCAGGTTTTCCCTCTCCAGCGGAAGACTATATAGAACTAGGTATCGACCTAAATAAATACTTGATTAAAAATCCAATAAGCACATTCTTTCTACGCGTTAGTGGTAATTCAATGAATAACGGAGGAATTTACAACAATGACTTATTGATCATAGATCGCAGTATAAATCCAAGTCCTGGACATGTTGTGGTTGCACTCTTAGATGGAGAATTCACATTAAAAAGACTTATAAAAGAGAAAAATAATTATTATCTAAAATCAGATAAAGAAAATTATCCAGCAATAAGTTTATATAACTATATAGACATACAAATTTGGGGTGTAGCCATTTATTCGATACACGAACTACAAAAATCAAAGATAAACTATGTCAAAAGCAATTATTCAAATTGATGGAAATAATTTTTATGCTTCCTGTGAGCAAATGATAGACCCTTCAATAAAAGGGAAGGGCTTAGTTATACTTTCTAATAATGATGGATGCATAATAGCGCGCAGTTCAGAAGCCAGGAAAATGGGAATTCCTATGGGAACGCCATATTTTAAGTTAAAAAAAAAGCTAAAGCAATTAAATATAGCTGTGAGAAGTTCAAATTATGAACTTTACGGTGACATAAGCAATAGACTAATGCAATTGCTAAGAAAAAATTGTGAAGAACTTGAAATCTACTCTATAGATGAAGCATTTGGAACTATGAAACGTCCAAAAGATAAATGCCTATATCAATGGTCAAGTAATTTAAGATCTTTAGTTTATCAAAACATAGGAATACCAATATCTATAGGCATTGGTGAAACAAAAGTTCTATCAAAAATTTCTAACCATATAGCAAAAAAAATAGAAAGAAATTCTGGTATATTTGATATAAGTATTATTGAAAATAAAGATTATTATCTTAATCAAATAGAAGTAGATAAGGTTTGGGGCGTTGGAAAGAAAATGTCGATATGGCTGAAAGGAAGAGGTATAAATAATGCTAGAGAACTGAGAGATATGCCAAGCAACCAAATCAATAGAAAATATGGTGTAGTTGGTATACGTATACAAAATGAGTTAAAAGGTAAACTCTGTATCCCTGTCAAAGAAATATCATCAGCAAAAAAAGAAATCTGCGTAAGTAGGAGTTTTGCATATCCAATAGATACTCTAGAAGAATTAAATCAGGCAATATGTAAATATGTCTTAATAGCAAGTGCAAAACTTAGAAGAAACAATCAATTGTTATCAGCCATTAAAATATTTACAACTACAAATATTAATTCAAAAGATTTTTATAAAAGTGAAGCAACAATACAATTAAATATACCAACATCTAATTCGAAAGTAATCCTTGAACAAAGTTTAAAATTAACAAGAAAAATATTTAAACCTTATAGGAAACTAATAAAAGCTGGTGTCATATTGCATAAACTTCAAGGCAATCAATATAAACAGATCCCAATATTTGACGAAAGAAGTATTCAAGAAAAATTTCGTCATAAAACACTAGATAATATAATAGATAATATTAACAAAAGAAATAAGAGTGATACATTAAGCTGGGGATCATCTACAATTAAAAAAGAATGGGAACCTCGTCGAGAAAAACTATCTTATTTAAAAACGACAAAGATAGAAAGAATTCCAAGTGTATTTGCTAATTAATAGTTTATAAAAGAATTAAAATATCGCAAGGACAAAAATGATTAAATAAAAAATATGATAAATTTAGTTAATACTTTTTACTTTAAGAAAAAGAAAAATGGAATTTATTCAATTTCTAGGTCGAGAAGAAATAGAAATAATAAGGATGGTCGAACAAGCTGGATATTCAACAGCAGAAAACACTTCTCATTGTTTAATAGATAAAAAATATGCGGGTTTTCTAAACACAAGACAAAGAAAAATCATTATTTGTACAGATAATGCAAAAAAAAAGGAAGGTTATAGACTTTTAAGAAATAGGAATTCTGATACATTTGAAAGAACAGCGAAACATATAAAGAAAGCATTAAGGCATGAAGCTGTACATGTTGCACAAGAATGTAATGGTGGAAAGCTATTAGATATAAAGAAAGATTTATCAATGAATCCAGCAAAAATTGAGGCTTTAAATGGATCTAAAAAAATATCTGGAGAGGAAGAAAAAGAAAGGCAGGCATATATATTGGAAGATAAACCAAAATTATTAAAAAAAGAGTTTAAAAAATATTGTCTATAATAATATTAAGTATCTAAAAGTAATTGGATAGCATTTAACTTATGACTGTAAACTAAAAGCATTCCTTGATGCACAGAACTAAAGCCAATATGTGTTTTAACAACCTGTGAGTTAACAAGAGCTGTTCCACATGTATCTAGGATAAGAACAGGCAAGGTACATGAAGTTCCCTGCATTCTCTGAAGATCAAGAGCTTGTCGAACAGCTAATTTAGCCTTGGAAAATCCAAATTTATTTATAAAATTAGGCCAAATATCATTAGATAAAATACATTTATCAAACTCAAATAATAAAGAATTTTTCATTTATAAAATAGATATTTAGAAATCTTAGTTATAACATCGCTGCTGATCTAAATGTAATATGTGCTTTCTCTCAGCGTAGTAAAGTTCCTGAAAATTTATAGCATCATTATTTAAATCTTCAAACATTTTATAAACACGATCTTCCATATTTGATTCGTTACTTGTCTCAGAATTTTCTTCAACAATAAGTGAAGCGATGCAATTCTCAAGGGTTTGTAATCGTTGTGAACTCCAAGCATCAATTAAATGCCTACAGCGTTTTAAAGATTTCTGTTTTTCAAGGACTGCCAAAGCGCCACGAATTTCAGAATCAGGATCACCTAAGGTTGCCTGACGAAGCTCATTAATCTCTAGCAAAGGAGTAAGTTTAGGTAAATATTCATTATTAGTAACAAGAAAATCATCTAAAAGATATTTAATTAAATCAAGATCAGATAAAACGTTACTTGTGTCATTACCACAATTTATATCCTCAACAGTTTCAAAACCAAACCTTTGTTCTTCTATGTTAGTTATTGTAGACCAAATTAGTCGATGATGATTAATAGCAAAATCATCTAAATCTCTTAAGCGAAGTTCTTTGCGAATAAAAGACCGGGAATTAGGACAATGAATATATATGAGCAATATATCTGCCTCACTTCTTTCTCTATGACTAACTTCTTGTGGTTTCTCATATTTCTTTGAGCGACCATGCCATCTTTGACCAGTGATTTGATTACGTAAATCTTGTTCTAACTGGAGGGCAAATCTACCTTGACCTCCACTAAGACGCTGAGCAACTTTCTGGAGATAATGAGTTCTTATAGCTGTTTGAGGAAGCTTTCCAAGAAGGCTAACTAAATCAGTAACTGCAATCTGAAACTGGTCAGATTTACTAAGATCCAAATCTTTCAAAGATTGATCTATTTGCCAATCCATCCAAAGAGGAGATTTAGCAGCTAATGCTTCATATTCTGAAGGAGAATTATCTTTAAGAAACTCATCCGGATCCTTGCCAGAAGGTAATTGAAGAATTCTTAAATCTAGCTGACCTTGAATAGCAAGACTTTCAACCTCATTGATTGCGCGGTTAGCTGCTCGAATTCCGGCATTATCTGAATCAAAATTTAAAAGGATCCTTTTACTTTCGGTAGAACGAGAGAGAAGTGTTATTTGATTGCGACTCAGTGCTGTTCCTAGAGAGGCAACAACATTTTCAATACCAGAATCATGAAGAGCCATCACATCAAAATATCCTTCTACAACAACTGCATAATCTTTTTTTCTTATTGAAGTTGCTGATTTATCTAAACCAAAAAGATTTTTACCCTTTTCAAAAATTTCTGTCTCAGGTGAATTTAAATATTTAGGCTCCGAACCATCAAGACTTCTACCACCGAAACCAATCACTCTTTTTTGTCGATCATGTATTGGAACAACAACACGATTACGAAATCTGTCATAAAAACCTTTACCTCCCTTGCGAGGCACAATCAAACCAGCTGACTCAAGTATATCAACACTAACTTTCTCAATATCAACAAAATATTTAAGCAATGAGTCCCAACTATCAGGTGCATAACCAAGTTCAAAATTAATTAAAGTACCATCACTTAAATGACGTTTATTCCTTAAGTAATTGAGAGCATTTTCTCCACATTTAGAATTTAATTGATTTCTAAACCAACCTGTAGCAAGTTTTAAGACACGATATAAAGTATCACGACGTGATATTTGTTGCTTTAGTCTTTCCTGTTGTGGTCCTTCAACTGTATCAACTGGTACTTGATATTTTTTAGCTAATTCAAGAACAACATCACTAAAACTTTGTCGCTGAAACTCCATTAAAAATTTAATTGCATTACCACCGGCTCCACATGAGAAACAATAATAAAATTGTTTGCCAGGAATAACTGACATAGAGGGCTTACTATCATCATGAAAAGGACATATTCCAACATATTCTTTACCTTTTTTCTTTAAAACAACATGTTCTCCAACGACATCAACAATATCAACACGCTCTTTGACAGAATCTATTGTTCTGGGATGTAGTCTAACTGTGGCCATATTATAATTTTAATTGATCTTGAAAAATTTAGTTAAGAGTTTTAGAAATTGAGAGAAAAAGAACATTTAGAAATCAGGGAAAAAGTTAATCATCAAAAAGGGATCAGATATTTAATAGGAAGTGGATTAGCTTTTAGCCTTATGAGTGTTTGCGTTAAGGCTGTTGGTGTGAAAATACCTGTTTCAGAATTGGTTTTTGCCAGAGCTACAATTAGTTTAATAATAACAAGATTATTGTTATTTAAAAATAATATAAATCCTTGGGGATATCAGAAAAAATTATTACTTTTGAGAGGTTTACTTGGAACATTAGCTCTATTTTGTATCTTTAAGGCTTTAACAATTCTACCTATAGCAACAGCAACAGTAATTCAATACATTTATCCGACATTTACTGTAATCTGTGCGTACTTTATTTTGAAGGAATATATATGTAAAACAATTGTATTTTCAATTATCCTGGGTTGGATAGGAATAATATTAGTCTCTCAAAAAGAATGGGCAATAAATAGTAATATTCTAGAAAGTGTAATAGCTATTTCAATTGCAATACTAGGCGCATTAATGACATCTCTTGCTTATATTTGCGTAAGAAAATTATCAGCCAAAGAGAATCCTCTTGTTATTATTTATTACTTTCCTATAGTTTCAATTCCTTTATCTCTTCCATTTATAATAAAAGATTTTGTATTACCAACAGGTATAGATTGGATTTGGATATTAGGAATTGGTTTATTCACGCAAATAGGTCAACTTTGCATAACTGAAGGTTTAAGACTAATTCCAGCTGGGCAAGCAACTTCATTAAATTACTCCCAAGTTATATTTTCTAGTATATGGGGCGTTTTTATTTTCCAGGAAGCAATCACAAAGGAAATCTTTTTAGGAGGTCTTTGTGTACTCATCTCAACTATTATTAGTATGAATACAGACAAAAATTCTATAGCTTAATTTTGCATATGAATTTTAAACCTACTATTTTTTCAGTCCTTCTTATTTGCACAGGATCAACGTCGATTCTTGCAGATGAATATCAACGTGGTTTTTCATCAAGCAGAACTTGTACAAGAAACGAATATAAAGAGGAATACATACCAGGAACAAGAAATAATCCAGGATATGTGAAGACCTGGGAAGAGACAGTAGAAGTACCTTGTCCTGAAGTCAACCCAACGACCAATCAAAATAAAATTGATAATAATGATTGCACCGAAGGCAAAATAGCTGGAGGAATATTAGGGGGTGGATTGGCTACAGCAATATCCAGAGGTAAAGACCGTTGGTGGGCGATTCCTGCAGGTGTAATAGGAGGCTCAATGGCTGGTTGTCAAATTGATGGTGGTTAAAATTTATTTAATCTAAATTTTTACTAATAAAATCATAAATAATGATCAGTTGGTTAAAAGGTCAAATAATACAAAATTGGCATCTATCATCAAAACAAGGTGTTGTGCTAAATGTTGGTGGGATAGGGTATGAAATACAACTTTTATCAAAACAAATAGGTAATATTGATAAAACAAATATAAAAGAATATTGGATTCATCAAATAAATCGTGAAGATTGTAGCAACTTATATGGTTTTAATGATGTTGATCAAAGAGATTTATTTAGGAAAATCATTAGTGTAAATGGTATAGGGCCACAAATAGGCATGGCCTTATTAGAGGACCTTGAGGTTAGTCAATTAGTTGATGCGATTGAAAATAATAATCTAACTTTATTAACTAAGTCACAAGGAATTGGTAAAAGGATAGCTGAGAGATTAGTCGTTGAACTTAAAAATAAACTTCAGAACTTCAAGGATACTAAAGAAACTAAAATAAATAATCAATCAACTCATAAAACAAATCACTTTGCTAAATATATTGAGGAAATCAAATCAATTCTTAATTCTCTTGGCTACATGGATAATGAAATTAAGAATGCAATTAAATTAATATCAAATGACGAAAAAGAAACTACTTCTCTAATTAATTCTCTCTCACCAGGAGCAACAAAAGAGCTCATGGATGAACATCTTAAAAAGATTCTTATAAGATTGAGTCAAAACGACACTTGATAGAAGGCTAGGGATTAAATTATACTTAAGTTATAAAGAAAACAAAAACCAAATGTCACTTGGCACAGAAGAGAAACAAAAGCTAATCAACACCCATCAAGTACATCCAACTGATACAGGTTCAGTTGAAGTTCAAGTTGCCATGCTTACGACAAGAATATCAAAATTAAGCAAACATCTTCAAGGTAACATCCATGATTTTTCTTCAAGGCAAGGATTGCTTAAAATGATTGGACAACGTAAAAGACTTTTGGGATATGTCCGAAATAAAAGTGAAAAAAGATATACTGAGCTTATAGAAAAATTGGCTATTAGGGGATAATGGATAGTGTTGCATTCTGAAAGGTAATGAAAGGAGAGAAAAAAAACAAAAGTTCGAAACAACCATTACAGCAAATTGGATTTTCAACTAAAAGCTCGGCACCAACAATAGAATTAAAAAATTCATCAAGAAATACTCGTAAGGACTCAGGTATTCCAAAATATGTAGCTAATCGAATGGCAAGAAGAATAGCTTTTACGACAGGCATACCAACAATAAGTGGTATGGGTGTTTTTATTGGAAGTTATTTTTTAATTAGCAAAGGTATTGCAGAGATATCACCCACAGTCACACTCGTAAGCTCAGCAATGTGTTTCCTTGTTGGCTTATTAGGGTTAAGTTACGGCATACTATCTGCAAGCTGGGATTTCAAACCAGGTAGTTTTCTTGGTTTAGAAAATATAAGGCCAAACATTAATAGAATGAAGGATGCATTTAAAACTAGTAAGACAGATATTGCTAGTTAAAACAAATTAATTTATTAGACTTTTGCTTGATCTTGCAATGAAAGAATTCTTTGACAAAGCATTCAAAGCCAATTCAGTATCTTTTACGCAAAATTGATCTCCTAACCGTACATACCTAGTATTTTGACTGTCCTTCAAACACGCAACAACAGGGATTCGAACACCTAATTCATTTCTAGCAGGTCTATTTTTCGAAAGACACTCTCTTAATTTATGCTGAACATTTATATCACAAGCTTGATCAAGATGAAGATCAATCAATAGAAATCTTAAATCATCAATTTCACGGCAATCATCGATAATCAATTGAACAGTTTCATCTCTCCTGTCAACACTACCCCAAATCAATAACCTAGTTTCAACCATCAAATGATCAGACAATCTTTCATAACTTTTTGGAAAAACAACAGCTTCACAAGAACCAGTTAGATCCTCCAATTGAATAATGGCCATCCTGTCACCTTTTCTAGTAGTTACTTCGCGCATCTCAGGAATCATTGCAATAACACTAACCCTAGATTTATCTTTCTGATCATCTAATGAGCCAAGACTTATAGGAGCAATTAACCTTGCAGGTTCGGAAAGCTGCTTCAAAGGATGATCAGACAGGTAAAATCCAACATGTTCTTTTTCTAATTTAAGCTTATCCGTAGGTGGATATTCATTTACATTTTTACCCTTAGGAGCTGTTAGATAATCATCAGTTGATGATTCATTATTTAATGAATCCGAGAGATCAAAAAGATTTCCTTGTCCGCTAGATCTATCTTTAGCTCTAGAAGAAGCCCATTCTATAACTAAATCTAAATCAGCAATAAGCTGAGCACGATTTGCATTTTCTTCAAGGCAATCAAGAGCTCCGCAATGAATCAGTGCTTCAAGAGCTCTTCTATTTAGTGAACTTAAAGAAATTCGATCACATAATTGATCTAATGAGGTAAATTCACCGTCTTCAATTCTAGAGGTGATAATTTTTCTAATTGCGCTATCACCTAGATTTTTGATAGCTGAAAAACCAAAAAGAATTGAATTATCTTTAGGAGTAAAATCAACACCGGAAGTATTTATATTTGGTGGCATTACTTTTATCCCCATAGAATTACAATTAGATATGTATCTCTGAACTTTGTCAGTCGAACCAGCATTTACTGTTAACAATGCCGCCATATAAGCAACAGGGTAATGTGCTTTTAAATAAGCGGTCTGATAAGTAACAGCTCCATAAGCAGTAGAATGACTTTTGTTAAAGCAATACTCTGCAAATAAAACCATTTGATCAAACAACTTGTCGGCTATAACTTCTGTAACTCCATTTTTAACAGCACCATCAACAAAAAGTGCTCTATGACGTTGCATTTCAGAAACTTTTTTCTTACCCATTGCTCTTCTTAGTAGATCTGCCTGACCGAGTGAATATCCTGCTAAATCCTGAGCAATCTTCATTATCTGCTCTTGATAAACCATAATTCCATAAGTCTCACTTAAAATAGGCTTAAGTGACTGATGAGGAAAATCAATATTTTCCTTTCCATGTTTTCTGTTTATAAATTTAGGAATTAATCCTGCATCAAGAGGACCAGGGCGATAAAGAGCAAGAATCGAAGAAATATCCTCAAGACATGAAGGCTTCAAATCTTTAACTATTTGCTTCATACCACTAGATTCAAGTTGAAAAATGCCTTCTAAATCTCCTCTAGAAAGTAATTCAAATGTTTTCTCATCAGTAAAGGCCAAGGAATCAGGATTTAATCTCTCTCCCATAGATTCCTCAACTAGATTTATTGTCTTTTCTATCATCGTAAGATTTCTAAGTCCTAGAAAATCCATCTTCAAAAGACCAAGTGACTCAATATCTTCCATGAAATATTGAGTAATTATTTGTCCATCATTATTTCTTTGTAGAGGTACTAAATTATCAAGTGATTTAGCAGCTATAACTACACCTGCTGCATGTACACCAAAAGTCTTATTTGTTCCTTCAATTCGCATAGCCATATCTACCCATTTTTTTACTTTTAAATCATTATTGTATTTTTCTTGGAAATCCTTATTTGGCGAATTTTTAGAAATCATAGAAGATAATTTTGCTGGTTTACCTCTTACAACTGGAATTAATTTCGCTAAACGATCAGACTCTGCATAGGGAATATCAAGGACTCGAGCAACATCTTTTAAAACAGCTTTTGATGTCATTCTGTTGAATGTAATTATCTGTGCAACTTTATCCTCTCCATACTTTTTAGTAACATATTCAATCACTTCACCACGCCTTTCAATACAAAAGTCAGTATCAATATCTGGCATTGACTTTCTTTCTGGATTAAGAAATCTTTCGAATAACAATCCATTTTCTACTGGATCAATATTTGTAATATGAAGAGAAAAAGCCACTAAAGAACCTGCAGCAGAACCTCTACCAGGTCCAACAGGAATATTTTGTTCTCTTGCAAATCTTATATAATCCCATACGACAAGAAAATATGTAGGGAATCCCATTTGATCTATAACATTTAACTCATAATCAAGTCTTTCTTTGTAGATGCTTGAAACGTTTTTAAAATCTTGAATATTTAATCTTTCTAATAGACCCTTGATAGTAATATCTTTAAGATATTCAATTGATGTATATCCTTCTGGTATGGGAAAGTTTGGCATCTTATATGTACCTAATATATTGTATTCTCCGACCTTATTAGCTAGTTCAACAGTGTTTTGTATAGAACTATTTATAACTTTATCATCTAAATGATCAGTAAATAAACTTCTCATCTCTTCCTCAGATTTAATATATTCAGTACCGGTATATCTTAATCGTTTCTTATCATTAATTAATTTGCCAGTTAAAACACATATCAATGCATCATGTGCTTCTATATCATTTTTAGAAATGTAATGTGCATCATTTGTTGCAATGATATGAATATCGAGTTCTTTAGATATTTTAACTATTTCACTATTAACAATTCTATCCTCAATTGATCCATGATCCTGAATTTCAAGATAGAAATCATCATTAAAAATTTCTTTATACCATGAGGCTATTTCTCTCGCAATATCATTTCTTCCTTTTAATATAGCTTGGGGAATTTCACCTCCTAAGCAAGCAGTTGAACAAATCAATCCTTTACTATATTTTTTTAATAATGACTTATCTATACATGGTCGTGAAAAGATACCTCTACCTCTAACACCATTTAAATGGCTAAGAGTAGTCAATTTAACTAGATTTTCATAACCAATTTGATTTTTGGCAACTACAACAAGATGATATCTTTTCTCTTTTTTTGGTTGAGGGTCATCTATAGATCCATTAATTACATACATCTCATTCCCAATTATTGGTTTTATATTCGCTGCCTTACATAACTTCAATAGTTCAATCGCTCCATACATAACGCCATGATCAGTCAGCGCTAAAGCTGGCATTCCCAATTCCTTTGCTCTTTCTACCATTAATGGAAGTTGACTGGCTCCATCAAGAAGGCTGTAATCACTATGATTATGAATTGGGACAAAGGCCATAAACACACAGTGGGGCTACGCTGCATATAGTGTAGCCTGAACACAAGCCTCCACATAAAGTGGTTAATTTTTAAAACGTAAAGTCTGTTTTAGGTCTATTTTTAAAAACCTCAGCAGCATTTTCATACTGACTGGCTACTTGAAGAAGTTTAGCCTCTTCAAAAACATTACCTATTAACTGCAATCCAATTGGTAAACCTGATTTATCAAAACCACAAGGCAAACTTATAGCTGGCAATCCAGCCAAATTAGCTGGAATTGTTAATAAGTCTGATAAATACATAGCCATAGGGTTATCGATATTTTTGCCTGAACCAAAAGCAGTAGTTGGAGAAGTGGGTGCTAACAAAATATCAACTTTTTTGAAAGCATCCTCAAAGTCTTTACGAATCAAAGTACGAACTTGCTGGGCCTTTTTGTAGTAAGCATCAACATAACCAGCCGAAAGTGCATAAGTACCAATAAGAATCCTTCGTTTAACTTCACTTCCAAAGCCAAGTGCTCGAGTTTTCGAAGTCATTTCTATTAGAGTTTGTTCATCATTAGAGCGAAATCCATACTTGACACCGTCATATCTGGCTAAATTAGCAGATGCTTCTGAAGGAGCTATAATGTAATAAGTTGCTATTCCATCGTTAAAGCGAGGACAAGTAAGATTAACAATATTTGCACCAAGGGTCTCAAGCAAAGACGCAGCGCTAAGAACAGATTCTTTAACATCAGAAGCCAAGCCCTCATGTTGAAAGCAATTGTCAATTAAACCAATTTTTAATCCCTTAATTGACCTAGAAAGATTCTCTAAATAATTTGGAACTGGGATATCAACAGTAGTTGAATCAAGTTCATCTTTTCCAGCTATAACTTGAAGAATTTCAGCCGCATCAGCAACATTATTGGCGAATGGTCCAACTTGATCTAATGAGCTGGCAAAAGCGATTAAACCCCATCTACTCACGCGACCATAAGTTGGCTTCATGCCAACAACTCCACAAAAAGAGGCTGGTTGTCGTATTGAACCGCCAGTATCAGAACCTAGAGCTCCAAAGCATAATTCAGCTGCTACAGAAGCTGCGCTACCACCAGAACTCCCACCAGGAACTTTTGTTATGTTCCATGGGTTTAAAGTTGGACCATATGCAGAAGTTTCAGTAGAGCTACCCATTGCGAATTCATCCATATTTGTCTTGCCAATCATTATTGCTCCTGAGTTCAAAAGCCTTCCTGTAACAGTGGACTCATATGGTGGGACAAAGTTTTCCAAAATCTTGCTAGCACAAGTTGTCTTAATTCCTTTTGTACAAAGGTTGTCTTTTATAGCTAATGGAATACCTGATAAAAGTGGAAGATCTTTCCCTGAAGCACGTTGATTATCAATGAATTCAGCTTTTTTTAAAGCGTGCTCTTTATTGACTGTTAAAAAAGTATTCAATGTTGAATCTAATTCAGTTATTCTAAAAATTTTTTCTTGAACAAGTTCTTTGGATGAGACTTCACCATTATTTAATTTCTGGCGTAAGTCTGCAAAAGTCATTATTTTATTATAGAAAAATTATTATTTAGCTTATGACGTTAGAGGCTCATTACGCCGACACCTAATTAAACAATGATTAATTCCTTGCGGAGACTCCGCAGAAAGATCATCTACAAAACCATTTAAATTAACTTTCAAACTACGACGAGTCAGGAAAGGTCCAAACCAATAAATCACGTCAGGTTGATTTGTCTCAACCTTGGCCCACCAGGCCAAGCCCAAACTATTTCCTAAGCTTCGAAGAGCCCTAATGGGACCCATAAGTAAAGTGCATTTAATTTATTATACTTTCTTGGGTATATGTTTATCAAATAAAAGGCAAAATTATGTTCACTTGATGATGAAACAAATCTATATAGCAGCAAATTGTTAAGTATAAAAGCGAGTGAGAAAAGTAACTAATAATCTATTTTAATTATGCAGTTCGACAAAATATAATTAAACTATAAAGACTATAAGGTGCATTCTAAGTTGGAATTTAGATAGATTAATTTTTGGTTTCTGATGAAATATGAGGTTTCAATAATCTAGGAGATGGATCTTGGCCAGATATTGAGCGCATCCATCTAGATCTAGCCACTTCATATAAAAAAATAGACGTGGCAACCGATGCATTTAAACTTGTTGTAACTCCTTTAAGAGGAATCCTTACTAATTGATCGCACAACCTTCTTGTTATTAGAGAAATACCTTTATCTTCTGACCCTACAACAACAACTAAAGGTCCTTTGAATTTAATCTCAGATAAAGTTGAAGGGCCTTCCTCAGCCAGACCGACAACCGTATAACCATTATCTTTTAATTTTTCTAGAGATCTATTTAAATTAACTACTCTGGCTACTGGCAAGTGTTCCAATGCTCCTGCCGCAACTTTTGCTACAGAGCCAGTTAGACCTGCACTTCGTCTTTGTGGAAGGATCAAACCTTGCGCACCAAGAGCTTCGGCAGAACGTATTATTGCTCCAAGATTCTGAGGATCAGTTAAACCATCTAAAGCGAGAAGCAATGAAGAATCTCCAAAAGGTATGCAAGCATCTATTAAATTGTTCAAATCATGTGTTTTTGATGCAGCAATTTGCAGAACTATTCCTTGATGAACTGCTCCATTAGTAATTTGGCCAAGCCTAGACCATGAAACCTCTTCAACCAGAACTCCAGAGGCTTTTGAATCTTTAAGAAGTTGAAAAAACTTTGATGAACTTCGTAACTCAGTTGTACACCAAATCCGATGAATAGCTCTCCCACCCAAAAGAGCAGCCTCAGTTGAATGACGCCCCCAAATCAAATCATCACTCAAAGTTTTAGAGAAGCTTTCAGAATATGAAATAGGGTCTTTTGCCCCTCCTCTAGTGTCATTTTTTAATACCTGAGGATTACGATTTCTAAAAGAAGGATTAGCCTCTTTTCTCTCAAAACGACTTGAACCTCTGTAACTTGAATTTAAATGGCTATTACTTCTTAATTTTTCAAATGATTGATTATCAGTTGAATATTGCTTTGGTTTATCTGATGAAGCACGATTAATTTTGTTATTTGTTCTTCTTCTATCATTGTAATTGGACTTTGTTTCATCTTTATCTTGTCGTGAATAACTACTACTTGAACTACCACGTCTATTGAAAGAGGAATTTTTAGAATTCCTTTTCTCTTTATTAAATCGATAACTCATTTTTTTTTAAACTATTTTCTAGTTAATAGGTTGCTCAAGAAGATCGAATAGATCAGCTAAACGATTAGGATTTTTCAAGAACAACCACCCAACAATAGTCTCAAATCCAGTAGCAATTGCATATGTGGCTGCATCTACATTTTTAGGACCTTTCCCTGCTTTATTTCTACCTCTTCTTAGAAAATCTCTTTCATCATCTGTAAGGTATGGTTCTATTTTTCTAATCGCTCTGGCTTGACTGGAAGCATTAACCTCATTAACCACAGCTTCGTGTAGATCCTTTGAACGCTTTGGACTACCGCAGAAACGCAATCTATGATGCATTTCCCAAACTGCATCACCCAACCAAGCTAATTGCAAGGGGCCAAGACCATCAGGAGAAATGGTTGATTTATAAGAGCGAATCCAATCTGTCAAGTTGATAATTTAGAAATTGCAGTATCAAGATCTGGCACTAGATGAAGGAATTCTTCAAGACGAACAAGTTTAATTGTTTGGATTACTCTAGGATTACCAACAACTTTAAAATCTCTTTTTAACTGAGTACATTTTTTGGCTGCTTGAACCATTGCTCCCAATCCTGAAGAGTCTATAAAATCTATATTACTTAAATCAATAACTACAGATAGTTGATTTGAAGCTAAAACTTCATTTATATATGTAGTGAATTGCTTCTCAGAGTAGGCATCTAGTTGACCAGTGAAATTTAACACCAAACAACCTTTTTGATGGCTAAAACCACCTCTAAGAGAAACAGTAATTCGTTTTAATTCAGCTATGGGATCAATCCCCTATTACTTCATGATGGAAGTGTAGTGATAGAAACCAAATTAATCCACGATTCTTCGTCGATCTTCTATTAAGGTTACGAAATGATTAAAATGATGATCGGAGTCGTGAGGGCCAGGACTTGCCTCTGGATGATATTGAACTCCAAAGAAAGGCTTATCAATTACAGAAATAGCCGCAACAGTTTGATCATTTAAATTAAATCTGGTAACTTCAATCTTTTCGGAATTTAAAGACTCTGAATTTAAAGCGAAGCCATGGTTTTGACTAGTAATTTCTACTTTTCCATTCAATCCACATGGATGATTTAAACCTCTATGTCCATATGACAATTTAAAAGTTTTCCCTCCAAGAGCCAATCCAAGAATCTGATGGCCTAAACAAATACCGAAAACAGGGAGCTTTTCGTATTCAATTAACTTTTTAGCAAGTTTAATACCACTATGAACGGCGGATGGATCTCCAGGGCCATTGGAAAGGAAAACACCTTCAGGAGATAAATCTAAAACGCTAGATAATGAAGCATTCGCAGGTAAAACAGTAACTTCGCAACCATGAGCCACTAATCGATCCAAGATCGATTGCTTTATACCAAAATCTATAGCAACAATTTTATAAGGACGTGCTTTTATCTTTTTAATTCTTTGATCAAATGAAGCAGCACAAAGTGAATTAACAGTAAAAGGGGACTTAGTAGTTACCTTATCGACAAGATTCAATCCACTCATTGAAGGAGACTTTTTTAACTTTTCAGATAATTGAGCAATTGAATAGTTTGTATCTGAAGAAATTATTCCATTCAAGGAACCAGACTCTCTGAGGTGTCTAACTAATGCTCTTGTATCTATTCCATAAATTCCTACAACATTTTCATCCTTCAACCATTGTTCGAAAGATTTTTCATGCCTCCAATTACTAGAAATTTTTGATATTTGACGAGCAATTACCCCTTTCACTGATGGATGTGATGATTCATTATCCTCTGAATTTATGCCGGTATTCCCAATCTCTGGATATGTAAAAGTAATAAGTTGTCCATAATAGCTAGGATCAGTTATCACCTCTTGATACCCAGTCATACCAGTATTAAATACAACCTCTCCAGAAATAGTACCTAATGAACCAAAAGATATTCCCTCAAAATACGTACCATCCTCTAGTAACAATATTGCAGAACTTTCAGTGTCAAGAAACATAATAAAGGATTTATATCAGTTTATAATTATTAGGTGGCTAAAAATCCTCTTAATTGCTCAAAAAGAAGCCAAGATTTATCTGAATTTAAACAATCTAAAGATCGTTTTACACCTAAAGATAAATTATCTTCAGCACCGGAAGCCCATAAAACCAAAGCAGTATTAAAAGCAACGACTTCCTTATGATATTTATTTCCTTCCCCTTTAAGTAAAGAAATTAAAATTTGAGAATTAACCTTTAAATCATCACCTTTCAAACTTTCATTTGAAACTTCTGAAAGTCCAAGGTCAGTAGGATGAATAATTTCCGCTTGAATAGAATCTTTATCTAAAAAACGAAATTGATTTGACCCAGCGAGTGATGCTTCATCTAAACCACCAGCCCCATAAACGACAACAGCACGATTGAGACCCATCCCTTTTAGGGCTATAGACATAGGCTCAAGCAAATCAGCTTTAGCCACACCTAATACTTGAGACTTAGGCCTGAGAGGGTTTACTAAAGGACCCAGTAAATTGAAAATAGTTCTAATTCCTAAACTTTTTCTCAAAGGTGCAAGGTTAACTAAAGAGGGATGCCAAGAAGGAGCAAAAAGAAAAGTAATCCCAAAAACCTTTAAAGCCTCAATAACTTTTTCTGAAGAAACGTTTAAAGATAAACCAAGATTTTCTAAAACATCAGCAGATCCAACCTTGCCACTTGCACTGCGATTTCCATGTTTAGCTATCTTTACTCCTAAAGCCGATGAGACAAAAGCAACTGCGGTAGAGATATTGAATGTGTTCGCGCCATCTCCTCCAGTTCCGCATGTATCCACCAATTCAAACCCAGGAAGATTTGATGGTGCTTTTGAAGCACCTTGCAAGACTTTAGCCATTACTGAGAGTTCATTACCAGAAATACCTTTAGCTCTAAATGCTGCCAATAATGCTCCAGTTTGCACTGGTTCGATTTTATTTTCCAACCAAGTATTCATTAAATAATTAGATTGTTCATCTGTTAAATCATTAGCTGAAAGAAGTGACTCGAGAATTACGGAAAAATTTATAGGATTTGAAGAGCTCATATATCTTAAAGATGCCTGATTAGTTAACATTACAGGCTGAATATTTTTATTAACTTAATCATAAATATATCAACTAGAGAAGTTATTAAAATAAAAAAATAATTTCCTAACATTAAGCCTGAGATGAATCTGAGGTGTCAAAACCAGAACCCACGTTATCAGGACTTGTAGAACTTGTAGGTCGAAATCCATCGGACCAGATTTTTCTTGTGATTTCCTCTAACTTTTTACGATTTAGACTCCATTTTTTTAATAATTTTTCCATATCTGAATTAAGATCTTCAGCACCTTTGAAATCCTCATAACGAATTAATAATCTAGCTAATTCGACAAAATCTATAGATGCTGGTGAATCTATACCAATTAATCGATCAAGATTTTCTCGGTCTGTTGAATACAAGGGATGATTTTGAGATTCATTCATAAATTACTTAAATTGGTTTTGTTCACGTCAATAGGCCTATATAGCCTAGATTAATGAGCATATTAAAAAAAGAATGGCTGCATTAAGACTAGATCTAATAAAAAACTATTTGAGACCACACAAAAATGTGTTGTTGATAGGTGGCTTGTGTCTCGTTTTTGTGAATATCTTAAGTGTTGCGATTCCAATGGAAGTAAGAAATATTGTCGATGAACTAAAAACGGGGTTCACATTATCAGATGTCTTAAATAAGTCGACATGGTTAGTCCTGTTAGCAACAGTAATGGGCGGAGTAAGGCTAATTTCTAGGCAACTCGTTTTTGGAGTTGGCAGACAAGTGGAGGTTTCACTAAGACAAAAGTTATTTGATCATATGCTTGGACAAGACCCAGCTTGGGTTCAAACAATAGGAACCGGAGAAGTAATAACAAGAGCTACTAGTGATTTAGAAAATATACGAAGATTGCTTGGTTTTACAATTCTGAGTCTTACAAATACTTTATTGGCATACACCTTCACTTTGCCAGCGATGCTGTCAATTGATCCTCTGTTAACTTTCTTTGCTATATCCATTTATCCTGTTTTGCTTGGCACCGTTGGATTATTTGGTGGAAGAATGGTTAAGCAAAGGAAGAAACAACAAGAAGCTTTATCAAAATTAAGTGAATTAATTCAAGAAGATCTTTCTGGAATTAGCGCAATTAAAATATATGGTCAAGAGAAAGCCGAGCGAAGAGCATTCGATAAATTAAATATTATTTATAGAGATGCTGCAATTAATCTTGCAAGAACAGCTAGTACATTATTCCCATTACTTCAAGGTTTATCTTCAATATCATTGCTTCTTATTATTGCTATTGGAAGTGGACAGCTTTCAAAAGGAAGTCTTACAGTGGGTGGACTAGTTGCTTTAATCCTTTATGTAGAAAGACTAGTCTTTCCAACGGCTCTATTAGGTTTTACTCTTAATACTTTTCAATTGGGTCAAGTAAGTTTAGAAAGAGTGGAAGAGATCTTAAATAATGAGCCAACAATCAAAGATAAAGATAATACAATAAAAATATCTAAACCTATATCAGGTAAATTAGAAGCTAAAAATCTATCAATAAAGTATGAAGATTCTCCAAGGAAGATACTTAATGAAATCTCTTTTAAAATAAAACCAAGTGAAATAGTTGCCTTAGTAGGACCCGTTGGATGCGGCAAGACAACTTTAGCAAGAGCTTTAGGAAGGATGGTAAATATTGAAGAAGGTAGTTTATTCTTAGACGATTACGATGTAACTGATTTAAAACTAGAAGATTTAAGAAACCATATTGCCCTAGTACCTCAGGAGGGGTATTTATTTACAGAAACTCTTACAGAAAATATTAGATATGGGAAACCTAATGCATCAATATTGAAAGTCGAGGAATCTGCCTATGAAGCTCGAATGTCAGATGACATTAGAGGCTTCCCAGATGGATTCAAAACTCTTGTTGGTGAAAGAGGAATAACACTCAGTGGAGGCCAAAGGCAACGAACAGCATTAAGCAGAGCATTATTAGTAGATTCAAAGATAATAGTCTTAGATGATGCCTTAGCAAGTGTCGACAATAAAACCGCCTCAGCGATACTTCAAACAATTAAAAAACAATTTAATAAGACAGTATTAATGATTAGTCATCAACTATCAGCCGCAGCTGCCTGTGATCGGATATTGGTAATGAATGATGGAAAAATCGTACAAGAGGGAACACATCAAGATTTAATTAATAACGAAGGTTTGTATAAGAGCATGTGGGAAAGAGAAAAAGCTAAAGAACAAATCCAATCAGATGATTAATTATTACTTATTAAAGTTTTTGAATGAATTCAATTAAATTAAGATAAAAGCTAAAAAAACAATTATGTTCAAATAATTTAATCATAAGATCATGAACACATTTACAAATTATAAACTTATTTGTGACCTTGAATTTGGTGATATCTACATTCAGATTCTTGCTTGGATGGGTGTAATTTTTGTAAGTCTGGCTGCAGGACTCGCTCTGATGGGATCATCAAGGCCAATTTTTGCGCTTTTAGGTGTAGGATTAATTCTTGTTCTAAGCCTTCCTTTCTTGTTATTTGCATTTGTCACTACACTAATAAATCATGTAAAAATAGAAACTATAAATTAAAAATATGATTAAAAAAATAAACGACTATATAACAACAATAATTAATAAGCTATATTCAAAGAAAAGTACTATAGAAATCAAGAAGAAAGTGCTCCATACAATATTAAAAAATGATCTTTCAGCAGAGTTAAAAGATAATGAAGAAGAAATTCTTTTTGGCTGTGGTTGCTTTTGGGGCGCAGAAAAAGGTTTTTGGAGACTACCAGGAATAATTTCAACAGCTGTCGGATATTCTGGCGGCGAAACAGAGAACCCAAGCTACAGAGAAGTTTGTACAGGACTTACTGGTCATACAGAAGTTGTAAGAGTTATTTGGAACCACAATGAAATTGATCTAAGTGATTTATTGAAATTATTTTGGGAATGTCATGATCCAACACAAGGGAACCGACAAGGCAATGATTGTGGTAGCCAATACAGATCTTCTATTTATACAACAAGTAAAAATCAATTAGATAAGGCAAAAGCAAGCAAAGAAAGTTATCAAAAAGAGCTTAAAAAGTATGGTTTTGGCGAAATAACAACTGAAATTACAAATAAAAATAAGTTCTATTTTGCAGAGGAATATCATCAACAATATTTAGCAAAACCAGGAAGCAGGCCATATTGCTCTGCTATGCCAACAAAAGTAAAATTTAAAACCTTTAAAGGTGCAAATTTTAAACTTAATGAGACGATTTGGTCTCATTACAATTGGGATATTAGTCATTGTATTCTTAGAGGAAGGAATACACCTATTAAAAATATTCCATAATGAATGATCAATTACCAGATAGAACAGTTTTACTAATAATTCTGGCGACTTTGTTATTAGTATTTTTTCTAGTATTTAGTTTTAAATCCACAAAAATTGAACAAGAGAAAACAATTCAATGGATGGATAGCTCTATAAAAAATGAATTTTTCTCACCACTCTAAACATAGATAGTTTGATCACATTAATATAAATTTATCTAATCATGTCAAATAAAAATTTTCAAAAGAACATAGAAAAAGCAAAAATAAATTTTTATAATATTCTTGCAATATTAATAGTAATTATTCCTGAATTTTTTGCAGAGTTAATTTATACAATCGAAG
>QCFD01000005.1 GCA_003278445.1 Prochlorococcus sp. AG-363-B05
ACGCAGAAAGAATAACTATTTTAGATGTTTGCATGGGGATGGGCTATAACAGTGGATGCATTCTAGAAGAGGTACTTCAACGCAATCATAAAATTGAATGGCATGGTCTTGAAATTGATCAAAGGCCTCTAAAAATTGGTCTTAATGAAAATAAATTTACGGAGCTATGGTCTCCAAAAGTATTAAATTTTTTTAATTGCCTACAAAAGTCAGAAACATGGTCCGAAGGTCTTAATAAAGGAACTATTCATTGGGGAGATGCAAGACAAAAAGCATACGAAATAAATGATTCACTAAGGTTTGATTTAATACTTCTCGATCCGTTCTCTCCACAAAAGTGTCCGGAACTATGGAGCGATGAGTTTATATCTTTATTATCGGGGAAGTTATCTTTAAAAGGTCGTTTAATAACTTATTCAAGCGCTGCTTCCGTTAGAGCGAGTTTAAAAAGATATGGTTTAAAAATCTATTCCATACCCCCATTAACTAATGAGCATAATAAATGGAGTGCAGGAACAGTTGCTTTGAAAAATAAATCAGAAAAACAATTCATATCGAAAAATTGTCAGCTTAAGAAACTAAGCAATAGGGAATTAGAACACCTTGCTACGCGTTCTTCAATTCCCTATAGAGATCCAACTGGCAGAGGTAGCTCTAAAGAAATTATTGCAACAAGAGAGATAGAACAATCTAAAAGTCAATTAATGCAAACTTCTTCTTGGAGAAAACGATGGAATGCTGCGCAATAGCAATAAAGCAATTAGATTTCTTCAAAAAAGTAATCAAATGCTTGCCATAGCAATTTTAGCGGCTGGGAAAGGTACGCGAATGAAAAGCGACCTCCCTAAAGTTCTTCACCATTTAGCAGGAAAATCATTAATTGATAGAGTTTTATCATGTACTAAGGGGCTCAACCCAAGCCATAGATTAATAGTTGTAGGTCATCAAGCAAAAGTAGTAGAAGAGTCGTTAAAGCATTATCAAGACTTAGATTTCGTTCTTCAACAGCCTCAAAATGGAACTGGACATGCTATTCAACAATTAATTCCCCAATTAAAAGGGTTTAACGGAGAACTGTTAGTCTTGAATGGTGATGTACCACTTCTAAAAGAGGCAACTCTAAGTTCACTATTGAAATTTCACAAAAAAACCAATGCGAGTGTAACTTTTTTATCTTCAAGTTTAGAATCTCCAACAGGCTATGGACGAGTGTTCACGAACGAGTCAGGACAAGTTAAAGAAATTATTGAAGAGCGAGATTGCACTACTGAACAAAGAAAAAATAAATTAGTAAATGCTGGTATATATTGTTTTAATTGGCAACAATTGTCAGCTGTATTGAATTTATTATCTAGTCAAAATAGTCAAGAAGAAATTTATTTAACAGATACTATAAGTTTACTCGAAAAAGCATTACATTATGAGGTAGATGATCCCCTAGAGGTCAAGGGTATTAATGATAGGAATCAACTCTCTGAATGCGAGCAGTACATACAGGAAAAGCTAAAATCCTTTTGGATGGCCAAGGGTGTTTCATTTATTGATCCTATTAGCTGTTCGGTGAGTGAAGATTCGAATTTTGGTATAGACGTAATCATTGAGCCACAGACTCATCTTCGTGGCAAATGCAATATTGGGAACGGATGTCATTTGGGACCAGGTAGTGTAATAACAAATTCAACATTGGAGGAAAATGTATTAGCCATTCATTCATTTATAAATGAAGCGACGGTTGGGAATAATACTTCAATTGGTCCTTTCGCTCACGTAAGGCCAGATTCAAACATAAGTAAAAATTCTAAGATAGGTAATTTTGTAGAAATTAAAAAAAGTTTTATTGGTGAAGGAACTAAAATCAATCATTTAAGCTATGTAGGTGATTCAACTCTAGGGAAAAAAATTAATATCGGAGCAGGTACTATAACAGCTAATTTTGATGGCAAAAATAAACATAAAACACTAATTGACGACTATTCCAAAACCGGGGCAAATTCAGTACTTGTCGCGCCCATAAAAATCGGCTCTCATGTAACCATTGGTGCAGGCTCAACCATAAGCAAAGATATTCCAGATAAGAGTTTAGTAGTTGAAAGATCAAAAACAATTATTAAAACCAAGAGTGATTAAAACAAAAAATTTATCGCTGTAAATAAGGTAATACTTTTTCCAATTCCAGCTGACGACTACCTTTAATCAAGATATTATCTCCTGGTGAGAGCCATGGTAAGAGTGACAAAGCAGCATCTTTTGATGTTCTTACTACATCATGATTAGGTAATTCCCTGATTATATTTTTTATGCTACTAGATTCCTCCCCGCACGAGACAAAAACAATTCCCCTAAGACCTAGTTTAACAGCTCTTTGAAGAACTTTTTGATGAAGCGAAATACTTTCAGGGCCCAACTCAAGCATCGTTCCTAAAACTGCAAAATGTCGACCAGGCTTAGTTACTAAAAGTTCTAAAGATGCAATAACAGATTCTGGCGAGGCATTATAAGTCTCATCTAAAACTAAGAATTGTCCACAATCAACCAATCTATTTCTTCCAGTTGGCATTTTAATATTTAATCTATCTAAATTCTTTATTGATAGCCCTAATTCTGTTGCCACAGTCAATGCCATCATAAAATTCATAGCATTATGTTTCCCTTCCAAAGGCAATTTCAATTTACATCCATCAAAAAAGATGAGATTATTTTGCAAATCAATTTGAGAAACATAGTCTGCTTCAAAATAATCAACACCAAAAGAATCATTATGACAACCCAGCCAATCCAGTGAATGTCCCTCTATAGCTACTCGAATAATACGTCCTGACCATTTTTCTCTTAGAGCTTTCTCTAAGAGACTGTCACCAAAAGGAATAATCACAACGCCATCAGATTTTAAATTTGAAGTAATTTCTGTTTTAGCTTTTGCAATAT
Organism: Prochlorococcus sp. AG-363-B05; assembly: GCA_003278445.1. Lineage (GTDB taxonomy): Bacteria > Cyanobacteriota > Cyanobacteriia > PCC-6307 > Cyanobiaceae > Prochlorococcus_B. Next base: position 2,926 of record QCFD01000005.1, read on the forward strand.
TTCTTCTACTACCAAGAATACCTATATGAGCTTGTCCAATATTTGTAATTACCGCAATATCAGGCTCAGCGACCCAAGAAAGGCGCTCAATTTGACCAAGTCCGCGCATACCCATTTCAAGAACATACGCAGCATCTTTTTCCGTCCCTCTAAGCAGAGTTTTTGGTACTCCAATATCATTATTTTCATTTCCTCTGCTTGAGACGATTTCACCAAGAGAAGACAATAGTGTCCTAATCAATTCTCTTGTAGTTGTTTTCCCAACAGATCCAGTAACCGCCACAACAGGAAGATTTAAATTTCTCCGATGAAGCAATGCGATCTGTTGATAGGCATGCAGAGTGTCTGCGACAAACCAATGAGGTAGTCCAGAGGGGACAGATCCATTAAAATCTTCAGAAACTATTGCTGCTTGTATACCAATATCAAAAGCCATCGCTAAGTAATTATGGCCATCAAATCTATTTCCTACTAAAGGGACAAAGAAATCTCCCTTCTCAATTGTCCTTGTATCCGTAGAAATAGAACCAATAGGTGAATTAATGTCAATTTTCTCTTGATTAATTGGCTTACCCCAAAGTTTTACTAAGTCCTTAAAAGTAATATCCATAAAACTATTTAAATTGAAGCAAAGTAATCTAGATCCTCGAAATCCCTACAATTCTATCTTTTTTTTTACTTTCCTTGAAGGATCTGCTTCTTGGCCGTAAGAAAATTTTTCAACCTCCGCAGCATCTGGGGAAGGCTCCTTAATTCCACAAACATCTTTATACATCAGTTCATATTCCTTAGCTGATCTATCCCAACTATATTTATTTAACATAGCTCTAACTTGTAATTCCTTCCAACTTTTTTTATGTCTGTATGCTTCCCAGGAACGAACTAATGATGTATAAAAATCAATTGGTTCATACCGGTCAAAGCAAAAGCCAGAACCTGTTTGATTCACTGGATCATAAGGCTCAACAGTATCAACCAGACCGCCTACTTTTCTAACAATAGGGATAGCGCCATAACGCATAGCTAATAATTGACTAATTCCACATGGTTCAAAGCGACTAGGCATTAGGAAGGCATCAACTCCTCCATAAATAAGCCTAGATAATGCGTCATCATAGGTAAGGAAAACAGAAAAACGACCAGGATATTCAATAGCAAGTTGCCATAAAGATGACTCTAGATAGCGATCTCCGGTACCAAGAACTACGACTTGAGAATCAGTATAAGAAAGAAGCCTATTAGCTACTTGTAATAGGAGATCAATACCTTTTTGATCAACAAGCCTACCAACCATACCCATTAAGTATTTATCTTGATTCACTTCAAGTCCCATTCTTTCTTGAAGAACTCTTTTATTAATTGCTCTACCAGAAATATTATTTGCACTAAATTTAGCTGGTAATAAATTATCCGTTGCTGGATTCCAATCCTCTAAATCAACTCCATTTAATATTCCACGTAATTTACCTGAAATATAATTCAAAAGTCCTTCTAATTTTTCTCCATATTCAGATGTTCTGATTTCCCTTGAATAAGTAGGGGATACTGCATTTACTCTATCGGCATACAACATTGCTGATGCCATAGTGTGATCACCATGCATATACCATGGGCACCAAGTTATTTGATCAAGCTTCCATCTCCACGGACCTTGATACTTGAGATTATGAATAGTAAATACTGTGCTAATTTCTGGGTCTTGATGCATCCATACTGGAATCATTCCAGTATGCCAGTCATGACAATGGAGGACCTGAGGCTTCCATGAGTTCCATGCAAATTCAGAGACTGCGCTAGCAAAAAAAGTAAATCTCCAATCTTCATCTTCACCACCATAAATACGCTCGGAATCAAAACAAGGATGTCCAACTAAATAAATTGGCAACCCATTAGAGGGATGCTTTGTTTCAAAAACCTCGAAATCAACCCCCATAGTGTTAGCACGAAAAATAGGCTCAGGTGAAATATCCATCAAGGTCCATAATTTTCCATACCCTGGAATTATCAATCGAACGTCATGTCCAAGTTTTTCAAGTGCTGGAGGTAATGAACCAACGACATCACCCATACCTCCAACTTTTATCATTGGGGCACATTCAGCAGCAGCAAAAAGTATTCGCATTTAATTCACATAAAAGAAAGATGTATCTTTTGGATAAACCAAATAAGATCATGGAAGCCATTTTGATTCAGAAAAATCAGGATCCCTTTTCTCCATGAAAGCATTTCTTCCCTCCTTTGACTCATTAGTCGTATAAAAAAGATGTGTTGCTTGTCCCGCAAGCTCTTGGATGCCGGCTAGGCCATCGGTATCAGCATTAAAAGAAAATTTCAAACATTTTATTGCGGTTGGACTGTTTTGAAGTATTTCTCTAGCCCATTTAACACCCTCTGACTCAAGCAAATCAAGTGGAGTGATCGAATTTATTAGACCCATTTCTAATGCTTCTTTTGCTCCATATTTCCTACAAAGAAACCAAATCTCTCTTGCCTTTTTTTGTCCTACCACTCTTGCTAAATAACTTGATCCGAACCCTGCATCAAAGCTACCCACCCTAGGACCTGTTTGACCAAATATTGCATTATCCGCAGCCAAGCTCAAATCACAAATCAAATGTAAAACATGTCCTCCCCCAATTGCAAAACCTGGAACAAGTGCAATAACTACTTTAGGAAGACTGCGAATTATACGTTGTAAATCAAGGACATTTAAACGCGGGATTCCGTCATCACCAAGGTATCCGCCATCGCCACGAATAGTCTGATCGCCACCAGAACAAAAAGCGAACTTTCCATCCTGGGAAGGGCCCACACCTGTAAATAAAACTACTCCAATATCTGGATCTTCTCTGATTCTGATGAACGCATGACAAAGTTCAGAAATCGTTTGAGGTCTAAAAGCGTTTCTTTTCTCAGGACGATTGATAGCAATTCTAGCAATCCCTTCAGGACTAACATCAAGTAAAATATCTTTGTATTCACCAGTAGCTACCCATGAGGTAATAATTTCACCTGGCAAAACTCTTCTAGAGATATTTTTAGAGTTATTAGATTTTAAAGCCATTTTTCAAATTGCATTAGTCAAAATTTGATAGATTATCAGATAATGTTCTTTTTAGATCATCGCGCAAACTTACTCTCAATTTATGATCTTCAACAGAGTTAGTACAAACTCTTATTAATACATTTGTTGATAAAGAAAAACTCCATTCAATTGCTTGTTCTAAATCATCCAAGCATGAAACTTGTTTATATTTCACTCCATAAGCTTTGGCAAGTGTAAGGGGACAAACTCTTTGAGGCATAAGGAAAATTTCTTCAAAATCTCCTTCGTGAATTTTATCTATATTTAACTGATTAAAAATACCTCCACCTCCGTTATCTATCAAAATTACAATTAAGCTAGTATTACAATCCTTTGAAAATAACCAACCATTTGTATCGTGAAGAAGAGCTAAATCACCTGTAATCAATACCATCCTTCCCATAATTATTGATAATCCCAAACCCATTGAAAGTGTCCCATCAATTCCTGAAGACCCCCTTAAGCCAAAGCATCTTCTTAGGAAAGCGCCTTTGCCCGAATAACTTAACCAATCTCTTATGGGACTACTTGAGGCAAGCATCACAGGAATAGAGTTTGGTAACAGGCGAGGAATTAATCTTGCCAAAGCAGGTTCAGTAATTAATCCATTTCTAAATAACCTTTTATCCAGCCAATCGTGAATGAATAAATCATAGTTTATAAGCTTTTTAGTCAATTTTTCACTAATAATTTTTTTATCTATTGATTGCTTTTGGGGAATACTCTCAAACAAGTTATTAACCCAATAAGAAAAACCTTTACTAAATTGAGTGGAGCCCCCTATTGGATCAAGATTACGACAATCTCCCTCAGTAATTAGTAATTGAACTTTTCCTGGTTTCTTAAGCCAAGCTTGCAATTCTCTACTAGGAGGTAGTGGGCCCAAGCGCAAAACTTGGATATCATTAATTGTTTCAAATAAACCTGTTGCAAAGATAAGATCCCAGTGATCTATTAAGCCCTCTTGATCATTTTCAACTCCAGAGAGTGGATCAGCAAGAATTGGCCATCTAGTTAATTTTTGCCATTTCTTTAAAGCGATCCTAAAAGAAATAAGTTGTTTTGCTTTCCCCCTCCATGGGCCAACAATAATTATTCCTAGAGAAAATGGATCTATTTTTGGCAGTTTTAAAGATGAGACATTTTTAACAACCTCATCCTTACTTGAAATAATTTTATCCCTTGAAAATCCTTCAAATACCCATCCATCAAGAACTTTTTCCTGATCAAGTTCGCAAGGATGCAAAGGCTCTTCATAAGGAAGGTTTATATGCACTGGGCCAGGCATTTCAGAAGCCTTTTCAAATGACTGTTCTACTAAAGAGTTAAGTCTTTGTTTAGAAATCAAATGAATTCCATCTTTTGGAGATTCATCAAAATGTCTACAAACAGATTTCAGAAAATCCTGTTGATTAACTGATTGATTCGCTCCACATTCTTTTAATCGCAAAGGTCTATCTGCAGTCAAGAACAAAAGAGAATGGCATGATCTATCTGCTTCAACAGCTGCCGGCAAAAGATTTGCGACAGCACTTCCAGAAGTTGTAATAACAGCAGTTACTTGTCCACTCGCAGCACTTATTCCCAAAGCAAGAAATGCAGCAGATCTTTCATCAATAGATGTAATTAGAGTTAATTCTTTCCTCTTAGAGAGGCTTGCTGCTGCTATAGCAAGAGGGCCTGATCTACTACCAGGGCAAAGGACAATATATTGCATTCCCTTTGCCACTAGAGCCTTAAGAAGCTCTAAGCTAATAAAAAAATTGTAACGTGCTAATGAAATTGCCAAAAGAACAACTACTTCAATGTTTGTAAAAAACTTTCTAAAGCGAAACTAAAACAAAACCATTTTATGACATCTACAGGATCAAAAAAAAATCAAACCCAAAATAGCTGGAAAGGACTATTAATTTGGATATTAATTGCGCTTTTATTAAGATGGCAAGCAGTTGAACCTAGATGGATACCTTCAGGATCAATGCTTCCTACGTTACAAATACAAGACCGTATATTGATAGAAAAAATAACCCCAAGACTTAAACAAAAACTCAATCAACATTTAAATTTGGATACGATTGTAATTTTCAAACCTCCAAAAATTCTTACTGAGACGGGATACAGTGATGGTTCAGCACTTATAAAAAGAATTGTTGGATTACCTGGAGACAAAATAGAAGTTTCAGATGGAAAACTTTATAGGAATGAAAAAGAAATAAATGAACCTTGGATTAAAGAACCTATTCAATATGAAATGGAAGCTATAAACGTTCCTGAATATTCACTGTGGGTTTTAGGAGACAACCGAAACAACAGCTTGGACTCTCACATATGGGGACCTCTCCCAGAGAAAAATCTCATAGGTACAGCACTTGCAAGATACTGGCCATTAAAACAAATAGGTCCTATTCGGTTCCCATAACCTAAATTAAATTTTATTCGTGTACATTTTGCGATATTGTATTGGTACATGTAAAAAAACTGGATGTTTAATCCTGAATTTTTAGCTACAGACAATAATGAAAGTCATGAGGCAAATGCTTTAATTCAATACTTACAAGATCAACCTGCTGACGTTCTTCAAAGAGTTGCAAAGTCTGCCAGTCCTGAAATTCAAGAAATAATCAGACACAACGTACAAGGTTTACTTGGTATGCTTCCAGGAGAGCAATTTGAAGTAAAAGTAACTTCTAGCAAAGATAATTTGGCAAGTTTATTAGCATCTGCAATGATGACTGGTTATTTTTTAAGACAAATGGAACAGAGGAAACAGTTAGAGGAAACATTAATATCAGATGAGGAAATGTCTGTCGACCCGGATAAATTTTAATCACTATATTTTTCGAGAGAGTCTTCAGGGACTATTCCAATTTTTAATAATTTTCTATCTACCCAACTTAAGAATGCAGAATCTTCTGCATTCTTAGCCCAATTAGATTTATCAATTTTATTTTTTAGAACCTTTACATCATTATTTGTAAACCTTACTTTCCCAGAGTAATGAGCAGAAATCAGCCAAGAAATCCCTTGAAGGGACTCAATTTTATTCAACCAACATATAAAAGCTTTTTTTGCTCTAGGGAAAACCAGCCTTTCTATGACAGGAGCTATTTGAATTAGAGGAGATTTTTTTCCAACAAGTTTTTTGGCAGATAACTCCCAACCCTCCTGCCAAGAGAAAGGATATATTCCAAAATGAGCTCGTTTGTTTCTTAAATTTTGCTTAAAAGAATTTCCAAGAATCTCTTTTATTTTTGGTATCTTCAACTTTTCAGGTCTTAAATAAGAAGCGAAAAGGACTAAGCGAAGCCATCCTTTTCTTCTTGCATTTGGCGTATCAATAAGTTCTTCAGATCCCTTCTCTCTAGAGTGAAATAATATAGGAGTTGGGTCTAGATTAAATAGCTCTGGTGGAGTCTCTTCGATACCCACTAATGCATCAGTTACCAACAAAGATTTTGATGGTTTGTGAAAACAAGAAATTTCTTGGAAACGCCCTAATCCAATATCAATAGGACCCAATGAAAGCCAATCACAATAATCACTATAAGGGAACCCATCAGCCAATAAAATATTTGTTCTTTTAGATGGAATACCTAACCAATCTAAAGGTAATTGAATTGGGAAACTCCATTGTCCAGGGCAAACCCATATTTTTGAATTAGGAAAAGCTCTTGCTAATGCAGGAAGACCTATTTTATGTTCTAAACCAGAGGCAGTTGGTAAAACTATGGTTTTTACAGGTCCAATTTTCTCCTGAAGTACATTTATATCTCTCAGTAATTCATCAGTTGGTGGAAGAGGGTTAATTATCATCAATTCATTTTTTACTCTTACAACTAATAACCTTACTGGAACTGCAACATAATAAATACCCTGAAGTTGCTCAAAACTCCATATCTGATTTGGCACTAATTCCCGAAATATTGTTCTTTTTTTGCCATAAGGATAGAGAGGTAAAAGTGGCCACCAATTCCATTTTTGTTCAGAAGCGAGATTACTCATAGCTTTATGATTTAATTATTATTTATATAAATTTGGTTTTTCAAAATTCCATATCTTGGTGCAAATAAAAATGCTATTAAAAATATTAATGTTTGCACTAAAACGATAGATCCTCCTGTTTCAATATCTGACCAATAACTTATATAAACACCTAAAATGCTTGAGAAAGCACTACTGGCAACAGCTAATAAAGTCATCTGATCAAAACGGTCTGTGAGCAAGTAAGCTGTAGCACCAGGAGTAATCAGCATTGCTACCACAAGAATAATACCAACAGTTTGTAGCCCTACCACTGCAGATAAAGATAATAAAGTTAATAATAAATAATGAAGTATGCCTGTATTTATTCCTATGGAACGAGCATGCTTAGCATCAAAACAATAAAGCATTAAATCTTTTCTAAATACAAGCAAAATAGATATAACAATAAATGAGATTATCAAAGTCTGATTAACATCTGCACGAGAAATTCCTAAAGGACTTCCAAAAAGAATTTGCATTAGGTCAATATTACTTTTGATTTTTGAAACCAATACAAGACCTAATGCAAAAAAACCAGTAAAAACAAGTCCTATTACAGTATCTTCTTTGATTCTAGATTTCTGTTTAACAAATCCAATTAGAGCTACTGAGCCAACTCCAAAGACAAACGCACCTAATGAGAAAGGAAGCCCTAAGGCATAAGCAACAACAACTCCAGGCATAACAGCATGAGAAACGGCATCACCCATTAGAGCCCATCCTTTTAATGTCATGTAGCAAGATAGAAGGCCACAAACCCCTCCCACTAGTGCGCTAACCATTAAAGCTCTTCTCATGAAATCATGAGTCAATGGATCCAATAGCCAGTTCATTGGCGTAATTGAAATTAAAAATTCACTCATTTACAAAATCTTTACTGGAAGCAGGAGCTGATAAAGGATTTGGCGGAATTCCTCCAAATGTTTTATTTAGATTTTCCGATGTAAAGACTTCTGAGGTTTCTCCATATGCAAGAACTGTCTTATTGATGAGTACGACAAAATCACAAAAATCTCGAACATGATTCAAATCATGAGTAGATATCAAAATAGTATGTCCTTCTTGTCGAAACTGAAGGAACAGCTCAGCCATTAGCTTTTCTGTAGGGACATCGACTCCAGAAAAAGGCTCATCTAAAAGAAGTACTGATGCACGTTGAGCTATTGCTCTTGCGAGAAAAGCTCTTTTACGTTGCCCGCCTGATAAAGATCCTATTGGCCTTTCCCTTAGATCCAACAGATCAACTCTCTCAAGGGCATGAACAACTGCTCTCCTATCTGACTCTCTAGGTATTCGGAAAATATTCATAGAACCATATCTCCCCATCATCACGACATCCCAAACACTCACGGGAAATGAATAATCTATTCCCTCGTTTTGTGGGACATATGCAACCGATTGCTCCTTCTGAGCTTGATGAACCTTCATCCCATTAATGCTTATTTTCCCCCTTGATGGTCTTACAAAACCCATTAGCGCTTTGAAAAAAGTTGATTTTCCTGCCCCATTCATTCCAACAAGGCCACATATAGATCCAGCTTTCAAATTTAAACTTGCATCATAAAGAGCAACTGTTCCGTTGTAGTCAACACAAACTTGCTCTGCCTCAATACGCATAAAATCTTTCTCATGACTTTTAAAAATTGGATTCATTATTTTTTTATTGCTGAGCCAGATAGGCCATCTGTAATTAAATGAACATTATGTCTTAGTAAATCTATATAAGTCGGAGCAGGACCATTGGATTCTGAAAGTGAATCAACGTAAAAAGTGCCCCCAAAAGCTGCTCCACTTGATTTAGCAACTTCCATTTGCGCATCTGCATTTACAGTACTTTCACAAAAAATAGTTGGAATTTCATTCTTCTTAATTGTTTTTATTAGATCAACCATTCGCCTTGGAGTCACTTGACTTTCAGCGTTAACTGGCCATAAATATGCCTCCTCCATTCCGTAATCACGGGCTAGATATGTAAAGGCGCCTTCACATGTCACCAAAAATCTTCTTTCTTTAGGAATAGAGGATAAAGAATCCCTTAGCTCTTTATCAAGCGATTCAAGCTTAGCTTTATAGGTTGAAGCGTTAGATCTATATTCAAGTGATCCATCAGGATCAATTTCAATAAAAGCATCGACTATTTTATCCACATAAATCATTGCTCTTTTTGGCGACATCCAAGCATGTGGATTAGGCTTACCTGAATAAGTATCACCTTCTATCAAGAGTGGCATTATCCCTTCAGTTAATTTCACCTTAGGAATATCTCCTGTACTCATCATAAATTTCGAAATCCAAGCTTCAAGACCTAAACCATTTTCAATAATCAGTGTTGCTCCTTTAGTTTTGACAATATCACTTGGTGTAAATTGATAACTATGGATTTCTGCTCCTGGTTTAGTTATTGATTCAACTATAAGTCTATCCCCACCAACATTTCTAGCAAGATCTGCCAAAATTGTAAAAGTAGTTAAGACAAAAGGCTTCTCTTTGTTATGACTATAAGTATTTTTATTTACACATCCTGTCAAGAATAAAATATTTAAAGCAAGGAAAATAGAAAGACTATGAATCTTATTTTTCTTGTAAACATACTCAGGAAAAATCTTTTTATTAAACATATATTTGAAATTAAAAAATATTAATATTTACCTAAATATAAGTCATAAATTTACAAGAAGAAAAGTTATAAACTTAAACTGATTTAACTTTGTAATTAATGGATTGAGATTGAATCCATTCTTTTGACTGCTTTAAAAAAGCCCCCCAATCAACTCTTTCTAGCTCAGCAGCTTTTGATACTAGTTTAGGAGCTTGTTGCTTAACAAGTTCTAAATCAGGTTGCGTTACTCCATTATTGAGAGCCATCCAATCAGCCATCGATCTTCCAACCACTCTTGTTAAATAAGCAGCACTCAAGGCCTGAATTGTTCCAGCAGCGAACCAAGAGGAGCCATCAAGCTTTGCTAAACTTAACAAGGTTTGTCCACTCCATTCGACCACTCCTTGACCAATAGCAGCAATTGCTAGTTGTCGTGAGACTGCCTCAAGTAATTCTGGCTTCATTTTTGCAGACCATATTTTCGACATTTCTTTGATCATCAAGCCATTAACAACTGCAACTGCAAGCAAATCAGTTGAGGCGACAGGCGAAGCGAAAACGATACCAGCGACTACCCACTGAGACCTTGTTTGAATAACCTTAAATTTTTCTCTTCTTAATTTTTCTAAATCTTTTTGCCAAGAAGTATGCAATCGAGACAAAAGTCTTTGCTTAGTAATGTCTGTATTCTTCTTTGGATTTTCAAGGAGTTTCTTAATGGGAGAAAGAACCGTTGCCATTTCTGTTTGAGATCCATCCCATTTCAATACTCTGTTAGCCCATCTATCTGGCAATTGAGCCTCTAATGCATTTCGCTCATCAGACCAATCAGTAGATTCTTTACTTGAAACCATTAGCCAAGCTGGTTGATCTGTCGGGATATTTTTAATCCACAAAAGATCAGCTGCGCTCATTGGAAGTGCCAAAGAATAAACAATAAAATCTTGTTCTTGGATTAAATCTGGCAAAATCCAATTTCGATCTCTTACAGGAAGAGCTGGTGGAAAAGAAACTTTTATTTGATTTTTTATTCCTAAAACTTTTTCCAATTGCTCTTTATCGGGTAATTTCACCCCTTTTGTTTTCAAGAAACCAATGTTTTGATCTTCGCTTCTATCAATAATTTTTTGCAAGGAATTTATTCTTTCTTTTTTTCCTTCACTTTGTTCTCCATCCTCAAGTAAGTACTCAAAATTCTCTAAAACGTCATGACATCTTCTTACCCATCCTTGAACAGTAGAGGGAGCATCAAATGAAACCTTTCCTGGTTTTAAAAAATAAAGAATACAACCAAGTCCTAATAGCAATCCAAGTCCACCCCCCGGTATATGGGCCACATCACTCAAAAACCATTGACCTGTGATAGTTAGCCCAATAAAAAGACTGATTTTCGGAATCGAAAAAGAAGGCAAGGAAAGAGGTGATTTTGATAATGAATGATTTTCCACGATTTCAATAAATACAGTTTCTTCTTAGCTAACTTTCATTTTAAAGCAAATTTTCCCTTAATAACCGCAAAGAAAGAAGGTTTTACGTTTTTAAGAAGAAAAATTTATGCCTAAAGAAATCAAATCATTCCGCTGGGATCAATATCATTAGATGTGAAAGTGCTAATCAAGATATTCAAATATGTCGCAAAAGTACCGGCTATGCGTCACACTTGCCCCTATTGGCAAATATTTTCATGGGTGACTCTTACACAAATAATCAGTCAGGTGGTGGCGATTTTCAAAACCAAAGACAGCATAGTCGTAATAATTTCAGAGGTGGTCGAAGTCCTAACAATAGAGAGGGAGGCTTTCGTATTCGCTTAAGTGATAATGAAATGCGAGCAGCTAGATCATTACAAGAAGCCTTTAATCTTCGATCTACTGTCGCTGTTCTAGGTTTCGCTGTAAGAACTCTTGCTCAAATGCTTGAAGATGGAAGTCTTGAAAATTTAGTCAACGAATATAGGTCTCAAGCGCCCGCCAATGACCAAAGAAGAGGCAGGGGTAACATGGGAAACTATAACGGTGAAAGTAACAACTCAGCCAACACAAAGCCCAACCCATTTGCAAGACCAGAAAAGCCAATTAAAGATCAAGATGTCGCCGATACTGATCAAGCAAACAATGATGCTCAAGATCCTGAAAAAAAAGATAATGATCCAGCAAAAGAAGCAAGTTCAAAGGAAGATGCTTCCACAGATACAAGCGAGCAAGGATAAGTGAATCAGAAGCGAGTCTTATCTGGTGTTCAACCAACAGGAGATGTTCATATTGGTAATTGGCTTGGAGCTATAAGAAATTGGGTTGAATTACAAGAAAATTACGAAACTTTTGTATGCGTTGTTGATCTTCATGCAATAACGACTCCGCATGACCCTAAAGCTCTTTATCAAAATTCATTGTCCACTGCGGCTTTGTATATAGCTTGTGGGATGAATCCTGATAAATGCTCAATATTCATTCAAAGTCAGATAAGCGCCCATAGCGAACTTTGCTGGATATTAAATTGCTTAACTCCTTTAAACTGGATGGAGAGAATGATTCAGTTCAAGGAAAAGTCAATTAAACAAGGTGACAATGTATCTATTGGATTATTAGATTATCCAGTCCTTATGGCAGCGGATATTCTTCTCTATGACGCTGATTTGGTTCCTGTTGGAGAAGATCAAAAGCAGCATCTAGAGCTTGCCAGAGATATTGCTTCTCAACGAGTTAATTCAAAATTCGGAACAAAAGAGAATCCAATACTTAAAGTTCCAAATCCCTTAATTTTGAAAGAGTGTTCCAAAGTCATGAGCCTGACAGACGGAACAAAGAAAATGAGTAAAAGCGACCCAAATGAAAATAGTAGGATTACTTTATTAGATAGTCCAGATGTAATTACTAAAAAAATAAAACGTGCAAAAACCGACTCAGAATTAGGATTAGTCTTCGGAAATCCTTCAAGACCTGAAGCTGATAATCTATTAACAATTTATTCTATAATTTCTGGCCTAGGCAGAGAAAAAGCAGCTGAGTATTGCGCAGAAATGGGCTGGGGTAAATTCAAACCAGAATTTACAGAGGCAATGATTAACATTCTCAAACCTGTTCAAGAAAAATATAAAGAACTAATGAATGATCCAGAAGAGTTAAAAAGAATACTAAATAAAGGCAAACTTAGTGCCGAGGAGGTTTCTAAGATAACATTAAAGAGAGTTAAAGATGCTCTCGGATTTTATTCAACTCTATAGACGATTATGCCAATAATTACTTTACCTGATGGTAGTGAAAAGAACTATGAATCATCAGTAACAATTGAAAAAATAGCCACTGATATTGGTCCTGGTTTAGCAAAAGCAGCACTAGCGGGAAGGGTAAACGGTAATCTTTTGGATACATGCATTCCAATCACTAATGATGCAGAAATACAAATAATCACATCAAAGGATAATGAAGGTTTAGAAATTATTAGACATTCATTCGCTCACCTTCTTGGTCACGCAGTAAAGCAGTTATATCCTGAGGCAAAAATGGCAATTGGTCCTGTAATTGAGGATGGTTTTTATTATGATATTTCATACAAAAATACATTTACTCCAGTAGATTTGGAGAAGATTGAAAAAAGAATAAAAGAACTTATCAGTAAAGATTATGATGTAGATGTAGAAGTAGTTTCTCCTGAACAAGCAACAAAAGTTTTCTCAGAAAGAGGTGAAACATTCAAGCTAGATATAATTAAAAATATACCGAAAGATGAAATTATAAAACTATACAAACATGAAGAATATATTGATATGTGCAGAGGTCCTCATGTCCCAAATACAAGACATCTAAGGGCTTTTAAATTAATGAAAGTTTCCGGTGCATATTGGCGAGGAGATTCTAACAATGAAATGCTTCAAAGAATATATGGAACAGCTTGGAAGAATTCTAAAGAATTAAAAGAATACATTAATAGAATTGAAGAAGCAGAAAAAAGAGATCATAGAAAGTTAGGTAAAAAACTTTCACTTTTCCACTTTCAAGAAGAAGCACCAGGAATGATTTTCTGGCATCCAAATGGTTGGACTATTTATAGAGTTCTACAAGATTTTATTCGAGAGACGATTTCAAAATATGATTATCAAGAATTAAAATCACCTCAGATAGTTTGTAGAAGTTTATGGGAAAAATCTGGACATTGGGATAAATTTAAGGAGGACATGTTTACTACTACATCTGAGAATAAAGAATATGCTATAAAACCAATGAATTGTCCATGTCATGTACAAGTATTTAATCAAGGTTTAAAAAGCTATCGAGATCTTCCAATAAGACTTTCAGAGTTTGGATCTTGTCATAGGAATGAGCCATCTGGAGCTCTACATGGATTAATGAGAGTAAGAAACTTTGTACAAGATGATGGACATATTTTCTGCACTAATGAACAAATACAAGAAGAAGTTCAAAGCTTTATTGATCTTGTTTTTGAAGTCTATAAAGCCTTTGGTTTCAATTCAATTCTCATCAAACTCTCAACACGACCAGAGAAAAGGGTTGGAAGCGATGAGGTATGGGATAAATCAGAAAAAGCTCTTTCTGATGCTCTTGATTCAAAAGGATTAGATTGGTCCTTACTACCTGGAGAAGGGGCTTTTTATGGCCCAAAAATTGAATTTTCCCTCAAAGATTGTCTCAATAGAGTCTGGCAATGTGGAACAATTCAAGTAGATTTCTCAATGCCTGAAAGGCTAAATTCAAGCTACATAGATGTTGATGGAAAGAAACAACCCCCTGTCATGTTGCATAGAGCAATTCTAGGTTCATTTGAGAGATTTATTGGTATTTTAATTGAGAACTATTCTGGGAACTTGCCCATATGGTTATGCCCACATCAAATTGTAGTGATGGGGATAACTGATAGAAATAATGATGCTTGCTTGGATACTAAATCTAAATTAATAAATTATGGTTTTAGAACTTCTGTTGATATAAGGAACGAAAAAGTAGGTTTTAAGATAAGAGAACATACAATGAAAAGAATACCTTTCTTGATAATTATTGGAGATAAGGAAGAAGAGAATAATGAACTCTCAGTAAGGACACGTGAGGGGAAAGATCTTGGTAAAATGACTTTGGATAAGTTCAAACTTATAATGGATGAATCAATCAGCCAAAAGAGTTTAGTGGAGAGCAAATCATAATTAAAATAATTTCATAAATAATGAATTTACTTGCTGGAGACCTTGGAGGCACGAAAACAATCTTAGGTATTTATTCAAACGAGAACTATCCAAAAAAATTATATAATAAGTACTATATTTCTTCAGAATGGAAATCTTTTTACTCTATATTTGAAGACTTTATTAACCAATTACCAGATCATATATCACTACCTGAGTATGGTTGTATTGGTGTAGCAGGACCAATTAATAATCATAAAGTTAAGATTACAAATCTCGACTGGGATATAGAAACAGAAAAATTATCTCTACTTTCGAAAACAAATAATATTGAATTAATAAATGATTTCTCAGTTTTAATATATGGAATACCATTTTTCAAAAACAACCAATATGAAGTAATTCAAGGGAAATTAAATTATGAGTACAAAAACAATCAAAACCTAGTTGCTATTATCGGTGCTGGGACTGGCTTAGGAATGTCCAGAGGAATAATAACTCCTAAAAGTATTTCTATATTTCCAAGTGAAGGCGGGCATCGAGAATTCTCCCCAAGAACGCAAGAGGAGTGGGACTTAGTCAAATGGCTAAAAAAGAAGTTATATATTCAAAGAATATCCATTGAAAGAATAGTTAGCGGTACTGGGCTTGGAATGATTGCAAGATGGAAGTTAGATAATCCGATCGAAATAAATCATCCACTTCAGCAAATTTCAAAAAAAATAGATATTAATAATTCAGCTATTCTTGATTTCCCCTCACTCGTATGGGAAAAAGCAAATACTGGAGACAAATTAATGTCTGAAGCTTTACAACTCTGGTTGAGTGCTTATGGATCTGCCGCTGGAGATCTTGCCTTGCAAGAACTTTGTTCTTCAGGATTATGGATTGCCGGGGGAACAGCAGTAAAAAACCTCAATGGAATAAACTCTTCTCAATTCCTTGATGCATTTAGTAATAAGGGTCGCTTTCAATCTTTTTTAAAGGAAATCCCATTGATTGTTCTTAAAGATCCAGAAGCTACATTATTCAGTTCAGCTTGCAGAGCTCACCTAATTGCCGAATCAAATGAGAAAATAATTTAAAGGAGAAAAACATGGGGCCGCCAAAAATAGGACAAACTGTCGTAGTAGAAGTTCCTTCTACTACAGCCAACATTGGTCCAGGGTTTGATTGCCTTGGAGCAGCATTAGATCTGTCGAATTATTTTACTATCAGAAGAATTGAAGGTAATGGCGAAAGATTTGAATTGATTATGGAAAGCACTGAAGGAAATCATTTAAGAGGGGGGCCTGAGAACCTTTTTTATAGAGCCGCACAAAGAGTTTGGAGAACTGCAGGCGTAGAACCTGTTGCTCTTGAGGCCAGAGTAAAGTTAGCGGTCCCTCCCGCAAGGGGACTAGGAAGCAGCGCTACAGCAATTGTGGCAGGTCTAGTCGGAGCAAATGCTTTAGCTGGCTATCCTTTGCCTAAAGAAAAATTATTAGAATTGGCAATTGATATAGAAGGTCATCCAGATAATGTTGTTCCATCTTTAATAGGAGGTCTTTGCGTAACAGCTAAAACTTCAAATGACCGTTGGCGAGTAGTTCGCTGTGATTGGGATCAATCAATAAAAGCAGTAGTTGCAATTCCATCTATACGACTTAGTACAAGTGAAGCAAGACGAGTCATGCCAGTCAACATTCCAATAAATGATGCAGTGATCAACTTGGGAGCACTTACTCTTCTGCTTCAAGGGCTAAGAACTGGAAATGAAGATCTAATTGCTGATGGTATGCATGACAAACTTCATGAGCCTTACAGATGGGGATTAATTAAAGGCGGTCTGGAAGTTAGAGCAGCCGCAAAGGCTGCCGGAGCTTTAGGATGTGCAATTAGTGGAGCAGGACCAAGCATTCTCGCCTTATGCAAAGCTACTAAAGGTAGAGAAGTCAGTGTTGCCATGGTCAAAGCCTGGGAGGCTGCTGGTGTAGCAAGTCGTGCTCCGTTAATGAGCCTCCAACTCAGAGGAAGCGAATGCATTTCAAACACTATTGGGTAATTCTTCTCATGAAAACGAACAAAACCTGATAGCTTTATGGCTGACTTGCCCGAAATTTTTGATGCCAATCTGACTATGAGTATAGATTCTCAGACTGTATTTCCATGGCTTTCACTCATTGTGCTCCTTCCAGCTGTTGGGGCATTAATAATGCCATTTCTTCCAACACAAGAAAGCAAAAATTCTAATCTTCCAAGAAATATCTCTCTGATTGTTTTATTAACTGATTTTTTAATAATTGTAGGAGTATTTGCGAATCTATTTAATCCAAGGAGTGAAAGTCTTCAATTAGTTGAAAGACTTCAATGGCTTCCATCTATTGGGCTTGAATGGTCACTAGGAGTCGATGGCATATCAGCACCGCTTGTAGTTCTAAGCGGACTAATCACTCTTCTATCAGCAGCGGCAAGTTGGAAAGTCAAACAAAAAACTAGACTTTATTTTGCTTTATTACTTATACAAGCTTCTGCGCAAGCTCTAGTTTTCCTCTCACAAGATTTTTTACTATTCTTTTTAGCTTGGGAGCTTGAGCTGGTTCCTGTTTATTTATTGATTGCTATTTGGGGAGGGAAAAGGAAACTTTATGCGGCAACTAAATTTATTCTTTATACAGCACTCGCTTCTCTTTTGATATTAATTAGTGGGCTTGCTTTAGCACTTTCTGGAGATCAATTAACCTTCAATTTAACTGAAATTGCATCAAAATCTTTTACTGGTAATTTTGGTATTTTTTGTTATTTAGGGTTTTTAATTGGTTTTGGAGTCAAGCTTCCTATTTTTCCTCTACATACCTGGCTTCCTGATGCTCATGGTGAGGCCAATGCGCCAGTTTCAATGCTATTAGCTGGTGTTTTATTAAAAATGGGAGGGTATGCTCTTATAAGATTTAACGTACAAATTTTACCTGATAGTCATTTATTACTTGCTCCAGCATTAATCATTATTGGAATAGTAAATATTATTTATGGTGCTCTAAATGCTTTTGCTCAAGACAATGTAAAAAGACGCATAGCATGTAGTTCCGTAAGTCATATGGGTTTTGTTCTTGTTGGAATTGGAGCAGTAAATGCTCTTGGAATTAGTGGGGCAATGCTACAGATGATTAGCCATGGACTAATTGCTGCAGCAATGTTTTTTGTGACAGGAAGTTTTTATGAAAGGACCAATACTCTTTCAATACCAAATATGGGCGGACTAGCAAAAGCTTTGCCAATTACTTTTGCATTCTTCTTGACCAGCTCTCTAGCCTCTCTTGCCTTACCAGGGATGAGTGGATTTATAAGTGAAATCACAGTTTTTCTAGGAATAACTAGTCAAGAAGGATTTACTTCATTATTTAGAGCAATAACAATATTACTTGCGGCAATCGGACTGGTTTTAACCCCTATATACCTTCTCTCAATGTGCAGAAGAGTATTCTTTGGTCCTAGGATACCAGCTTTATCGATAGTCAAAGAGATGGATGCGAGAGAGCTTTCAATAGGTTTAAGCCTCTTAGTCCCTACATTAGTGATTGGTTTTTGGCCGAAAATAGCTATTGATTTATATGAGGTTTCAACGAATGCTCTCGCACAATCATTAATTACCAATAACCTTGTACCAATCAGTTAGTTTTTGAATCTAAACAATGACTTCAATCAAGCCAAAAGCACTCTTAAAAGGTGAGGGCCTTCCTGATTACGATAAAATCACACCTATTGAGATCACTGAAAATATACCCTTACTAATAAAAGATTTAAATGAAAAATTAAATAAGCTAGAAGAAGAACTCTATCAAAAATTATCAACCGAAAATCCTCTGAGTTGGGAAGATGTAATGCCTCAACTTTATGAAATAGGAGAGAAACTTAGATGGAGTTGGGGAGTTGTAAGTCATCTAAATGCCGTATGCAATTCATCAGAGTTACGTGAAGTTCATTCAAGTCAACAGCCTAAAATCGTCAGATTTAGCAACAAGCTTGCACAAAACGAAGTTATTTACAAAGCACTAGCAAACTTAAAGAATAACAGGAGATTAGAGAACGAAACACAGACAAGAATAATTGAAACCGAACTAATAACAATGAAAAATAAAGGAATTGGTTTAGAGGTTCATGAAAAGACTATATTTAATTCTCGTAGCGAGCGTTTAGCTGAATTATCAACCATTTTTAGCAACAACGTATTAGATGCAACTAATAACTGGAGTCTGTTATTAAAGAATCACTCTGAAGTCGAGGGTCTTCCTGAAAGAGCTCTTGAGACATTGGCTATTGCGGCAAGAGAGGCTGGTGATAAGAATGAAAACGGAAATGACCCAAGCGCTTCCACTGGCCCGTGGAGAGTTGGCTTAGATTTGCCTAGGTATATCCCTTTTCAAACTTATGCAAAAAACAGATCCGCTAGAGAAAAAGTTTATAGAGCATATGTAAGCAGGGCTAGCGTTGGGAAACTTAGTAACAAAAAAATAATTGAAGAGATTTTAGATCTTAGAAATAAGCAAGCAAGACAATTGGGATATAAAAACTGGTGCCAAATTAGTTTAGCCACCAAAATGGCGGACAATGAAGAAGAAGTTGAGAAATTACTTGAAGAGTTACGATTAGCGGCAATACCTTATGCTAAAAAAGAACTTATACAACTACGCGAATGTGCCAAAAGGAATGGAGAAAACGATGATTTCGAGCTATCTCCATGGGATCTAAGTTTTTGGGCAGAAGTTCTACGAAAAGAGAGATACGACCTTGACCAAGAGAAACTCAGACCATGGTTCCCTTTAGATCAAGTTCTTAATGGACTATTCAATTTATGTAAAAGACTATTTGAAATAGAAATAGAAGAAGCTCATAACAAAGTACCTTTATGGCATGAAGATGTCCGTTTCTTTAATGTTAAAAATTTAGATGGCCAAAAAATTGCATCTTTCTATCTAGATCCCTACAGTCGTCCTGCAACAAAAAGAGGAGGTGCATGGATGGATGAATGTCTATGTAGAAATCAAAAAGAGAAAGGTAACATTGTTCTTCCAGTAGCCTATTTAGTTTGCAATCAAACACCACCTGTTGAAGACAAACCTAGTCTGATGAGTTTTGAAGAAGTGGAAACACTCTTCCACGAATTTGGGCATGGACTACAACATATGCTAACAACTGTCGCTTATCCACAAGCAGCAGGTATTAATAACGTTGAATGGGATGCAGTCGAATTAGCAAGTCAATTTATGGAGAATTGGTGCTTAGAAGATCAAACAATTTCCGAAATAGCAATTCATTGGAAGACTAAGGAGTCATTAGCAGAATCCGAAATCAATAAATTGAGGCTAAGCAGAACATTTAATTCTGGACTTGCAACTCTAAGGCAAATACATTTTGCCCTAACTGACCTAAAACTCCATAGTCAATGGAATGAAGATTCACCAATTTCTCCAGATGAGTTACGTCGACAAATCGGGAAAGAGACAACCGTGCTTGATCCTATTCCTGAAGACCAATTTCTGTGTGCTTTCAGTCATATCTTTGCTGGTGGCTATGCTGCTGGATACTACTCTTACAAATGGGCTGAGGTGCTCAGTGCTGATGCCTTTGCTGCATTTGAGGAGGCAGGACTTTCTAATCCAGATGAAGTCCGAAAAATTGGTAAAAAATATCGTGATTCAATTCTTAGTCTTGGTGGTAGTCGATCACCTAATCAAGTTTTCAGACAATTTAGAGGAAGACTACCTTCTACAAAAGCTCTCATAAGACATAGTGGTCTTGATTAGAACTCATTAAAGATCCTATTAGTTAAAATATCTAAAGCACTAGAATTAGTTATCAATTCTTTATGTGTCAATACAGGTAAGTGATAAGAATCGCCTATTGAAAGTTTTGCTTGCCAACCTGGAAATGACATCAAGTCCCACTTAGTAAAATAGCTAATACATTCAACCTTTTCTAAAGGAGTCAAGTCGTCATTTAATTGAGATAATAAACTACTACCTCTTTTCATCTCTGCAATCCCAGGCATAAAGGATGAAGGAATCATCTGAGCTGTGTAAGTTCCAAGATGAGGTGTACCAATACTAAAAAAACGTTTTGTTCTTAAAAAGCCATTGAAATTTTGCAACCAAATCCTGCTAATTAATCCGCCCATTGAGAAACCAACGATATCAATTTCTATTTCAGGGCCCACTAATTCCTCAATCTTTGATTCAAGGTCTATAGCTAACTTTCGGAGGGATATCTTCCCAAATTTATGTGGCAAATGTGGCCTATAAACTTGATAGTCATCTTCTTTTATTTTTTCTATTAATTTTTCAAATAATTTAGGATTGTTCCACAAACCATGAATAAGAAAAATTGGTCTTTTATTTAAATTCAATTAATTAGTTAGAGATGAGTAATTCCTTTGTTTCTCGATCAAAACACTTCCAGTAAATCCATCTATTGGTGGAGAGCATTTCTTCAGCCTAATATTGATTGGAACTTTCCCATATAGAGACTCAAGAAGGTTCAAGATTTGATCACTAAAATATTCTATCGTTAAGCATTTGATTTTAAACGAAAGGTTTTGAACAGCTTTAATAACTTCGCTATAGTCAATAGATTTATCTAGTTGATCAAGTTTTGAGGCCTCATCCAAATCCAAACAAAAGGTAATATCCAGAACAAAAGACTGACCATTTATACGTTCATTTTCTAAAACACCAACATGAGCCCAAAGATTTATATCTCTTATATGAATTGCACTTAAATTATTAAATTGATTCATAATGGCAAATCGATGTGAGAAAAACTTCTATCTCCAGAAGCGAAATCCTTAACGAGATCTCCATCACCTCTTAAAAAATAGCGATAAGTAACCAAACCCTCTAAACCAACTGGGCCTCTTGGAGGAAGAGTCTGAGTACTTATACCAACTTCAGCCCCAAAGCCATACCGAAAACCATCTGCAAAGCGAGTAGAGCAATTGTGATAAACACCTGCACTATCTACTGAACGTAGAAATTTTTCAGCAATCTCTTTATCATTAGTAGCTATTGCTTCAGTATGACGAGAGCTATATTTACGAATATGTTCAATAGCTTCATCTATATTGCGAACAATTTTGATTGAAAGAATTAAGTCCAGATATTCTGTAGACCAATCTTCGTCAGTAGCTGGATTTTCCACCCCTAGAGATTGACTCTTAGCATCTCCCTTAATAGTTACTCCTGCATTAGAAAAGATTGGCAAGCTTTTTCTTAAAAATTTATCTGCAACATTTTCATGAATTAATAATGTTTCAATTGCATTGCAAGCAGCTGGATATTGAATCTTACTATCCAAAGCTATACTTATGGCTTTATCAATATCTACAAAATCATCTACATATAGGTGACAAATCCCATCAGCATGTCCTAAAACAGGTATACGTGTATTTTCTTGTATAAATTGAACTAATTCATTACTACCTCTTGGTATTATCAAATTCACGAATCGATCTAAACGCAATAAACCTAAACTTTCTTGACGTGTAGTTAGCAAAGACAACGATCCTGCACCTACATTTGATTTATTTAATCCCATATTAAGAGAATCCATTATAGCCCTATTAGTTGATCTTGCTTCACTCCCTCCTTTCAATAATGCTCCGTTACCAGAACGAACAGCAAGAGAAGCTATTTGTATTAATGCATCAGGTCTAGATTCAAAAATCACTCCTAACACACCTAATGGAACTGTCACTCTCTCAAGAATTAGATGTTCATCTAATTTCCTATGTAGCTGCCTATGACCAATTGGGTCCGAAAGATTTGACACTTTCAGGACACCTTCAATACATCCTTTAAGTTTAGTTTCCGTTAATTGAAGTCTTGATAGAAGTGATTTATTTAAGCCTTCTTTTTTGGATCGTTCAATATCTATTAAGTTTGCTTCTAGAATCTCATCAGCGCTATCATTCAAAGCATTTGCCATTACAGTCAAAGCCTCAATTCTCTGTTCATCATTCGCTTGACCAAGCGAAATAGAGGCTTCTTTGACACGCTCTGCTTCTTTAATTAGCAGGGGAGAAGGGTTTGGGACAGATAATTTTGTACTCATTAGATTTAGATCAACTTTTTAATCAAAGATAGTTTTGGCACGCAACTTCAAAATATTACTTTGATGCCTAACCAAGCAATAAAAAAAGATAAAAATCAATTGAGTTAAGTATTTTTTAATTAGATAGTGGTTGTTCAACTATGTTTTTTCTAATATCTAAAAAACAATTGAAGCTGACTTTGCCAATTCCCATTCTTATCAAAAGAGCCAAGCAAACCCATATTTGAATTCACTTGAAAAGTAATATTTCCTTTAGGTGGAATATCTTCTCGGTTAGGAGCCGCCTGGACTGAAAAATTAATTTTCTCACTAAGGTCAAAACCTAGTTCGGTTACCCATGCCTGTTGCCCTAGGTGATTAGCATCATCTTGATCTGCGCTTTGAGAATTACTTTCACTAGAATCATTGTCCACCTTCGGCCCACTTATATAAGTAGGATAAAGAGATATTTGAACCCTATCATCTAAAAATCCATTGAGATTACCTTGAACATAAGAAGCAACAGATCTATTCAACAAACTAGCTACCACATCGCCATCACCTCCACTGCTTATTAGATTTGCGAGAGAATTACCCCCAATGAGTCCTATCAACTCACTTCTCCCCAAAGACGGAGTACTTCTTAATTGAAAATTGTCGCCAATTCGATCCGCAGGTCCAGAGGCTGTTACTTCAACATTTACAAAACGAGATCCTCCAATACCAAGCGATGCCATACCATTAGAGTCGAAATTACTTACTTCTCTAACATTATCTGGAACGCGACTTCTTAATGTCACGTCAACGAATGGGACCAATCCCATAGAAGGAACAAATACGGCTACATTAGGTTCGCTCTGATCAAGATTAAAAGTAGTTGTAAAAAGATTAACGTAGCCACTAACAAGCTTAATAACTCCACTAACTTCAAGGGTTTCATCAAAGGCACCATTCAAGAACAGAAATCCATTCGTTTCAAAGCTTGCCAAAGGTTGAGAAACTAATCGCAATGAAGGGCCAAGTATGATCTTTAAATTATCAAAGCTTATCAAGCCTAATCCCTTAGGGAAACCAGCACTAACCATTCGACTAGCAGGGGCATTTTCATCTTGAATAAATAAGACCAGTGGTCCCTTCTGGTTCCAGTCTTGTTCAGGAAAACTACGAATTCTATTAGTCTGTGAATCTTTTGCTCGGCCTGAATTATTAGATTTAGACTTTTCAGT
Organism: Prochlorococcus sp. AG-363-B05; assembly: GCA_003278445.1. Classification (GTDB taxonomy): domain Bacteria; phylum Cyanobacteriota; class Cyanobacteriia; order PCC-6307; family Cyanobiaceae; genus Prochlorococcus_B. The sequence continues at coordinate 27,057 of QCFD01000005.1, forward strand.
CTTATTAGATCTTTTAGCAAAAATCGAGCCTTCTGAAATGAATACTTCACCTGCGAATTGAGGCTTCAGAATAGATCCCTTAATAATAGTTTTGGATGAAACTTTGATATCAGTAAGTTCTGTTTTGATTCGCGTTTTTTCTATGGAAAGAGTTAATGGCTCACTTTCAATTAATTTAGAGTCAAACAACGAAATTCCACCTTGACTATTAATAACCCCATTTGGACCAAGATTTGCTTTGAATTGTCGGACTTCAACTCTATTAAAATCAAAAACTATTGTGCTATTCAAATTATTAATTTCTATATCTTGCAAAAAGAGCTCACTGTTTTTTAAAACCATAAAACCATTAGCGACAGGTTTTACAGGAGTTCCCCTTACAATCAAACTCAGGTCTACTGTCCCAGAGGCCCAAGAAACACTTCCTTTTGACAGTCCAGTTAAAAAAGCCAAGCCATCCCCGTGACTTTCAACTTTAAGGTCAATTGGAGAAGAATTAAATAATGGATAAACTCCCGTTAATAAAACAGGGTTTTTAGAAGATTTATCCCTTATAGCAACATCGAATGCAAGATAATTATCTTCATATAAAATATTCCCATTATCTAAAATAATATTTCTATCATAAATCTCTGCATCATCAATTACAAGTTCAACATTAACTTTTGGAGCCCCATTAGTTAAACTATATTTCCCCATAAAACCAAAATAACCATTAACTGCTGAAGGGATTGGTGCGACTAAAGATAATAATGAAAAATTAAAGTCAAGAAATGAAAAGCTACCATAACCAGAGCCTAAGTCCCCATAAAAAGTAATATTAAAAGGCTTTATTTCATTATCATTTGTCACGTTCAATTTATTTGTCCAAACTTTACCAAAGGCTTTTGCTTCTAACTTCAAGTCCGAAAGATTTGGGCCACTTAGAGTAATATCCGCGTTAACTTTTCCAATAAGATCATAAGGATTAATAAAGCTTTTACTATTTTCCTTAGCAATATCTTCTCTATAAGAATTCTGAGATTTAGTTAAAGCTTTTAGTTGACTATCTAGTGAACTATTGGGTAAACCAATTATAATATTCCCTAAATCTTTAGCTTTACCAATAGCCTCTGAATATTTTAATCCCAATTTAGGTACTTCTAAAGCTGTTGCAACTATCCAACTAGAGCTTACATCCTCTAATTTTGCTGTTAAGGAAAATTCAGATTCTTTCTTGATATCAAATTTAATCTTACCTTCTTCAGGTGGTATTAATTCACCCGTTAAATTAGTTTCAGAATTTTCAATTTGACCTTTAATACTTGCCTTATTCAACTTAAAACCTAACAATCTAAAATAATTTAAATCCAACTCACCATTGACAAATATTGGATCCATAGAAAAGACTCCTTTACCAGAGATTTCACCGAAGATTCGCTTAAAAATCTTTTCAGGTGGGAAAGCAATCTCTACTCGATCTAGCCTAAATTTGTTAGCTGTCCATTCAAAGAAGTTTGATTTAGGAAGTAAAGTTATTTTACCGCCGAATCTATCTAAAGTTAAATCATTAAAATTACCATCCTTATTTAAGTTAAGTTTAAGCATCCCAGGAATCGATGCACCATCTGATTCCATTTCCAAGCTACCCCATTTGTTTTTATTTGGATCTCGAATAAACGTCCCTTTCCATTTCTCTCTTAAACGGATACCATTAGTTTGTGGATTATCTAAAGCAATATCAATCCTAGAATTAAGATTGGACAATGAACCTTTAAAATAACCTTTTGTGTTTAAATTACCTGATAAAGAAGTATTTAATATTGGATTCAAAGCGCCCAAAGGAAAAGATTCCAAATTAAAGTTAGAATCTAAATCTCCAAAAAGAAAACGTCTATTAACAATTGAAATTGGTAATTTAATTCTTAAAGATAGAGGTTTATGATCTAAATCTTTTACTTTAACGTAGGCAGAAGAGGTTATTTCATTTTTTTTAAATAGGACTTCAAGTGCATTAGATATAGACCAATAACCATAATTCCAGCTTGAGTTAATCAGGTTAAGCTTATCATTTTTACATTTTATCTGTGATTTATTAGTAGACAAAGTATCACTTAGAATACCTCCTCTTAGGGTTAAATTCTCTAGGTTTATATCACCTTTACAACTTACAACACCTTTTTTTATACCTAATTTAAAGTCAGCATTAATGTCTCCTTTTGCGATAATATTAGAATGATTACCTAAAATGTCCTGTAGAATATCAAGTTTAAGTTTATTAATTCTTGCTTTAGTTTTAAACTCCAATCCATCCCAATACCCCTTTCCAGAAAGATTAATACTTCCTTGCTTTTTAGAATCTATATTAATTGTGCCAAAAATCTTGTTATTTGCAAGATTCAAACCTATATTGCCCTTGGCTAATAATATTGTTTTCCCAGAATTAAATACAATTTTAGTCGGTTCATTTAGATTAATTCTTAGCTGAATATTATTTTGTTTAGAATTATCTAATTGGGGCATCACCCAAAAAGAGCCGGTGTCATTTCTTCTTAACAAGATATTGGTTCCTTTTGGATTAAATATTGCTACTGGTTGCCAATTAAATAAACTTGCAAGAGGAGCAAATTTAATTGTTAAATTGGAAATCTCAACTGAAGAAGAATCTTTTATACCTGGAAGCAACTTCGTTGGGCCCAGCTCAACACCCCATGGTCTAAGACTCCTATAGGCGCCGATTTCCAAAGGATGACCTAATGAATTAGATAGTGTTTTTTCAATTTGAGGCGAAAATCGACTTATAGTTTTACCGACCATGAGATCTGCAGCACTCCACATCAAAACGCCACCAAGTGCTACGAAGGTTCCCGTAAGTCCCCAACGTTTTAATCTTTTAACAGCCCTCTCATCTCCCATGAAACATTATTCTAAGATTTGGGGAGCTAACAAACTATAAAGAATCAACTCAGGAGAAACCAGCCTATGTCTATTATTGAAGTTATCCAAGATGCTACCAGATGGCTAGCCTGGGGAGGCTTTGGACTTAGCCTCTTGACAGTTTTGGCTTATTTATTTAAGTGGAAGATTAAGTTTCGACTAACTGGGATAACAATTTTCACTGTTTTACTATCTGCCAGCTGCTGGGCCTTCGATCAAAGTTATAGACCCCCTGTCAATATAGAGGGTTACAAATATGCTCCTATTGTTTATGACAATGGATTTGATTTAGTTGTTGCACAAGCATCAAATGATTTTCCAGAAGAAGCTATAAAACCAACATTGCTTCAAATAGCTGCTAATTTAAAAGGAGGTGGAAGAAATGGCGCTCAAGTTAAAGTTAGGCTTAGAAAGGTTGAATCAGCAGGAGATGGAATAAGTAAACCAATTATTCTTGGTGAAATCATAAAAGATTTAAACGAATCAAAAATAATAGAGTTACCAGATAGAAGTTATTCTCTAGACGAAGACTTATCAAATGAAGTTGATAGTCAGGAAAGTTATTCAATAGACGAAGACTTATCAAATGAAGTTGATAGTCAGGAAAGTTATTCAATAGAAGCTTATGAATAATAACTTATTCTTGAAAAATATTCCTAAAAGCTTTTATCAAGAAGAAAAAATACTCTTGTCGAATAATATAAAAACCTGGGATTCTTTATTATCTCTAACTGATGAAGAAATCAATAAGATGATCTATGGAAGTTTAGGAAGTGTTCGTAACTTAAAAAAACTAAAATGTATTGCATATTTTATATGTACTTTAAATATCAAACTTAACGAAGCAGCCCTGTTAATGCATTCAGGATTAATCTCGAACAAGGCAATTTCAAAACTTAACCCTCAAGAGCTAGTAAAAAAGACAGGGCGCTTTGAAAGAATTTTAAGAACAGGAAGAGTTCCATTAATAGATTTAAACAAAGCTAATATTTTAATAGAAAAAGCTAAGAAAAGCATTATTTAATTGGCCCAGGAACAAGAAGATAATAGAATAATAATAATCAAAGAAAACTTAGGAAAAATAACAGACATGAATGCTTTCTTAATTACGTTAATATTTACAACCTTAGCCATTAATCAAGAAGCGATGGCTCAATCAAGACTTCTTGAGGATGTAAAGAGAAATCCTGATGAAGCAAAGTCTATTTGTGAAAATTTCAAGGAGCTTAACAAAAAAAATATTTCTGCTGGTTCTCCGGAATCTATCCGAAAAATCTCAACCAAAAAAAATCTTAGTGAACTTGATGCAGAAGTCCTCTCTATGTACGTAAGAGGACTCTATTGCCCTGAAACTTTTTAAAGCAACGAATGAATTCCATAAGATATAGAGACCAAGACTTAAAACTTAAAGACGAAACAGTCCTAAAATCTCGCATATGGTTACCTCATGATACGGGGCCATGGCCAGCCCTGCTAATGCGCCAGCCATATAGAAGAGAAATTGCTTCGACAGTGACTTATGCACATCCATCTTGGTGGGCAAGTAACGGCTACCTAGTAGTAATACAAGATGTACGAGGTCAAGGTGAATCGGAAGGTGAATTTTCAGGTTTTAGCCAAGAAGCTTTGGACACCAGTCAAACACATGATTGGGTTAGATCCTTGCCTGAATGTAATGGCTTATTAGGTACATATGGATTTTCATATCAAGGCTTCACACAGCTGGTCGCAGAGGAAGGGACTCCTCCACCTGATTGCATGATTCCTGCAATGACTGGCCTCTCAGAAGGTGAACACTGGAGTTGTGAAGGAGGTGCCTATTGGTGGCATTTGGGGATTGGCTGGGGTTTACAGTTGGCAGCACAAAAAGCGCAAAGAGAAAAGAATTGGGCTGCATGGAACGAAATACGTGAAAGTATTGAATCAAAAAAATATTTATTTAACGGTCATCAATTACTTAAGAAAAATGATCCAAAGGGAATGGCCTATTCATGGCTAAAGCTTTCTCAAAGCAAGACTATTAAATGGAAAAGCTATGAGCCATTAAATAGCTGGCTAAAAAAACCTTTGCTGCTAATTGGAGGATGGTGGGATCCACATTTGAAAGGAATTCTAGATGTTTTTGCTAAATCAAAAAAGGCGGGAGGTGATCCTAAATTATTGATTGGTCCTGCAACTCATCTTCAATGGTGGGAAGGAGTACAAAACACTCAATTAAAATTTTTTAATACTCATTTAAAACAAAACAATAAGAAAAATCTCTTACCTCAAATAAATCTTTGGAATCAAACAACAAAGAGTTGGGAGTTTTCAACTCAAAAGGAGACTCCCACGTGGGGGCTTCATAGCGAAGGTTTGGCCTCCATAAGTCATTTAGAAGGATCCCTAATCCCTAATTCTGATTTAAAAGCAAATAGTGAAGTGAATTTAGTTCATGACCCATGGAGGCCCGTGCCAGCTATTGGAGGACATCTCAGCGATACCCCAGGTGAGGCAAACAGATTCAAGCTCGATATTCGTCCTGATGTTGCAGTATTTACATCAGCCCCCATTTCGGAAGATCTGAGACTGGAAGGTGTTCCCATTCTTTCTTTAGAAACAAACTGTGACCGGGAAAGTTTTGATCTATTCATTGCATTATCAAAAATTCCTGGGAAAATCGAAAATGTTGCCACTCAACTCTCGACCGGTGTTCTAAGAATTACAAATAATGAGGTAAATCGAAAAAGCGATAGGGTAATCAGACTTCAACCAACACTAGCCACACTAAAAGAAGGTGATAGTTTAAGAATTTCAATCTCAGGATCTGGATGGCCCGCGATTGGCATAAATCCTGGACAGAGCAAATATTTATGCGAAGGTCCTAGCCCTCACTGCATAGTGACTACAATTTCACTCTTACTTGCAAATTCAAAACTTAAATTTGAATCACTTATTTCCTCTTAGGGGTTCAATATTTACTTGCATAGGATTAAGCTAGCTAGCTATTTCAGCGAAAAGTCATGACCGTTTCTATTCTTCTAGATTCTTTGAGAGAAGACGGTCAAAGACTTTCTGAATGTAGGCACGAAAGTCCTTTTTCTATTCTTGGTCCTCAACCGTTTAAAGAAAAATGGATAATTAGGATATGGATGCCTGAGGCAAATAAAGTTGAATTAATAACAAAAGAAACAAAATTTCAACTAGAAAATCCCAACCATGAATGGATATTTGAAGGAGTATTAGAAAAAGATCCTGGTAATGATTACCAAATTCAAGTGAATCGAGGAGGAATTGAACATATTCAACATGATCCTTGGAGCTTCCGACAAGAGTGGATGGGCGAAATTGATAGACATCTTTTTGCGGAGGGAAATCACCATCACATTTGGCGAAAGATGGGCGCTCATCTCACAGAAATAGATCAAAAGAAAGGAGTTATGTTTTGCCTATGGGCTCCTCATGCAAAAAGTGTATCCGTTATTGGTGATCTCAATTCATGGGATGGTCGACATCACCCTATGCAAAAGCGTCTAGGAGGGATATGGGAACTATTCATCCCAGGGCTAAATGAAGGTGATTTGTACAAATATGAAATCAGGACTGAAAAAGGACATTGCTATGAAAAAGCTGACCCTTATGGTTTTCAGCATGAAATAAGGCCTGCAAAAAGCTCAGTCATCTCAAAAATCGACTCGTTTCAATGGAATGATCAGTCTTGGATCTCCAAGCGTGATAAAAAGAATCCTTTAGAGCAACCTATATCCGTTTATGAAATGCATTTAGGCAGTTGGATGCATGCTTCCACAGACGATCCTTTTATCAACGCGAACGGAGAACCTAGAGCCCCTGTCCCTGCCGCAGACATGAAACCTGGCTCAAGATTGCTTACATATAAAGAGTTAGCAAATAAAGTTATTCCCTATGTAAAAGAAAGAGGTTTCACTCATATCGAGCTTATGCCGATTTCAGAACACCCTTTTGATGGCTCATGGGGATATCAAGTAACTGGATGGTATGCACCTTCAAGTAGATATGGATCACCAGATGAGTTTCGTGCCTTTATTGATTCATGCCATAAAGAAGGCATAGGTATAATTCTTGATTGGGTTCCAGGCCACTTTCCTAAAGATCAGCATGGTCTTGCTTATTTTGATGGCAGTCATCTGTATGAGCATTCAGATTCCAGAATTGGAGAACATAAAGAATGGGGAACATTAATTTTTAATTACAGTCGAAATGAGGTTCGTAACTTTCTAGTTGCAAATCTAATTTTCTGGTTTGATCAATTTCATATCGATGGAATACGTGTTGATGCAGTTGCCTCAATGCTTTACAAAGATTATCTCCGTCCAGAGGGTGAATGGATACCTAATGAAGATGGAGGAAATGAAAATTTTGAGGCAGTTAGATTTCTACAACAGGCTAATCACGTTCTTTTTCAACATTTTCCTGGTGCACTATCTATTGCCGAAGAATCAACAACATGGAGTGGAGTAACTAAACCAACTGACATGGATGGACTCGGTTTCAATCTAAAGTGGAACATGGGTTGGATGCACGATATGCTCGATTACTTTGAAATCGATCCATGGTTTAGACAATTCAATCAAAACAACATTACTTTCTCAATTTGCTATAACTTTACCGAAAACTTTATGCTCGCTTTAAGCCATGATGAAGTTGTTCATGGCAAAAGTCATCTCCTACATAAAATGCCTGGTGATGACTGGCAAAAGTACGCAAATACACGAGCCTTACTTGCCTATATGTGGACACATCCAGGTAAAAAAACAATCTTTATGGGAATGGAATTTGGACAACGTAAAGAATGGAATGTCTGGGATGATTTGGAATGGGATCTTCTAAATTATGAACCCCACAAAGGTATACAGAAATTAGTAGATGATTTGAATTCTCTATACAAAAAAGAACCTGCTTTATGGAGAAATGATTTTGACGAATACGGATTCCAATGGATTGATTGCGATGACAGTAAAAATTCAGTAATTAGTTTTATGAGAAGAGAGAAAGCTGATGGAGAATGGTTAGTAATAGTTGCAAATTTCACGCCTCAGAACCACTCTAATTACAAGATAGGTGTTCCTATTGCTGGATTCTATGAAGAAATCTTCAATTCAGATGCAAGTCAATACGGAGGATCAAATTCAGGCAATATGGGAGGCAAATCAACAGATTTATTCAACATACATGGCTATGAAAATTCTATAGACCTTTGCCTTCCGCCCCTTAGCGTTCTAGTTATGAAGCATAAATCTAAAAATAATTAAGCCTCTGCGAATAGAAATGTTTCAACCTTGCCTAATAATCTAATTTCAACTGTCGTCTAGATGTAAAAATTCAAAAGGTATGATGAACTTTCGCCAAGAACGTATTTCATGATTATTCAGGTACTGCTTAGTGTAGGTTTTTCGCTTAAAAGGACTAAATAATGAACGAAACTACTCCTCTACTACTTCGCGCAGCGCGCGGAGAAAATGTTGAAAGGCCACCTGTTTGGATGATGCGCCAAGCAGGGCGTTACATGAAGGTATATCGTGAACTTCGTGATAACCATCCCAGTTTCAGAGAAAGATCAGAGAACCCCGATCTCTCTTATGAAATATCAATGCAACCTTTTGAGGCTTTTCAACCAGATGGAGTAATACTTTTTTCAGATATTTTGACTCCCCTTCCTGGAATGGGAATCAACTTCGACATCGTTGAAAGTAAAGGGCCCTTAATCAATGACCCAATAAGAAGCCTCAAGCAAGTTAAAGACCTGAAGCGCCTTCAACCAGAAGAAAGCATGTCTTTTGTTGGTGAAGTTCTTGGAAGGCTAAGGGAAAGCGTTGGCAATAAGGCTGCGGTTCTTGGTTTTGTTGGTGCTCCCTGGACGCTCGCTGCATATGTAGTAGAAGGAAAAAGCAGCAAAAATTATGCAGTTATAAAGGCGATGGCATTCCAAGAGCCAGAATTACTGCATCAACTTTTAAATCATTTTGCAGAATCAATTGCGGACTATTTATCTTACCAAATTGAATCTGGCGCCCAAGTAGTCCAAATGTTTGATTCCTGGGCTGGGCAATTAAGTCCACAAGATTATGACGAATTTGCTGCACCTTATCAACAAAAAGTAGTCAATTTAGTAAAAGAAAAACATCCAGACACACCGATGATTTTGTATATCTCTGGTAGTGCCGGAGTACTTGAGAGAATGGGAAGTACTGGAGTAGATATAGTCTCTTTAGATTGGACCGTTGATATGGCCGATGGGGTGAAAAGGCTGCCTCAGGCAGTTGGCGTCCAAGGAAATGTTGATCCAGGACTGTTATTTGGGACACCTGATGCTATTAGGGCTAGGATTGTGGATGTAGTCAAAAAAGCAAGAGGGAGGAAACATATTCTCAATCTTGGCCATGGAATACTTCCTGGAACACCGGAAGACAATGCAAGAGTATTTTTCGAGGCTGGCAAAAATGTAAATGAACTTATAAAAATCACATCTTGAAAAACGAAATCATTCTGATAACTGGAGCAAGTGGATGTGTTGGACAATACACAGCAAATTGGTTAATCGAAAATTCAAGTACAGAATTAATTTTATGGGTTAGAGATCCAAAAAAAATAACTTCAATAAACTTAGAAAATCCAAGAATTAAAGTTTTAGTTGGAGATTTGCGTCAAGCAAAAAATTTCAAGAGAGAACTTTTAGAAGTAAACAGAGTTATTCATACCGCAACTGCTTGGGGAGATCCTAAAAGAGCCAAAGAAGTAAATATAGATGCAGTAAAGACATTACTTAATTTACTAAATCCTTCTAAGATCAAACAAATCATTTATTTTTCAACTGCAAGTGTTCTTGATAGAAACTTGAATTTGTTACCAGAAGCTTTCACCTATGGAACTGAGTATATACAAACGAAAGCTCAATGCCTATCAGATCTTGAAGATCATCAACTATCAACAAAAATCATAGCTGTATTCCCAACATTAGTTTTTGGAGGACGTTTAGACGGTAAAAGTAAGTTTCCAACAAGCTATCTGACCGAAGGGCTAAGAGATGCATTGAGATGGATCTGGCTAGCAAGATGGATCAAAGTAATCTCAAGGTTTCATTTTATTCACGCAGCAGATATTGCTTTCATTTGCGGGCATCTAGCAACGTCTCATTTCGAGCCTAAGCAACTCGTTTCAAGAAACAACATCAAAAAACTCGTTTTAGGGCAACCCCATATAAGTATTGATATAGCTATCCAAACACTTCTAAAATGGAAAGGGATGAGAAAGGTGCCACAAATACCTCTTTGGTCATGGCTTGTTGAACTGTTAACTATTTTGCTACCTATACAAATTACAAAATGGGATAAGTTTAGTATCAGACAAAAACACTTTATACATGACCCCGTAACCACTCCTGAAACATTTGGAGGTATCAGTTATGCCAAGGATTTAAATCAAATTTTAAAGAATTCCGGCTTAAATAAACAATAAAATGACGAAAACCAGCTAAAGTAGTAAAATTAAAAATATAAGAGATTTAATTTCATGATTCGATCTATTACATCAGTTTTATTTGCCTTTTTTGCATTCTTAGTAATTGGTGTATCAAATGTGAATGCTTCAACAGTTGAAGTCAAGCTAGGTACTGATGCAGGAATGCTTGCTTTTGAGCCGAGCACTGTAAATATAAGTGCCGGTGATACCGTTAAGTTTGTCAACAACAAACTAGCCCCTCATAATGCTGTATTTGATGGTAATGATGATCTTAGCCACCCAGACTTAGCTTTTGCTCCAGGTGAATCATGGGAAAGAACATTTAGTTCTGCTGGAACATATGACTTCTACTGTGAGCCTCATAGAGGAGCCGGTATGGTTGGGAAAATCGTAGTTAACTAAACTTTTTAAAAATTTCATTAAAAGATGGGGGATACCCCATCTTTTTTTGTTGAAAAAACTAGATACAGAAATACAATTAATTTGTTAGTTATGCACAAGGATGAGCAGAAAAGAATTTAAGAATTTTGTCAAAACTGTTGAGCATAATATTCTTGTAAAAGAGAAACTATTGCAATGTAAAACGTCAAAAGATTTAATCTTGCTCGCAAAAAAGTATGGATATTACATTACATTAGAAGATTTAAAGTACGATAAAACATCTACTCAATTTGAACTTTGGTATAACAAAAGTAGAATAAATCCATTAAAATAAATAAAAATATTTACGAACCAAATCCTATAAAACTAATATTGAAAATTACTTTTTCAAACTTATTAAAAATCGTTTTTAATATATTAGTATAATTGTGGTTTGAATATAAGATAAAAAAATCTTAAGTGATCTTAAGTATGAAGGTAAATCCTGATGATTTCACAGACCTGGCATTGCAAGGAATCATTGATGCAAAAGATTTAGCAATAAGTGAATGCCATCAAACTTTAGAAACAGAACATCTTCTTTATTCTCTTATAAAAAATAACGAACTTGCCATCAAAGCAATTGATATGTCTGGTGGATCAAGAAAAAATCTACTTATTAATATAGAAGGATTTATAAAAAATGAACCAAAAATGCAAAAAGCTCAAGAATCTGTTTTCTTTGGGAAAAATATATCTCTGGCAATTGCAAAAGCAAAAGATATTAAACGCTCTTTCAATGATAGTTTTATTTCAACTGAACATTTAGTGATTTCCCTATTTGATGATGAAAGAGTTTGCCATAGATTGTTAATACAAAATGGAATCAACAAAGATAGTCTTATCGAGGCTATTAATGCTATTAGGGGTGACAAAAAAGTGACTAAAAAAAATGCTGAAGTTAACTATGAAGCTCTGCTGAAGTATGGCCAAGATCTAACTGCTGCTGCAAGAGATGGAAAATTAGATCCTGTAATTGGAAGAGATGAGGAAATTCGAAGAACCATTCAAATACTTAGCCGAAGGACTAAAAACAATCCAGTTTTAATTGGTGAAGCTGGAGTAGGTAAAACAGCAATTATTGAAGGTTTAGCACAAAGAATTATCAATGGTGATGTCCCAGCAGCCCTTGAGAACCGTCAACTAATCTCCTTGGATATGGGAGCACTTATTGCAGGCGCAAAATTCCGTGGTGAATTTGAAGAAAGGCTTAAGTCTGTTCTGAAAAACGTTACTGATTCAGAAGGGAAAATAATTTTATTCATCGATGAAATTCATACTGTTGTTGGTGCAGGAGCCAGTGGAGGAGCAATGGACGCGAGTAATCTCCTAAAACCAATGCTTGCCAGAGGTGAATTAAGATGTATTGGAGCAACTACAATAAATGAACATAGAGAAAATTTTGAAAAAGACCCTGCGCTTGAAAGAAGATTTCAGCAAATACTTGTAAAGCAACCTTCAGTTCAAGACACAATCTCAATTTTACGTGGACTGAAAGAGCGATATGAAGTTCATCATGGCGTTCGCATCTCTGATAATGCTCTAATAGCTGCAGCAGTATTAAGTGATAGGTATATCTCCGAGAGATTTTTACCAGATAAGGCAATTGATCTAATCGATGAATCAGCCTCTCGTTTAAAGATGGAAATCACATCAAAACCAGAAGAAATTGATGAGATTGATAGGAAAATCATCCAACTTGAAATGGAAAAGTTATCATTGGAGGGCGAATCAGACACTTCAAGTAAAGAAAGACTGGAATTAATTACTAAAGAACTATCTTCACTAACTAAAAGTCAAATTGAAGTAAATAAAAAATGGGAAAAAGAAAAAGAGTCCATCGAAGAAATTTCAACACTTAAAGAGGAAATTGAGAAAGTTCAACTAGAAATAGAAAAAGCAAAAAGGAATTATGATCTCAATAGAGCAGCAGAACTTGAGTATGGCACTCTTGCTGATTTTCATGAAAATTTAAAATCTAAAGAAAGTAATTTAAAAAATTCTTCTAAAAATTCCGAGAACTCACTTTTGAGAGAAGAAGTTATAGCTGATGATGTAGCAGAAATAATTGCGAAATGGACTTCTATTCCAGTTAAAAAACTCGCTCAAACTGAAATTGAAAAATTACTCAATCTTGAATCTGAGCTTCAGAAAAAAGTTATTGGTCAAAACAAAGCAGTTCAATCCATCTCTTCTGCAATACAAAGATCAAGAACTGGGCTTAGTGATCCGAGCAGACCAATAGCAAGTTTTTTATTTTTAGGGCCAACAGGTGTTGGGAAAACAGAATTATCTAAGGCCTTGGCCTCTCAACTTTTTGATAGTGAAAATGCACTTATTAGAATAGATATGTCTGAATATATGGAAAAGCATTCAATAAGTCGTTTAATTGGAGCTCCTCCTGGTTACGTTGGATATGAAGCAGGTGGCCAATTAACCGAATCAATCAGAAGAAAACCTTATTGCGTTTTACTATTCGATGAAATTGAAAAGGCACATAGAGACGTTTTCAATATATTGCTACAAATTCTTGACGAGGGGCGAGTAACAGATGGGCAAGGTAGAACAACAAACTTTAAAAATACTATTATTATTCTTACTAGTAATTTAGGAAGCCAATTAATTAGCAATAAGGAAATAGCCAATAATCACTCTACAAACATAGATGAACTTATTAATAATGAACTCAAATCTCATTTTAGGCCAGAGTTCCTTAATAGACTTGATGAAATAATAAATTTCGAACCACTTCAAAAAGAAACACTACTTAAAGTAGTTGATTTGCAATTAAATCTATTGAGAGAGAGATTGGAGTCAAAAGGAATCAATCTTGAAGTAAATAATGATGTTCTTACATTTATTACTGAGCTTGGATACAATCCAAGCTATGGGGCAAGGCCATTAAAAAGAGTTATACAAAAAGAATTAGAGAGTGAAATAGCAAAATATATTCTTAAAGGCAAATATAAAGAAGGAAGTACTATTAAGATAGAGAATGTAAAGTCAAAACTAATCTTTAACTAAAAAATATAACGCTGATAACAACTAATCATAATTAAGGATAAATCCTTACTCTAAAAAGACTTAAACCATTCAGGCCAGAAAGCATAGCTAGCAGAATTGATATCATTTTCATGAGCTATTGCTTTCCAGCAACATGTTCTACCTTGCTCTCTTGAAAATAATAAATCATTGGCCCATCCCCAAATCAACTGTGCAGTTGATTCCATCCCAACATTTTCCATAATCCTAAGATCCAAGACTTCTTCAGAGTGAAGTCTTTTCCATGTTTCAAGAAGAGGGTCATCAAAATTAACAAGGAAAGTATGGTCAAAATGTTCTTTTAATTTCACTTCTAAAAGACTCAGACTTGAAAAGTCGACAACAAAGCCATTTTCATCAAGTTTGTTTGAAGCGAACAAAAAAGTAAAGCTTCGACTATATCCATGAACATAACGGCAGTGACCTTTATGTTTCCATTGCCGATGAGAACATGGAAAGTCTCTAAAATGCTTTGAGCAATTAAACGGAATATCTTTAATCGTCATAAAAAGATGAATTAAAAACAAATAGAGTACTAAATTTAGATAATTAAAGCTGTAAAGCCAAATCGGCTTAATTTAAAATGTCTTTTATAGATAATCTAAATTTTGATCAAAATGGCTTAATCCCTGCCATAGCACAAGATTGGGTCGACGGGTCTATTTTAATGATGGCATGGATGAATAAAGAGTCTCTTTTTAAAACATTAGAATCAGGCGAAGTTCACTATTGGAGTCGCTCAAGGAAAGAACTTTGGCATAAAGGTAAAACAAGTGGTCACTTTCAGAAATTGAAAGGTATTAGAACTGATTGCGATTCAGATACAATACTTTTATCAATTGAACAAATTGGTTCAATTGCTTGTCATACAGGAAAAAGAAGTTGTTTCTTTAAAGATTTAGAAACAAATCAAGACTACATATACCCTCCATCAGACGCTTGTAGTGAATTATTCAAAGTCATCGAAAATCGTAAAAACAAACCCGAGGAAGGAAGCTACACAAATAGCCTTCTTAAAGATGGCGATAATAAAATCCTAAAAAAAATAGGAGAAGAGGCTGCAGAATTTATTATGGCTTGTAAAGATAAAGATTCATTATCAATCGCCAATGAGGCGGCAGATCTAGTCTTCCACTTGCAGGTTGCTTTAGTCCATCAAAACGTTTCATGGGAAGATGTTCTAAAAGTTTTAGTTAAAAGAAGAGGCGCACCAAGAAGAAATCAATAATCTCTTAATTTTTGTCATTCAGCCTAAATAAAACTCTGTCATAAAGAAAAAAGGGCCAAAATCAAAAAAAATCTTGAAAGAAAGAAAAACAAACCAAAATTTTTTATTAAATATTTTTTAATTTGTAGATCTCCATAGATGGGAACTATTGCCTTGAAAAAAATTATTAGTGACTAAAAAATCATTAAAAAGTTTCATTGACAAAAAAAATCTTTTATAAATGTCTTTAATCACAATGGATTAAAGATTTTAGGAGTAAAAAAACAATTTTAATAATTTGGTTCCTGAAAAACAAAAAAGGTAATCTATAAAAAAATCTTAATGCTTAATTTACCTATCTAAGGAACTAAGAATAAAGAAAGGATAAATAAGAAATTCCGAACACTTTATTACGCCTATTGAAAGTAAACATTTTTTCTCTAGGTTAATAATAACAAGGAGGGATAACTCGTGAGTTCTTTAAGCGACTTTCTTGGAGAGATAGGAAGACACGAATTGCTCACACCAGAGCAAGAACTCACAATGGGTAGAAAAGTGCAAGCAATGGTTGCACTTAATGAACGCTGTCAACAAACTAGTGGCAACGGAGGAGAGTGTGAATATACGAGCCTAGAGAAGAAAACACTTAAAGCAGGTGAGCGAGCCAAGAATAAAATGATCACCGCAAATTTAAGGCTTGTTGTAAATTTAGCAAAGCGATATCAAGGGAAAGGTCTTGAACTACTTGATTTAATTCAAGAAGGAACGTTAGGTTTAACAAGGGCTGTTGAAAAATATGATCCAACAAGGGGGCATCGATTTTCTACTTACGCTTACTGGTGGATTAGACAAGGATTAAATAGAGCCCTTTCAACACAAAGTAGAACCATAAGAATTCCTGTAAATATAAATGAAAAACTAACAAAACTGCGTGCTGCCAAGTCTCGACTAATGCAAGAACTTGGAGTTCATCCATCAACAAAACAAATAGCAATACAAATGAAAATCCCTTTAGAGGACGTAGAAGAATTGCTTGCTTGCGAGTTGAGAAGTATCACAGTTAGCTTGCAAGGTACAGTTAAATCAAAGGCCGATCCTTCTGAACTTGTTGATCTTCTTCCAAGTGAAGAAGTCCCACCAATGGAATTAGCTGAATTAGCAGAGAGGAGTGCCTCGGCTTGGTCTTTATTAGATAAATCAAATCTCACGCCCAAAGAAAGGACCATACTAAGTCTTCGATTTGGATTAGATGGAACAAATGAGTGGAGAACTTTAGCTGAGGTAGCTAGACAGATGAATTGCAGCAGAGAATATTGCAGACAAGTAGTTCAACGTGCCCTAAGGAAATTAAGGAAGACAGGGCTCCAAAACGGTCTTCTAGAAAAAAGTATTTAATTTTGGGTAGCTCAAGACACTCAAATCAAGAAGTATTTGAAGCAGAAGTACTTGAAAGTTCTGTTATTAACGAGGGAGTACTTAAAAAGATCTTATTAAGAGCAGGCAGAGCAGTTGCGCTGCCTGCATTAGAGGGATTTGAACTCATCATAGATAATTCAACTCCTCCCCAGGTGAGGATATCTATAATAGGAGCACTTACTTATTTAATTGTTCCTGTTGATTTAATTCCTGACTTTATTCCTGCTTCTGGGTTTAGCGATGACCTTGTCGCCCTAACAGCTGTAATCAGTCTTTGGCAGCATCACATTACTCCAGAGATGAAATTCAGGGCAAAATGTAAGTTAGAAAAATGGTTCCCAATATGAATAAAGATAGATGGTCAAAAAAAACAGAAGAAGATCTAATAATTCTTATCAAAGATTGGTTAAGGCAAACAGGAAAAACCCAATCAGAACTTTGCCAAAGTCTTAATCTCCCTTCAGCAAGAATGCCCAATTTAATTGACTCTTTAAAAAAAGATTACAACTCTGGTGGAATTCCAAAAATTGCAGCTCGACTTTGTGAAGTTGAAGAGCTATGGGCAAACGATAAGGCTGGGGAAAGGAAGGAGAGACTTGAATTAAATTCTTCTGGGCAACTTGATCTTCTTGACGAAATTTGTGATGACCTTTCAAAAATTAATTTCAATAACTAAGAATTAGGCCTATGAAAAAAAAATACAATATTTTTTTGTTAAAATTAATAGATTTTCTTCTTATAAGTTTATGTACTATATCTTTTTATCTAAGTCTGCCTAAAGAGATAAATGCTATAGAGGCAGCATTAGGGGAAAATCTTTTCAAAAACAATTGTGCTGGATGTCATATTAATGGCGGGAACATAATACGAAGATCAAAGAATTTAAAAATTCCATCATTAAAGCGTAATGGAATTGACAATCCAGAAGCTATCGCGAAGATAGCAAGACAAGGGATAGGAATAATGAGTGGGTATGAAGATGAACTAGGAGATAATGGCGATCAAATTGTAGCTAATTGGGTCTGGGAGCAAGCTCAAAAAGCTTGGGTCCAGGAGTAAATTTCGAAATCCTTCCATATTCCCTCTCTCCAGTAAACGTCCTCTTTGATAAGACTTCTTATATATTCAATGTCCTCAGATTTAAATATCCCAAAAACATATCTATTACATTTTGTCGGTCCTAATGTTATTAATATACCTTTTTCCTTAAGTAATGAGAGTCTTTGAAGATGCTCTTCCCTAAAAGGTGTTCTCTTTATTAGAGCATCTTCACAATAAGACCCCCAAAGGACAAATTGATCCATAGTTTTCAAGTTAAATAAAGACAAAGTTTCTCAAGATAAAACATAGAAAAGAATTCAACATTCAGCTTGATCTGTTGCTATTTAAAAAAATATTAATTAGTTGCAGCTCTAAGTTCTTTACAAAAAGAACCAGCTTCTTCTACTTTCATTTCGGTCGAGGCATTAGCAATTCTTTTAACTAAAGCACTACCAACAATTGCGCCATCAGCGCCCCATTCTCTAACTTGTTCAATATGTTTTACATCCGAAATTCCAAAGCCCACAGCAATTGGACTAGATGAAGAATCTTTTAGTTGTTGAACAAGAGATCCTACATTATCTTTTAGTGAAGACCTTTCTCCCGTTACCCCAGTAACACTTACAAGATAAGTAAATCCTTTAGAAGTCTCGGCAATTTTTTTCATACGATCCTTGGGTGTCGTAGGAGCAACTAACAAAATCAAATCAATTCCTTTAGATTCAGCTATCTCAGAAAGTTTTTCTGCTTCCTCTAAAGGAAGATCTGGAACGACAAGTCCTGAGACACCTACTTTCGAAGCTTCTAAGCAAAATTCTTCTAAACCTCGATTAATAAGTGGATTGGAGTAAGTAAATAAAATTATTGGTATTGATAAATCGTCTCTCAATTCTGACAACATTTTAAAAACCCTGTCAGGAGAAGTTCCTGCAGAGAGAGCGCGAGAAGCAGCTAATTGAATAATCGGTCCATCTGCTAAAGGATCACTGTATGGAATGCCTAGCTCAACCATGTCAGCGCCATTTCCCTGAAGTTCTAACAAAATCTTTGCTGTAGTTTCCAAATCAGGGTCACCTGCCATAAGGAAAGGCATTAGTGCAATTCTTTTCTCCTTTTGTATTTTGGAAAAAGACCTACTGATATTTGTACTTTTCAATGTTCTATGCCTAGTGTATCTATCATTTTTATCATTTTTGTATCCCTAAAAGTAAAAAATTATTGAGATTTAGTAATTAAAAATTAAGTTTGTTCAATACTTTCTTCATCAACGGTTTTTAGTAATTCTATTTTTTCTTCATCTGTCATGGCCTCAAACTTTTCTCTAATTTTTTCATCAGTCAATTTTTCATAAGCCTCTCTGTATCTTTTACGTTGCTCCATAAAAGTCATGTTCCCAGAAAAAACTCTGAAAAGGTAAGAAGCTGTCCATGCAAAAATAATTAAAATTAATATTGACTGTGCTGCGATACCAGCTGATATTGATTCAAATCCAAGTAACTGAAACACTTCATATCCCAAGCCTCCTAAAACAAAAACAGTTAAACCTATTTGAAAAACCTGTGCTCTTGTCAAAATTCAAGACTCCTCTTTTCCATTCATTCTTAAATTAAGAAACGGTGCAAACAAAACCATTCCAGGAAAGAAAAGAAACACAAGTCCATATATAAAAAGGCGTTCTAACTTTCCCATAACATTCCAACGATTATTCATCCAATAAAAAAGAAATAAAGGAACTACCAATAAATACATCACCCCTAATACCGCATAAGCAGATAATGCAATTATTGGATTAACAGCACCTATCAATCCAACAGGTATTAAACACACAATCGAGATACAAAACATCATGGGAGTGGGGGGACTTGAACCCCCACGGCCAAAAAGCGGCCAACAGATTTTAAGTCTGGTGCGTCTACCAATTCCGCCACACTCCCAGTCATAGCAAGCGATCTCAGGGATCCTTGAGTGCTAATTATAAGCCGTTTACCCTTTCCGGTAAACCAATGTGCTCAAATCAGTACTCAGAAGACTCACTAGATTACATTAGCTAGCTGTAGAGAGGCTGGCATTGATTCTACATAATCATCCAATATTAGGTGTAGGTACCGCCTTGTTGTATTGAGATTAGAATGTCCCATGAATTGATATTTTGTTCCTAAACATTTTCCATCACCAGTAGTTAATCTTTTTGAGTGTGGATGAGTCAGTCAACACTGCTTACTCTTGTCTATTAATAAACTCTCAGATAATTAAGGAGCAATACTTGCAAGATCTGTTGACTTGGTAAGACCAAGTGCAATTTTTTCAAGCTTTTCTAGGCGTTCATTTTGTAGAGCAAGACGATTTTCTAATTCTTTGTTTTTTTCTTCAATACTTTTATTTCTGCTTGTTAAACTCTCTACTTTTGTCTGCAGAGCTTTCTTTTCTTTCATGCTGATCAAAGTTGGTTTATTAATCTTGCCAAGCTTGAACACAAAACCAGCACGACCTGACCATGAGTTATCTGTACCTTGGTAGTCCTGTTGAGCAGGAATAAATGAAGCAGCTGCATTAAAGGTTAATCTTTCACTTAGTTTCGTTGCACAACCTCCAGAAAGCGCATTGCTACCACTATGAGCACCCGCTCCAACACCACATGCAAGAGGTGAGTCTTGAGGAATCGTGGGTAATC